>CAZAVX010000130.1:0-5858 GCA_964488835.1 uncultured Iamiaceae bacterium | reverse complement strand
TGGCCCTCGTTCCCGGAAGACCCGGAACGAGCCGGGCGGGTGCTCACTGCTCCGGGGGTCACCACCGTCGTCGCGATCGAGAATGCGATGGTCGTTGGTTTCGCACAGATGTTCAGCGACGGCGAGATCCAGGCCTTCCTCGCGAACATCGTCGTGGCGGAGGAGTCACGACACAACGGCATCGGTCGCGCGTTGGTGAACGAGGCCCTGCGAATGGCCGGCGGCGAACGAGTCGATCTGCTGAGCGAAGAGGACGCGGCTGCGTTCTACTCGTCGTTTCCTCACGTCGTGAAGCCCGGCTACCGGCTCTACCCGTTCCACGAGGACGTCGCCGAATGAGGGGTGTCACCGGCGGTGCCGGAAGGGCAGGTGTGACCGGTTCAGCCCCCGTGAAACGGCCCCTCACCTAGCGGCGTCGCGATTACTCGCCTTGGAGGAACAGACACAAGGGGTGCCCGGCGGGGTCGAGCATGATGCGAATCCGATTCGGGTCACGGTTGGCTGGCTGCCACGACGCCTCACTCCCGCCCAGTTCCAGAACCCGCTCGACAGCAGCCGAGATGTCGGTCACTTCGATGTCGAGGTGCATCATCATCTGCTGGTCGTCGCTTGGTCGAGGGGCGGGGTCCGGGTCGAACGCCCACTCCTCGACACGCCGTCCCGGCCACACCGGGGGGCGAAAGTCCGGCGAGCCGGCGAACTCGATCTTGAGCACTCGGTCGGGCGACCCAACGATCGCCCACCAGCCGCCTTCGCCGACGTCGATGATGTCCCAATCGAGGAGCGACGCGTAGAAGTGGGCCATGTCTGGCGCGATCCGGCCGCACTCGACCACCGGACCCCTGAAGCGAGTGCGAAGCGCTCCCAATCGGTCATCTCCGTCGTCGAGGCCGGCTTCCAATCCGTTCTAGTCGCATTCGTAGGGCCACCGCCTGAGGAGTGCGCCCCAGTGTTGGCTCCCCACGACGGCGCCGCACGATGGAGTGTTTTAAGAATCGTTCCCATATCGTGCGGGGTATGAGCGAATGGGATGTCGTGATCGTGGGTCGCAGCTATGCCGGGTTGAGCGCAGCGCTCGTGCTCGGACGAGCTCGCAAATCTGTGCTGGTGATCGGAGACGGACCCCCGCGCAACGAGGCGGTCGCCCACGTCCACGGGTTCCTCACGAGGGACCACACGTCGCCCGGCGAGCTCATCGAACAGGCCGAAGCAGACCTCGCCCGGTACGAGACGGTGCTGCTCGAGCGCGGCCACGTCGACACCCTCGAGCCCGATGGCGACGGGTTCTCGGTGCGATTCGGCGACCGATCGACCACCGCGGGCCATGTCATCCTCGCCACCGGGGTGAACGATGCGCCCGAGCCGATCCCCGGCCTCGCCGACCTCTGGGGTCGCGGCGTGTTCACCTGCCCGTTCTGCGACGGCTTCGAGCACGCCGACCGTCCCTGGGCGCTCATCGGCGACGACGTGCCGCCCGGCCACGTCCGCCTCCACCGCACGTGGGCCGAGTCGGTCACGATGTTCCGGACCGACCCCTCTGGCGCAGTGGCCGAGGCGCTCGCTGCGCTCGGCGATCCGGCCATCACACTCGAGTCCACTCCGGTGCGGCGCCTCACCCGCGACGAGGCCACCGACAGCATCCTCGTCGAGCTCGCCGACGGTCGGACCGCCGCATTCGGAGCGGTCTTCCTCGCCACGTTCCCTCGACCCAACGCCGCGCTCGCGGAACACCTGGGTTGCGACCTCGACGACGACGGCTCGGTCCGCGTCGGCCCGATGGGCGAGACCAGCGTGCGCGGCGTGTTCGCGATCGGAGACCTGACCCGTGCGGGCGCCCACCAGGTCGCCTTCGCCGTGGCCGACGGTGTCCGCGCCGGGTCGGCCATCATCGGCGCCCTCGCTCTGGGGCCGCCCGCGGCAGCGGGAACCTGACGTGCCGCGGGCATGATGCAGGGGTGAGCTCGGTCGAGATCCGCAGCGAGGCCCTCGTCATCTTCGGCGCGACGGGCGACCTGGCGGCCAAGATGCTGTTCCCCGCCCTCTACGACCTGGCGCGGCGCGAGGCCCTCCCCGAGCGAGTGGTGGGCGTCGCCCGATCCGAGTGGGACACCGCGCAGCTCGCGGCCTACGCCCGCGAATCGGTCGAGACGTCCGCCCGCGCGGACGACGAACCTCTCGACACCGCGGCGCTCGAGCGCCTGACCGCTCGGCTCCACATGGTGAGCGGCGACTACGGCGACGCCGACACCTACGAGCGCCTCGCCGACACCATCGAGGGGAGCCGGGCGCCGCTCGTGTACCTCGCCGTGCCCCCGAGCGTGTTCGAGACCGCCGTCCAGCGCCTCGCCGGGGTGGGGCTGCACCACGAGGGCCGGATCGTCGTCGAGAAGCCCTTCGGCCGCGACGCCGCCTCCGCCCGCGAGCTCGACCGCTGCCTCCTCGCGCACTTCGGCGAGGAGCAGGTGTTCCGGATCGACCACTTCCTCGGCAAGGAGGAGGTGCTCGACCTGCTCGTGTTCCGCTTCGCCAACCTCTTCCTCGAGCCCGCCTGGAATCGCAACCACGTGGCGAGCGTGCAGATCACCATGGCCGAGGACTTCGGCGTGGGCGGCCGAGGCTCGTTCTACGAGGAGGTGGGCGCCACTCGCGACGTCGTGCAGAACCACCTTCTCGAGGTGCTCGCCCTCGTGGCGATGGAGCCGCCGGTCGACGCCTCGGCCAAGGCACTCCGCGACGAGAAGGCGAAGGTGCTCTCGGCGATGCCGCCGATCGACCCGGACGACGTGGTGCGCGGCCAGTACCGCGGCTACCGCGACGAGCCGGGCGTCGCCCCCGACTCCGACGTCGAGACCTATGTGGCGCTGCGGGCCGAGATCGACTCGTGGCGGTGGGCGGGCGTGCCGTTCTTCATCCGTGCCGGCAAGTGTCTCGCCACCACCGCCACCGAGGTGCTCGTCGAGTGGCGTCAGCCGCCACGCTTCTTCTTCGCCCGCACCGAGGCCGAGGTCCCCCACCCCAACCACCTCCTGTTCCGGCTGAAGCCCGGCGAACGGGTGGCGCTCAACGTGCAGATCAAGGAGCCAGGCGAAGAGCTCCAGAGCCGCTCGGTCGACCTCGCCTACGAGTACGACGAGGAGGTGGAGGGTCCCCGCTCCCCCGCCTATGCCCGACTGCTCGACGATGCCCTCTCGGGGGACCAGCGTCTGTTCGGGCGCTCCGACGCCGTGTTGGAGGCCTGGCGGGTGGTCGAACCGGTGCTCCGCGCCTCACAGCCGGTGATCGAGTACGAACCGGGGAGCTGGGGGCCGCGCGAGGCCGATGCCCTCCTCGACGGCCACGGCGGCTGGCACGAACCGCTCCGGCCCGCCCGGTAGCCCGACGGGGTCGTCCACTCGGCGGGTTCGGTCCGCGCCGACGAGCGAACGACCTCAGCCCACCGCCGACACCGTGACGGGGATGCCGTTGAGCACCGCGTTGGCGCTCACGGCGTCGACGAGCGCGTCGTCGGCCAGCAGGTTGGTGTTGACCCCGGCATGGCGGCGGGCCACCGAGAGGCGGACCGCCGGGTGGTCGTGGCCCCACCCGTGGGGGATGGAGACGACGCCGGGGCGGATCGCGTCGGTGACCTCGGCGGGGATGGTGACCTTGCCGGTGCGGCTCGTCACCTCCACCTCGCTGCCGTCGACCACGCCGAGGCGCTCGGCGTCGACGGGGTGCACGTGGAGCGTGCACCGAGGCTTGCCCTTCACGAGCACCTCGACGTTGTGCATCCACGAGTTGTTCGACCGCAGGTCGCGGCGCCCGACGAGGACGAGCGTGTCGGCCAGGGGCGGCGCGTCGAGCGTGGCCCGCAAGCGGGGCACGTCGGCCATGATCGGCTCGGGCGACAGTTCGATCTTCCCCGACGGGGTGCGCAACACCTCCGGCACCCGAGGTTCGAGCGGGCCGAGGTCGACCCCGTGCGGGTTGGCGAGCAGGTCGTCGAGCGTGAGCCCGTAGGGGCCGGTGCGCAACATGAGATCGACGAGGCGCGCCGGGCCGCGGCGGCCGGTGGACTCGACCGCGGCGACGACGTCCTCGGGCGCCTTCGCGCTGAGCCCCGCCCATGTGAGGTCGTCGACCACCGCCGGGTCGGCGTCGGGGCCCGCGCCCTGGGCGATCATCGCCAGCTTCGCCATGACCTCCCACTCGTCGAGCTCGCCGTCCCCGAGGGGCAGCACACGGTCGGACCAGTTCGCGACGTTGCGGAGGGCGAGGTTGTAGAGCGCCGTGTCGTAGTGCTGCTTCTGCAGCGCCGAGGGCACCGGCAGGATGACGTGGGCGTGGCGGGTCGTCTCGTTCAGGTAGACGTCGACGCTGATCATGAGGTCGAGACCGGCGAGCACCGCGTCGAGTCGTCCGCTGTTCGGCAGCGAGAGGACCGGGTTGCCCGCGACGGTGACGAGCCCCCGCAGCTGGCCCTCGCCCGGCGTGTCGATCTCCTCCGCGAGGGCGGCGGCCGGCAGCTCGCCGAGCGACTCGGGCAGGCCGCGCACACGGGTCTGGCGCCGGTTGATGACCATGCCCCGGCCCCGCCCCGGCGTGCCGCGGGTGTTCGCCGAGCCGACCGCGGGCTTGGCGAACATCGCCCCGCCAGGACGGTCGAGGTTGCCGGTGAGGATGTTGAGGATGTCGACGAGCCAGCTCGCGAGGGTGCCGAACTCCTGGGTGGTGGTGCCCATGCGGCCGTAGACCGCGGCGGTGGGGGCTGCCGCGAGGCGCCGGGCGAGCGAGCGGATCGTGTCGGCGTCGATGCCGGTGATCGGCGCCACCGCCTCGGGCGTGAACGGCGCGACCGCCTCCCGCACCGGCTCGAGGTCGGTGAGGTGCTCGGCGAGCCGGCCCGGGGCGACGAGCGACTCGGTGAACAGCACCTGGGCGAGGGCGGCGAGGAGGTGGGCGTCGGTGCCCGGCCGGATCGCGAGCCACTGGGTGGCCTCCTCGGCGGTCTTGGTGCGCCGGGGATCGACGACGATCAACTCGCCGCCCCGTTCGACGAGGCGCCGGAGGCGGCCCGGCCAGTCGGGCGCAGTGGCGAGGCTGCCGTTGCTCTCGAAGGGGTTCGCCCCGAGCACGAGGAGGAAGTCGGTGCGGTCGACGTCGGGCACCGGCACGCTGAACGCGCCGAACATCAGCCCGGCGGTGATCTCCTTCGGCCGCTGGTCGACGGTGCTCGCGGAGAACACCGACTTGGTGCCGAGCCCCTTCAGCAGGGACCGGAGGTAGAGCATCGAGCCGAGGTTGTGGGCGTTCGGGTTGCCGACGTAGGCGCCGAGGGCGCTGCGGGGGTGCCGGGCGTCGAACTCCGCGAAGAGGCGGGCGACGGTCTCCCACGCCTCGTCCCAGGTCGCCTCGACCAGCTCGCCCTCGGCGTTGCGCACGAGGGGGGTGCGCAGGCGGTCGGGGTCCTCGTGGAGGTGCTTGAGGGTGGAACCCTTCGGGCAGATGAAGCCCTTGCTGAACACGTCGTCGCGGTCGCCGCGGATGCGGACCACCCGCTCGTGCCCGTGCTCGTCGGGGCGCAGGGTGATCTCGAGGCCACAGGTGGCCTCACAGAGCGGGCACGTGCGGTAGGCCGTGCGCTCGGTGGTGTTCGCCGTGGGTGTCGCGGTCATCAGGTCCTCCCCGGGATCCGGCCCCCATGATGTCACCCGCACGGGCGCCCCCGACCTCCGACCCGAGCGGTTCCCACCCCCCACCGCTCCCCCGCATGGGCGGATCTTCGTCCCACGGGGGGACGGAACTCCGCCCATGCGGACCGAGACCGGCGACATGGGCGGAGCCTCGTCCCACAGGGGGACGGAACTCCGCCCATGCGG
>CAZAVX010000129.1:0-5961 GCA_964488835.1 uncultured Iamiaceae bacterium | reverse complement strand
GACGGCGACGGCGAGGGTGATCCGCCGTGAGTCGCCGGCACGGTCCGCGCCACCACGAGGCCCTCGCCGGGGAACTCCCCCTCCACGAACCAGGTCGACCCGCTCCCCGCCAGCACCGGCGCCTCGCCGGTGAGCTCGGCCAGTCGGTCGCGCCACTCCGCCAGGCGAGGCTCCACTGCGAGCGCGGCCGGTTCGAGGTCGTTGGGGCCCTCGCCGGTGGGGCCGCCCAGGGCGTCCCAGGCGGCGTACACCGCGGGGGTCGAGCACCCGAACGGCGGGGTCAGGAGCGTGAAGGTCCGAGGTCGGTCCTCGAGCGGCTCGACGATCTCTCCGATCCCCCGCACCCTGGCCCGTCCCCCCACGAGGCAGAACGGCACGTCGGCTCCGATCGAGGCGGCCAGGTCGAGGTCGGTGCAGCCCGCCCACCGCAGGATCGCGGCCGCGTCCGACGAGCCTCCTCCGAGGCCGGCGCCCGCGGGGATTCGCTTCTCCAGCTCGACATGAGCGCGCCGACCCATTGCGGCGAGCGCCCGGGCCACGAGGTTGTCCTCGCCCACCGGAACCGGCTCGCCACCCGCCCCGCGCACCACGAGGCCGTCCCCGGGCGTCAGCACCAGCGTGTCGGCGAGGTCGAGGGTCACCATCTCGGCATCGAGGAGGTGGTAGCCGTCGTCGCGCACGCCGGTGATCCGCAGGCTGAGGGTGAGCTTGGCGGGGGCGTGCAGCTCGACCCGCTCGAAGTGGTCCATCGTGGTCAGGGTAGGTTCTCGATCGACGACGTCAGGGCAAGGGGGCCACTTCGATGAGCTACACGGTCGACTCGCTCGCCATCCGCGAGTACTCCCACGGTCTGCACGAGCTCGGCGACGACTGCTTCGCCTGGCTGCAGCCCGACGGCGGGTGGGGATGGAGCAACGCCGGCCTCGTCGTCGACGGCGACCAGGCCCTGCTCGTCGACACCCTCTACGACGTGCCGCTCACCGCCACGATGCTCGACGCCATGCGCCGGGCGGTGCCCGCCGCGGCCCGCATCGGCACCCTCGTCAACACCCACAGCAACGGCGACCACTGCAACGGCAACGAGTTGGTCACCGACGCCGAGATCATCGCGTCGGCAGCCACCGCGGAGGCGATGCCGGGTGAGAGCCCACAGATGATGGCGGCTTGGCTCGCGGCCGCCCCCGACATGGGTGAGGTCGGCGAGTTCGTCCAACACTGCTTCGGCGCCTTCGACTTCGCCGGGGTCACCAAGACCCTCCCCACCCGCACGTTCTCGGGGCGCCTCGACCTCACCGTCGGCGACACCGCCGTCGAGCTCGTCGAGGTCGGACCTGCCCACACCGCGGGCGACGTCCTCGTCCACGTGCCCTCCCGCCGCACGGTGTTCACCGGCGACATCCTCTTCATCGGCGGACACCCCATCGTGTGGGAGGGGCCGGTGTCGAACTGGATGGCGGCCTGCGACCTCATCGAGTCGTGGGGCGTCGAGACCGTCGTCCCCGGCCACGGCCCGGTCACCGACCTCACCGGCGTGCGCGCCGTGCGCGACTACCTCGTGTGGCTCCAGGAGGAGGCCCGCACCCGCTACGACGACGGCATGGACGCGGCCACCGCGGCCGCTGACATCGCCCGCACCGAGCTCGGCGTGAGCCGCTTCGCGAGCTGGGGTGATGCCGAACGGCTCGCGGTGAACGTCGACACGATCTTCCGCGAGCTGTCGGGTGCCACGGAGGCCACCAACGTCGTCGAGCTGTTCGGCCGAATGGCGGCCCTCGCCGCCGAGCGGGGCTAGACCCCGTCGTCCGCTGGGCCGACGGCGGCGGCGAGTCGCCCCCACTCCTCGACGCCCAGCTCCTCGGCCCGGGCCTCGGGGCGCACCCCGGCGGCGGCGAACTGCTCGGGGGTGACGAGCCCCGCGAGCGACCGCCGCAGCATCTTGCGCCGCTGCCCGAATCCCGCGCGGACGAGCTCGAAGAGCCGGTCGGGGTCGGCCGCGACGGCCGGTTCGGCGCGCCGCACGATGCGCACGAGCGCCGACTCGACCCGAGGCCGAGGGACGAACACCGACGGCGGGACCCGCCCCACCAGTTCGGCCTCGGCCCAGTAGGCCACCTTCACCGACGGGATGCCGTAGGCAGGGTCGCCCACCCGGGCGGCCAGGCGCTGGCCGGCCTCGAGCTGCACCATCACGAGCATGCGCTCGATCGCTGGAACGTGGTCGAGCAGGTCGAGGACCAGGGGTGTGGCGACGTTGTAGGGGAGGTTCGCGACGAGGGTCCAGGGCCCGTCGTCGTCGAGGAGCTCGGTCCAGTCGAGCTCGAGGGCATCGCCGGCCACCACCCGCACGCCGTGGGGCTCGACCACCTCGCGCAGGATCGGCACGAGGTGCCGGTCGACCTCGATCGCGGTGACCTCGGCGCCGGTCTCGACGAGCGCGAGCGTCAGCGACCCGAGACCGGCCCCGATCTCGACCACCTTCGACCCCTCACCGACCTCGGCGAGCCGGGCGATGCGCCGCACCGTGTTCGGATCGGCGACGAAGTTCTGGCCGAGGGCGCGACTCGGCGAGAGCCCGTGGGCCCGCAGGAGGGCCGTCAGGTCGGCGGGCGAGTGGGTCAGGTCAGGTGGGCGCCGCAGTGGGGCCACGGGCTGGCGCCCCGACGGTGCCACAGCGCGAGGGCCATGGCGTCCTGGTCGGCCGGCGACGCGTGGTCGGGCCGGACCCCGACGAGATCGCCGCGTCCGGCGAGGCGTGCGGTGTTGTCCCAGGTGCCCGGGTAGAACTGGTAGGCCCCGAAGTAGAGGCCGTTGCGGCTCACCGCCTGGTAGTTGCCGCTCGACTCGCACTGGCGGAGGGCGTGCCACTGGTCGGGCGACGGTCCGCCGGTCGGCGCAGGCTGGGCAGCGGGAGCCGGCGGCGGCGCGGCGGCCTCGGCGGCGGCCTGGGCCTCGGCCTGGCGCTGGCGCTCGGCCTCCGCACGCTCGGCGGCCTCGGCTTCGATCTGGCGCTGGCGCTCGGCCTCCTCCTCGCGGAGGCGGGCCTCCTCGGCGGCGAGGGCGTCGGCCTCGGCCTGGGCACGGAGCGCGTCGCCACCGGAGAACACCGAGAACAGGCGTGGGGCGGCGAGCTCGTCGCCGGTGACCATGCCGAAGGCCCGAGGCGTGGGATCCGAGGCGACCTCGTCGGCGGCCGCGGCCTCGGTGACTGCGCCGTCGTCGGTGGTGTCGTCGGCCTCGTCGGCAGGGAGCTCGTCGGCGACGAACGCCGTGGGCGTCGCGTCGGGCGAGGCGTCGGCGCCCGGCGCCACCTCGACGATGAGCAGCGGGATTGCGATGACGGTGGAGATCACGGCGACGGCGAGGCGTCGACGTTCGCGGCGCTGCATCGCAGGATCGCGGGACGGCCTGGCATCGCGTTCGCTTCGGTCGGTGTGACCCGACTCGATCCGGGTGGATCGATGATCTACGTCCAGGACTCCGTCCTTCCCTGGGCTTCTCTGAACACCCCCCGACCGGAGACATCGCTCGTGAGGTGTCGAACTGCTCCGGGCACACTACGGAACTCGTAACACGAACGCAACCTCTTCGTCCCCGGATGGTCACAAGCGCACGAAGTGGAGCGCCGTTCCAGAACCGGTCGAGAAGTTGACCGCGGTCAGTCCAGTTCGTAGAGGCGGCGAGCGTTCGCCAGGCTCGTCGCGGCGACCACCTCGAGCGGTTCGCCGCGGGCCGCGGCAACCGCCTCGCCGACGTGGGGCACGAGCGCCGGACGGTTCCTCCGCCCCCGGTGCGGCACGGGCGCGAGGTAGGGCGAGTCGGTCTCGACGAGGTACCGATCGGCCGGGCACAGCGCCGCCGCCTCACGCACCTCGGGTGCGTTCGGGAACGACACGATGCCGCTGAAGGAGAGGTGGGCGCCGAGGTCGAGGCTGCGCCGGGCCTCGTCGGGTCCGCCGGTGAAGCAGTGCATCACGGTCCGCTCCGGGACACCTTCGGCGGCCAGCACGTCGAAGGTGTCGTCCCACGCGTCGCGGGAGTGGATGACGAGCGCCAGGTCGTGCGAGTGGGCGAGGTGGATCTGGGCGGCGAACACCTCGCGCTGCACGTCACGAGGCGAGTGGTCGTAGTAGTAGTCGAGCCCGCACTCCCCCACCGCCACCACCTTGGGGGCGCCGAGCAGCGCCTCGATGCCGTCGAGGCCGTCCTTCGCGTCGTGGGGATGGACGCCCACGGTGGCCCACACCCCGTCGATCCGCGACGCCATCTCGATGGCGAGCTGCGAGCTCTCGAGGTCGGTGCCGACGGTGACGAGCACCTCGACCCCCGCCTCCTGCGCCTCGGCGACCTGCTCCTCAGCGGTGTCCCGCCGCAGGTGGCAATGCTGATCGGCCCACCGAAGGTGGCAATGCTGATCGGCCCACCGAAGGTCGGGGTGTTGGTCCGCCCACCGCACAGGGCGCTGCGGACCCATCAGCCCTCGCTCGTGATCCGCGGGAACAGCGGCGCGCCCTTCTCCACGGTGAGACCACCCGGGTACTGGCCCCACTCGGCTGCCGCGGGGAGCCGCTGGTCGGTGACCTGGCCCGAGAGGCCGATCCGCTCCCAGATCGCCTGGGCGGCACGCGGCAGAGCCGGACTCGCGAGCACGGCGACGATGCGGAGCGCCTCGAGCGCGTCGCCCATCACCGCGTCGACCTCGGGACCCGGCTCGGCCTTCCACGGCTCGTTCGCCTCGAGGTGGGCGTTGGTGTCGTGCACGATCCGCCACGTGGCGTCGAGCGCCACCGACGGCGCCACCCGGCCCCAGGCCGCCGCGGCCTCCCGGTACGCGTCGGCCACCACTGCGGCGAGTGGGCTGTCGGGACGCGGGGCCGGGCCCACCCCTCCGCACTTCTTGCCCACCACCGTCGCGACCCGCGCGAGGAGGTTCCCGAGGTTGTTCGCGAGGTCGGCGTTGTAGCGCGACACCATCCCCTCGTAGGAGAAGTCGCCGTCGGGTCCGAACGGGGTGTCGCGCAACAGGTGGTAGCGGAACCCGTCGACCCCGAAGTCCTCGACGAGGCGCGCCGGCGCGATGTCGGTGAGCCGAGCCGGCCCGTGCACCGTCTTCGAGAGCTTCTCGCCGCCGAGCAGCAGGTATCCGTGCACGGCGAGGTGCGGGAGGTGCTCGATGCCCGCCGCCATGAGCATCGCCGGCCAGTACACGCAGTGGAACCGGAGGATGTCCTTGGCGAGCAGGTGCAGGGTGTGGGGCCACCAGGTGTCGAACCGCTCGGGGTCGGTGCCGTACCCGACGGCGGTGGCGTAGTTGATGAGCGCGTCGTACCAGACGTAGAAGACGTGGTCCGGGTCCCACGGCACCTGCACCCCCCAGTCGATGGAGGTACGGGTGATCGAGACGTCGTCGAGGCCGTGGCGGACGAGCCCGAGCGCTTCGCGCCGCTTGCCGTCGGGGATGACGACGGTCTCGTCGGAGAGCCACTCCTCGAGGCGCCCCGCGAACGCGGAGAGCTTGAAGAAGTAGTTGTCCTCCTGGAGGAACTCGACGGGGCGCTTGTGGATCGGGCAGTTCCCGTCGACGAGGTCGTCCTCGCCGTAGTACGCCTCGCACGACACGCAGTAGAGGCCCTCGTAGGTGCCCTTGTAGATCCAGCCGTTGTCGTACACCGCCTGGAGCAGCGCCTGGACCGCCGCGTGGTGGCGGGGCTCGGTGGTGCGGATGAAATCGTCGTAGGAGATGTCGAGGGAGTCCCAGGTCTCACGGAACCGCGTGGAGTTCCGGTCGGCCTGCTCCTGGGGCGTGACCCCGGCCTCCTCGGCCGAGCGCTTCACCTTCAGCCCGTGTTCGTCGGTGCCGGTGAGGAAGAAGGTCTCCTCCCCGAGGAGCCGGTGCCAGCGGGCGAGTGAGTCGGCGATGACGGTCGTGTACGCGTGCCCGATGTGGGGCGCGTCGTTCACGTA
>CAZAVX010000128.1:0-6018 GCA_964488835.1 uncultured Iamiaceae bacterium | reverse complement strand
CGACCGCAGCGAGCCGGGGAGACTCTGCAGGGAGGGCTGCGTCGGGTCCCTGAACCCAGGAGACACGACGTGGCCCCGATGGCCGAGCGAGCCGCGAACGTGAACCTCTCGAGCAGGCCGGCCCGACCGGCCTGCTCGGGCGCGCCCCGGTACCCCCTCGACTCCCTCCGAGTTCCGACGTCGACGTCGAGCCCTCGACCGGGGAGCGCAGCCGTGCCTCAGGTCGGGGGGCGGAGCTCGGCGCGGACGACCTTTCCCATCGCGTTGCGGGGGAGGGCGTCGACCAGGTGGACGATCCGGGGCTTCTTGTACGGCGCGAGCTCGCCGGCGGCTGCGGCGACGACCGCCTCGGCGTCGAGGTCCGGCGGTCCCTCGAGGTAGGCGGTGACGACCTCGCCCCACTCCTCTGACGGTGTGCCGACGACGGCCGCGTCGACGACGCCCGGCTGGGCGCGGAGCAGGTCCTCGATCTCGCGGGGGTAGACGTTGTAGCCGCCCGAGATGATGAGCTCCTTGGCCCGGCCCACGATCGACACGTACCCGTCGTCGTCGACCTCGCCGATGTCCCCGGTGCGGAACCAGCCGTCGTCAGTGAACGACTCGGCGGTGGCGTCGGGCCGCTCGAAGTACCCGGCGAACACGTTCGGTCCCCGCACCTCGATCTCGGAGTTTCCGGGCGCGAGCCGCAGTTCGACACCGGGGAACGGGAAACCGACGGCGCCCGCCCGACGCTCGCCGTCGTAGGGGTTGGAGACGAGCATCACCGTCTCGGTCATCCCGTACCGCTCGAGGATGCGCTGGCCGCAGCGCTCCTCGATGCGTCGGTGCATCTCCGGGCTGAGCGGCGCCGAGCCCGACACGCACAGCCGGAGGTTCCCGAGCCGCTCGGCACCCGGCGCGTCGGCGAGGCGGGTGTACATCGTCGGCACGCCGAAGAACATCGTGGTCTCACCGGATCCGGCGAGGTCGAGCACCGATTCGACGTCGAATCGACCGAGCAGAACGGCCGACGCCCCGGCGAGGAGGGTGCCGTGGACCCCGACGCCGAGCCCGTGCATGTGGAAGAGCGGCAGGCAGAGGATGAGCCGGTCGTCAGCGGTCCACCTCCACGCGAGGAGGATCGCCTCAGCCGACGCGAGCAGGTTGCCGTGCGAGAGGAGCGCTCCCTTCGGGCGCCCGGTGGTGCCGGACGTGTAGGGGAGGAGGGCGGGGTCGCCGGGGCTGACCTCGTCGAGCGCCGGCGGGGGACCGTCGGGGAGGTCGACCTCGATGTTCGTCACGACGTCGACCCCCAGGGCCCGCAACCAGTCCGCCATCTCCGGGCGGTCGACCGCGGCGCCTCGGGGCCTGGCGTCGGAGACGATGACCTCGATCTCCCGCTCGGAGTACTCGGCGTTCACCGGCACGACGACGAGGCCCATCCGCAGGGCAGCCGCGTGGGCGACGACGAGCGCGACCGACGGCGAGCCCGACACGACGATCCGGTCGCCCGGCACGAGCCCCGCGGCGGCGAGCCGACCCGCCACCGCCTCGGTGCGGGTGAGCAGCTCGGCGCCGTCGACCCACCGACCGTCGACGTCGTGCAGCACCGGCCGTTCGGGTGCTGCCCGCCAGTTCGCCGCCCACGCCGCCGGCAGGCTACGCCGGGCGAGCAGGTCGATCGTGTCAGGGTCGCGGCCGGGCGGCAGATGACGGGACCAGTGGGCGGGCTCGGTCATGGCTCCAATCATGGCCGTCGTGAACCCCCGTGCTCGACCCGCGACCTCGGCGGCTCCGACCTCCCGCGACGGACATCTGACGCCACGGGTGCGAACCGGTACTGTCCCCGAGCGTGACCACCAACCTGAAGATCAACGACCTGTTCAGCATCGAGGGGAAGACGGCGGTCGTGACCGGGGGGTCCCGCGGTATCGGCGAGATGATCGCGGCAGGGTTCCTCGCGAACGGTGTCACCGTCTACATCAGCTCCCGCAAGGCCGACGTGTGCAACGCGACCGCCGAGCGCCTCCAGAACGAGTACGGCGGCACCTGCGTGTCGATCCCCGCCGACCTGTCGAACCTCGAGGGCATCGCGCATCTCACCGGCGCCCTGAAGGAACGCACCGACTCGGTCGACATCCTCGTCAACAACGCGGGGGCGTCGTGGGGAGCCAAGCTCGAGGAGTTCCCCGAGAGCGGCTGGGACAAGGTGATGGACACCAACGTGAAGGGTGTCTTCTTCCTCACCCAGCGGCTGCTCCCGCTGCTCGAGAAGAACGCCACCCCCGAGGACCCGTCCCGGGTCATCAACATCGGCTCGATCGACGGGCTCAGCTCGCCGACCTGGGACACGTTCTCCTACAGCACCTCGAAGGCCGCGGTGCACCACCTCACTCGCCACCTGGCGACCCACCTCGTCCGGCGCAACATCGTGTGCAACGCCATCGCCCCCGGGCCCTACCCGACCTGGATGCTCTCCACCGGCGTCGGCACCGGCGGCGACGTCGAGGGCACCGACTGGGACCTCGTCGGCCGGGGTAACCCCCGCGGCCGGGTCGGCACGCCCGAGGACATCGCCGGCCTCTGCATCTTCCTCTCCTCCCGTGCCGGCGCGTACACCGTCGGCGAGGTCATCACCACCGACGGGGGACAGCTCGTCGCCGGGAGGGGCATCCCCCAGGCCTGAGGCCGACGGGGACCGGACCTGTGGCGCTGCCGCTCGACGACATCCGGGTCATCGACCTCACCGTCGCGCGAGCCGGGCCCACCTGTGTCCGCCAGCTCGCCGACTGGGGCGCCGACGTCGTGCGCGTCGACGCCCCGGCGGGCGAGGGCGGCGGGGCGAGCGGCCCCCGCCGCGGCTCGGACGAGCAGTACGGACACCGCAACAAGCGGTCGATCGCCCTCGACCTGAAGTCGCCCGCCGGACACGACGTGCTGATGCGCCTCCTCGACACCGCCGACGTGGTCGTCGAGAACATGCGGCCCGACGTGAAGCGACGGCTCGGCTTCGACTGGGAGACCGTCCACGCCCGCAACCCGAAGGCGGTGCTCGCGTCGATCTCGGGATTCGGCCAGGACGGCCCCTACGCTGACCGGGGCGGGGTCGACCAGATCGTCCAGGGCATGAGCGGCCTGATGAGCGTCACCGGACTGCCCGGGCAGGGCCCGGTGCGGGCCGGCATCCCCGTGTCGGACCTCGCCGCCGGCCTCTACGCGGCGATCGGCATCCTCGTCGCCCTCCACGACCGCGAGCGGACGGGGAAGGGTCGGTGGGTGCGCACCTCGCTGCTCGAGGCGATGGTGTCGATGATGGACTTCCAGACCTCGCGCTGGACCATCGACGGTGAGGTGCCCGCCCAAGAGGGCAACCACCACCCGACGATGATGCCGATGGGCTGCTTCGCCACCGCCGACGGACACGTGAACGTCGCCGGACCGAGCGGCCGGCTCTGGACCCGCTTCTGCGAGGCGATCGGCCTCCCCGACCTGCCCGCCGACGAGCGCTTCGCCACCGCAGCCGCCCGCCACGAACACCGGGGCGAGCTCAACGGTCTGATCGCCGACCGCCTCCGCACCCGCCCCACCGCCGAATGGGTCGAGCTGTTCGCGGCGGCGGGGGTGCCGGCCGGGCCGGTGTACTCGATCGACGAGACCTTCGCCGACCCCCAGGTGCGCCACCTCGACATGACCGCGCTCGTCCAGCACCACGACCTCGGCCGCCTCGAGCTCGTGCGCCACCCCGTCACGATGTCCGGCCCCGACGGGCAGGGCCGCACCGTCCGCACCGCCACCCCCGACCCCGGCCAGCACACCGCCGAGATCCTCGCCGAGCTGGGGCTGGCGCCCGACCATCTCGATGCCGGCCACCGCGCCGGCCCTCCCGACACCGACCGACCGCAAGGAGCCCCGCCCTCATGACCCTCACCCACGACACCGGCACCGACATGCTGCTCTGCACCGTCGACGAGGGCATCGCCACGGTCACGTTCAACAACCCGGCGAAGCACAACGCTCTCTCGGGGGAGATGCGGCGTGCGCTGCCCGGCACGCTGCGGTGGCTCGCCGCGAACGACGAGGTGCGCGTCGTCGTGCTCGCCGGCGGGGGCGACAAGGCGTTCATCTCGGGGGCCGACATCTCCGAGTTCGGCGAACAGCGCACCGAGCCGGAGGCCCGGGCGGTCTACGACGCGACGTTCGCCGATGCCGGCCGGGCGTGGCGCGAACTCGGCAAACCGATCATCGCCAAGATCCAGGGCTACTGCATCGGCGGCGGGCTCGTCACCGCCCTCAACGCCGACATCCGCATCGCCGCCCACGACGCCCAGTTCGCGATCCCCGCCGCCCGGCTCGGGCTCGGCTACCAGTACAGCACCGTCGAACCCCTGGTCGAGCTGATCGGCTGGGCGAACACGAGCGAGCTGCTCTTCACCGCCCGCCGTTATTCGGCCGCCGAGGCCCACCACATGGGGCTCGTCAACCAGGTGGTGCCCGCCGAACACCTCGACGCCGAGGTCGACGACCTCGCCCGGCGGATCCGGGCCAACGCGCCCCTCACCGTCGCGGCGTGCAAGGCCGGGATCCAGGAGGCCCGGCGGCCTCCTGCCAGCCGCGACCTCGACCGCGTGCACGCCATGGTCGAGGCGTGCTTCGCATCGGAGGACTACAAGGAAGGACAGGCCGCGTTCCTCGAGAAGCGGACGCCGAACTTCCAAGGTCGCTGAGTCGGCCGGCCGCTCCTGACAGGATGGGCCGATGATCGGCTTGGGCGTGGCCGCGGTGGCGGCGATCATCACGTGGTTCATGGACCGCCGGCGGCGCAAGTACGCCGACCGGGCCACCACCCCTGCCGCGGCGCTCTTCGCCGGGCTCAACCTCGTGAAGGGGCGGGGGTGGGTCGCGGAGCCGATCGAGAGCTACCGCACCCGTACCCCGTCGCTCTGGTGGGAGTACACGCTCGAGGAGGAGCGCCGGCAGACCCGCACGGTCACCGACAGCAACGGGCGCACCCGCACCGAGACCACCACGAGTTGGCACACCGTCGAGACCCGCAAGAACGCCGTGCGGGAGATCGAGGTGGTCGACGACACCGGGTCGGCGCTCGTCCGCCTCGAGGGGGCGAGCGTGGTGCCCGCCCAGGTGCACCAGGCGACATTCCGGCGCGACGACATGAAGGGCATCCTCGGGCGGTTGCTCACTGCGGGCAACGGCGCGACAGGCCGCTATCGCGAGACCGAGAAGGTGGTCGCCTACGGCGCCGACCTCTTCGTCGCCGGCGAGTGCGAGCTCGACGAGGAACGGCTCGTGCCGGTCGTGGCGAAGAAGGTGATGGTGTCGACCCGCAGCTCGGAGTCGCACGTGCGGTGGCTCACCGTCGGTGTCCTGTTCTTCCTGCTCGTCACGATGGTGGCGCTCACCCTCGGCATCGCGAGCCTCATCCGGCCCGGCGAGATCGGCGACCCGGTCGGTTGGGTGCCCGGCGTCGCGGCGTCGGTCGTCCTGGTCGTCGTCGCGTGGGGCATCGTCACCTACAACCGGCTGAAGATGGTCGGCGAGTCGGCCGACCGGGCGTGGAGCCTCGTCGACGTGCAGCTCCGCCGTCGCCACGACCTCATCCCCGCGCTCCAGCGGTGTGTCGCCGCCCATGCCGCCCACGAGCAGGCCACCCAGGTGAGCCTCGCCGAGGCGCGCGCCGCGGTCGGACGAGCGGGGCCCGACGACGAGGCCGCCGCGCTGAGCGACGAGGCGGAGATGCAGACCCAGGCGCTCCGCTCGATCCTCGCGGTCGCCGAGGCCCATCCCGAGCTCACCGCCGACGCGTCGTTCGCGCGGCTCCAGCGGGAGCTCGCCGACACCGAGGACCGCATCGCCGCGAGTCGCACGTTCTACAACGACAGCCTGACGATCCTGCGCGACCGCTGCCAGAAGTTCCCCGACTCGCTGATCGCCAACCGGATCCGCCTCGACCACCGTGAGCTCATCGAGGCCCGAGGCTTCGAGCGCACCGTCCCCGCCGTGCGTCACGCCTTCACCCACGAG
>CAZAVX010000127.1:0-6078 GCA_964488835.1 uncultured Iamiaceae bacterium | reverse complement strand
GCTCGGTTCGGCGTTCCACCCCTGCGGCCGCGTAGGCGTCGGCCTCGTCGAGGGTCTCGTGCTCGAGCAGCGCCTCGACGATCGCGTCGAGCTTGTCGCGGTTCGCCCGGAGGAGCTCGAGGGCCTCGGCGGCGCACTCGTCGATGAGCCGGCGAACCTCCTCGTCGACGAGCGCGAGCGCCTGGTCCGACACGCCGAACATCCGGGGATCGCCCTCGCGGGGCAGGATCGACACCGGTCCGATGCGCTCGGACATGCCGAGCCTGCCGACCATCGAGCGGGCGAGGTTGCTGCACACCTCGAGATCGTGCTCGGAGCCCGTCGTGGTGGTGCCGTACACCAGCAGCTCGGCCGCCCGCCCACCGAGCGCGCCGATGATGCGGCCGCGCAGGTACGACTCGTCATAGCCGTAGCGGTCGCGCTCGGGTGTGGAGAGGGTGACACCGAGGGCGTGGCCGCGGGGGATGATCGACACCTTCCGCACCGGGTCGGCGCCGGGCTGGATCATGCCGAGGAGCGCGTGTCCCGCCTCGTGATAGGCGGTGCGTCGGCGCTCCTCGTCGGGGATGACGACGTCGCGTGCCGCGCCGAGCTGCACCTTCTCGAGCGCCTCGGTGAAGTAGCGGTAGGGCACCCGTTCGAGGCCGTCGCGAGCCGCCGCGAACGCGGCCTCGTTGGCGAGGTTGGCGAGATCGGCGCCGGTCATCCCCGGTGTCGCCGCCGCGAGGCGGTCGAGGTCGACGTCGTCGGCGAGGGGGACCTTGCGGGTGTGGATGCCGAGAATGGCTGCGCGACCCGCCTGGTCGGGAGGGTTCACGACGACGGTGCGGTCGAAGCGCCCGGCTCGCAGGAGCGCGGGGTCGAGGATGTCCGGTCGGTTGGTGGCCGCGAGCACGACCACACCCTCGCTGCCGGTGAACCCGTCCATCTCGGTGAGGATCTGGTTGAGGGTCTGCTCGCGCTCGTCGTGACCTCCGACGGCGTGGGCGCCGCGGGCCCGTCCGATGGTGTCGATCTCGTCGATGAAGATGATCGACGGGGCGACCTTCCGGGCCTCGCTGAACAGCTCGCGCACCCGCTGCGCGCCGACGCCGACGATCATCTCGATGAACTCGGAGGCGCTCGCGGAGAAGAACGGAACCCCTGCCTCACCGGCGGTGGCCCGGGCGAGGAGCGTCTTGCCGGTGCCGGGCGGGCCGGCGAGCAGGATCCCCTTCGGCGCCCGCGCACCGAGGCGCCGGTAGCGGTCGGGGTCCCGCAGGAAGTCGACGACTTCGGACACCTCGGCCTTCACCTCGTCGATGCCCGCCACGTCGTCGAAGGAGACCCGGACCTCCTCGGGGTCGACGGGCTTCTGCTCCCGTCGCCCGAACAGGCCGCCCATCCCACCCATGCCCTGGAGGGCCTGGCGTTGGCGCCGGAACAGCCAGAGGTAGAAGCCGATGATGAGCAGCCAGGGGGCGAAGGAGATCAGCAGGTTCCAGAACAGGCCCCGGTCCTGCTCGATCGGTTCGGCCCGCACGATCGTGCCGTGCTCCTCGAGCTGGGCGAGCAGGTCGTCCTGCGCGAACGCGGGGCGATAGGTCGTGAACTCCCCGTAGGTGCGCGCCTCGTCGGGCGGTTCGGGGTCCGCGGGGTCGTCGGAGGGGACCGGCGCCGGCTCGACGAGCGACCCCTCGATGTGGTCGCCCCGTGAGAACACCTCGGCGATGTTGCCGGCCGCCACCTGACGGGTGAACTCGGTGTAGGAGATCGTCACCGGCCCGCCCAGCCGATCCTGGTAGGAGACGATGGCGAACAGCGCCAGGTAGATGACGGCGAAGACCGCGATGCGCCGGAGCCAGTTCGGGCGGTGGGAGCCGTCGTCGTCGCCCCGGCCGGGCGGCATCCCCTCGGTGCGCCACGGCCGTTGCGGTTGACGGGTGGGCGTGCGGGGAGGTGGCGGAGGCGGAGGGGGCCGGTCGCTCACGAGGGCAGTATGTCAGTGGGAGCTGGGAGGATGTCGCGATGACGCCCGGACGACGCGGACACCGGCTCGTCCCCCACACCGCCGACGTCATCCTCGAGGCGTGGGGGCCAGATCTGGCCGCCTGCTGCGAGGAAGCGGTGGCTGCCCTGGTCGAGACCTATGCCGAACGGACCGACGTCGAGGTGGTCGGGCGGCGCCGGGTTCGGCTCGGACCGGCGCCGGGTGAGCAGCTGCTGCTCGACGTGCTCGACGAGGTGATCTTCACCCTCGACACCTCCGACGAGGTGCCGATCGCCGCCGAGGTGACCGCGTCCGCGGACGGCGGGCTCGACGTCGAGCTCGTGCTCGCCGGGCCCGATCTCGTCGGCTCGACCGGCGCGGTGCCGAAGGCGCTCGCCCGCTCCGGGTTGCGGTTCGAGTCCGACCCGGGTCGGGTGAGCTGCCGGGTTCTCGTCGACGTGTGAGCGGCGGCGCGGCGGGTCGAGCTCAGCCCTTCACGACACCGAGCGGGACGAGGCGGGCGACCCGGCGGGCGAGGCCGGCGCGCTCGACGGTGCGCACCACCTCGTCGACGTCCTTGTAGGCGGTCGGCGCCTCCTCGGCGAGCACCCGAGCCGACGCCGCCCTCACCTCGACCCCCACCGTCGCCAGCTCGCGCTGGAGCGCCCGGCCCGAGACCTGGCGACGGGAGGCGGTGCGACTCTTCACCCGGCCGGCGCCGTGGCAACTCGAGTGGAAGGCGTCGCCGGGGTCGGCCCCCACCAACACCCACGATCCGGTGCCCATCGACCCGGGGACGAGCACCGGTTGTCCGACCTCGGCGAGGTCGGCGGGGAGGTCGGGATGGCCGGGTGGGAGGGCCCGGGTGGCGCCCTTGCGATGCACGCAGAGCAGCCGATCGACGCCGTCGACGAGGTGGGTCTCGAGCTTGGCGAGGTTGTGCGACACGTCGTAGAGGAGATCGAGCGCGTCGGTGCCGACGGCCCGCCGGAACGCGTCGCGGGTGGCCTGGGACAGCAGCTGGCGGTTCGCCCGCCCGTAGTTCGCCGCGGCGTACATGCCGGCGAGGTACCGCTCGCCCTCCGGGCTGCGGACGGGGACCGAGGCGAGCTGGCGGTCCGGCACCTCGATGCCGTACCGCTCCATCGCCCCTTCCATCGCCGCCACGTGATCGGAGCACACCTGATGGCCGAGACCCCGCGAACCGGAGTGGATCATCACGCAGACCTGCCCGACGGCGAGCCCGAGCGATGCCGCGGCATCGGTGTCGACGATCTCCTCGACCGCCTGGACCTCGAGGAAGTGGTTGCCGGAGCCGAGGCTCCCGAGCTGGCGGAGGCCGCGCAGGAGGGCGCGGTCGGACACGGCGTCGGGGTCGGCGCCGGCGAGCACGCCGCGGTCCTCGCAGCGGTCGAGGTCCCGGTCGGTGCCGTGCCCTCGCGCCACCGCAAACGCCGCGCCCTCGACGAGGACCTTCGTGAGCTCGTCGTGGTCGAGTTCCCATACCGCACCCGGCCCCATCCCCTTCGGGACCAGCCGGTCGAGCTCGTCCATCAGTGCGTCGATGCGGGGCTCGAGCTCGTCACGATTCACGGGGGAGCTGAGCAGGCGGACCCCGCAGGAGATGTCGAAGCCCACACCACCGGGTGACACCACGCCGCCGGCCTCGACGTCGGTGGCGGCCACTCCACCGATCGGGAACCCGTAGCCCCAGTGCACGTCGGGCATCGCGAACGACGCCCCGACGATGCCGGGCAGGGTGGCGACGTTGGCGACCTGTTCGAGCGAGCGGTCCTCGGCGATGTCGGGGAGCAACCCCTCGGAGGCGAAGACCACTCCGGGTACCCGCATCGATCCCTCGGGTTCGATGCGCCACCGCCACGGGGTCTCCTCGATCAGTCGGATGGCCACCGGTGCACCTCCCTCGTCACTCGATCAGGGGCTCCCGCCCGCGGCCTGGCTCGCTGCCGGGCCGAGTCGGAAGCTCGACGAGGCGACGGTGCCCATGAACGCGTCTTCGTGGTAGTACCGCTCGGCCGGCTCGTCCTCGGCCGCCCCGACCGCGACCATCAGGGGGACGAGGTGGTCCTCGGCGGGGTGGGCGAATCGGGCCGCCGGCGCGTCGAGCCAGTCGACGAGCCGCCGTGTGCGCTCGGCGGGCGGGGCGGCGAGGGTCTCACCGAGCCACGCGTCGAACGCCTGGGAGGGCGCGAGTGCCCGCGGGTCGAACATGGCGCGCAGGTTGTGGAAGCTGAAGCCCGACCCCACGATCAGGACCCCGCGGTCGCGCAGCGGGGCGAGCGCCCGGCCTGCCGCGAGGTGCTCCTCGGGGTCGTACCCCTTCTTGATCGAGAGTTGGAGGATCGGCACGTCGGCATCCGGATAGGCCACGTAGAAGGGCACGAAGACGCCGTGGTCGAATCCCCGATGGGGGTCGCGCCCCACCTCGAAGCCGGCGTCGCCGAGGAGCGCGACCACCTCCTCGGCCACGTCCGGCGCCCCCGGGGCGGGGTACTGGAGGTGATAGGTGAACTCGGGGAAGCCGCCGTAGTCGTAGAGCATGGGCGGGTGCGGGTTGGTCTGGACCGTGAAGGCCGGCTCCTCCCAGTGCGCCGACACGGCGAGGATCGCCCGTGGCGCGGCGCCGAGCTGGAGGGGGATGGCCCGCAGCGAGCGCTCGAGCGGCTCCCAGTCGCCGGGCATCAGGTCCTTGATCCACGGCCACGGGCCGCCGCCGTGGGAGATGAAATAGGTGGGAAGTCGGTGGTCGGTCACGGTGCCCTCCCGAAGGCTCGGTTGCAGTATGCCGACCGGCCGATGCGACCGCGTGCGCTCAGCGCACCACCTCGTAGACGAGCTTCTGGATGCCGTTCGAGTACGACTCGCTCTCGAGCAGGCGGAGCGGCTGCTTGTCCTTGTCGGTGTCGCTCCACATGCGCTTGCCGGCGCCGAGAACGACGGGGAACACGAGCAGGTGGTAGCGGTCGATGAGGTCGGCGTCGGCGAGGTTGCGGGCGAGGGTGGCCGACCCGTGCACCGAGATCGGGTCGCCGTCGCCGGCCTTCACCTCGGCGACGTCGTCGAGCGAGCGGAGGATCGTCGTCTCGCCCCAGTTGGTGACGAGGTCCTCCTCCTTCAGCGTCGTCGACACGACGTACTTCGGCATGGCGTTGTATCGGGGGAACTCGTCGGTCATCGAGGGCCACACCGGGGCGAACGACTCGTAGCTCACCCGCCCGAGCATCAGCGCGCCGGCCTCCTCCTGTTCCTTGCCCTTCAGCTCGTAGGCCTCGGGGACGAAGTCGATCCCCTCGAACGTCCATCCGCTGTTGCGGTAGCCCGGCTCGCCGCCGGGAGCCTCGACAACTCCGTCGATCGAGGTGAATGCGGTGTAGATGAGGGTTCGCACTGCGGTCTCTCCGTTCTGCGTCGGGGTTCCTGCACATCGTGACAGGCGTTGGTGCGGGGTGGACCGGCGAACCGCCCAGAGCTCATCGGTCGGATCAGAGGAGGCCTGCGGCGGTGGCGGCATCGACGGCCTCGGAACGGGTCGTCGCGTCGAGCTTGCGGTAGATCGACTTCAGGTTCGACTTCACGGTGTTCACCGACAGCGAGAACTGCGCGCCGATCTCCGCGAGGTGACGTCGTGCGGTCGGAAGGTCGCCGCGCTCCTCGGCGAGCACGGCGGCCCGACGGTGCAGGTCGAGCCTCGTCACCGGATCGTGGTGTGCGAGCTCGGCCTCCATCAGCTCTCGGAACAGGGCGTGGAACCGCATCGTGCCCGTCGGCGCGTCGACGACCGAGAGGAGCGCGCCGGCGCCGAGCAGGTGACGGACGACCGGCGCGGCGCCCGGACCGACGAGCCGCACGCCGAGGTCGGGGTCGAACCGGTCGAGGACGCACAGCGCGAGGGCGAGGTCGCGCTCGTCGTCGCCCAGCGATCCGAGCACCTCGCCGGCGAGGTAGTCGGCGAGGACGAGGTCGGTGCTCCGGGGGTTCTCGTCGACGGGACGTCCGTTCCTCGCGCCGGAGTGGGCGAGCTGCTCGGTGTGCACGCCGAGCGGCCACTCGTGGAAGCGGTGGGTTCAGCACGACGACCTCGTCGGGTC
>CAZAVX010000126.1:0-6099 GCA_964488835.1 uncultured Iamiaceae bacterium | reverse complement strand
CGGATGGCCTCGGCGACGGCCCGGTCGTCGTACTCGCCGACGTAGGTGAGGATCGGCTGGCGCTCGGCGGGCGGGGTGTTGAGGAGGGTGAGGTCACGGATGCCGGTGAGGCTCATCTCGAGGGTGCGGGGGATCGGCGTCGCGGTGAGGGTCAGCACGTCGACACCCGTCTCGAGCTGCTTGATGCGCTCCTTGTGGGTGACGCCGAACCGCTGCTCCTCGTCGACGACGAGCAGGCCGAGGTCCTTGAAGCGGAGGTTCTCGGCGAGGAGGCGGTGGGTACCGATGACGACGTCGACGTCGCCCGACGCGATGCCGTCGATCACCCGCTTCGCCTGGGCGGCGGTCAGGAAGCGCGAGAGCATCTCGACCCGGACCGGATAGCCGGCGAACCGCTCGCTGAAGGTCTGGAAGTGCTGGGAGGCGAGCAGCGTGGTGGGCACGAGCACCGCCGCCTGCTTGCCGTCCTGCACGGCCTTGAACACGGCGCGGATCGCGACCTCGGTCTTGCCGAAGCCGACATCGCCGCACACCAGGCGGTCCATCGGCCGGTCGGCCTCCATGTCGGCCTTCACGTCGGCGATGGCCCGGAGCTGGTCGGGGGTCTCCTGGAACGGGAAGGCGTCCTCGAGCTCGCGCTGCCACGGCGTGTCGGCCGAAAAGGACGTGCCGGGCGTGTTGATGCGCGTCTGGTAGAGGACGACGAGCTCCTGGGCGATCTCCTGGACCGCCGAGCGGACCTTCGCCTTGGTCTTGGTCCACTCGCTGCCCCCGAGGCGGCTGAGGGTGGGGTTGTCGCCGCCGGTGTAGTGGCGGACGGCGTCGATCTGGTCGGAGGGGACGTAGAGCTTGTCGTCGCCCCGGTACTCGAGCAGCAGGTAGTCGCGCTCGACCCCGCCGATGGCCCGCTTCACCATGCCGCCGTAGCGGGCGACGCCGTGCTGGTGGTGCACGACGTAGTCGCCCGGCTTGAGGTCGTCGAAGAAGCCGGCGGCGTCGGTGCGGCGACGGCGGGCCACGCGGTGGGCGCGGCGCCGTCCGGTGAGGTCGCGCTCGCTGAGGAGGGCGAGCTTCAGGTCGGGGAGGATGACCCCACGCTCGAGCGGCGCGACGACGAGGTGGAGGCCGGGTCGGAGGAGGGCGTCGCTGTCGTCGTCGGCGCGGCGGAGGTCGAGGCCGTGGTCGGCGAGGAGGTGCTCGAGGCGGTCGGCCGAGCCCGGCCCGTCGGCACCGACGACGACGCGGAACCCGCTGTCGCGCAGCTCGCGCAGCTGGTCGACGAGGCGCTGGCCGTCGCCGACGACGGGGTCCCAGCCCCGCGCGCCGACGGTGGCCACGTCGGGGCCCTCGGGCAGGCTCGTGACCGTCCAGACCGGGGCCTCGGTGCGGCCGAGCAGCCGGTCGAAGGGGGCGTGGAGCGCGGGGAAGGCGTGCTCGGCTCCGGAGTCGCCCTCGTCGGGAACGGCACCCCATGTGCGGGCGAGGGTGGCGGCGAGGTCGTGCTCCTCGGCCGCGAGGTCGGCTGCCCGGTCGCGCATGCGGCGCGGGTCGACGAGCACCACCTGGGCGTCGGCCTGGAGCAGGTCGAGGATCAGCACCTCGTCGTCGACGAGCCACGGCAGCCACGACTCCATCCCGTCGAAGAGCTGGCCCTCGGCGAGCCGTTCCCACTGCTCGCGACCCCACGGCTCACGAGCGACGAGCGACGCGGCCCGCTCCCGCACCTCGGGGGTGGTGCGCAGCTCGCGGGCGGGGAAGATCGCCACCTCGGAGATGTCGATCGTCGAGCGTTGGTCGGCGACGGAGAACTCGGTGAGACGGTCGACCTCGTCGCCCCACAGGTCGATCCGGACCGGCGCGGTGGCGGTGGAGGGGAAGACGTCGACGATCGAGCCGCGGACGGCCACCTCGCCCCGGTGCTCGACCTGGTACTCACGGCGGTAGCCGTCGGCGACGAGGCGCTCGACGAGCTCGGTGGAGTCGAGCTGGTCGCCGACGCCCACCACGACCGGCTCGACCTCGGTGGCCTGGGGGCCGAGGCGCTGCACGAGGGCGCGGACGGGGGCGATGACCACCCGTGGTGCCCGCTCGGGGTCGCGGAGGTGCCACAGCACGCGCAGGCGCTGGCCCATCGTCTCGACGCTCGGGCTCACCCGCTCGAACGGGAGGGTCTCCCAGGCGGGGAAGACCTCGACCTCGTCGCCTCCGAGGAAGGTGGCGAGATCGGCGGCGAGGTGCTCGGCGTCGGCGGTGGTGGGGACACAGACGACGAGCGGGCGTCGCGAGCCGAGCTCGGCGAAGGAGGCGAGGGTGACCGCGCGGGCCGCCTCGGGCACGGCGAGGACCGCGCTCGACCGGCCGAGGGTGCCGAGTACCGCCGGCTCGTCGCGGAACTGGGTGAGCAGGTGACGGAGCGGCACGGCTCAGTCTGCCCGTGGGGCGGCGTTGTACCGACCCATCGCGGCCTCGATGCCGTCGGTGAGGATCGTCTCGACCGCGTCGGCGGCCTCTTGGACGGCGATGTCGAGCTCGGCCCGGTCCTTCTTCGACGGCTGGCGGAGCACGTGGTCGGCCCCGCGATCGGCCGAGGGCGGTTTGCCGACCCCGATGCGCACGCGGGCGAAGTCGGCGGTGTGGAGGTGGGCGCGGATCGATCGCAGGCCGTTGTGGCCCGCGAGCCCGCCGCCGAACTTCACCTTGAGCCGGCCGAGGGGGAGGTCGAGCTCGTCGTGCACGACGACGAGACGGCGGAGATCGTCGATGCCGTAGCGGCGCACGAGGAGCCGCACCGATTCGCCGGAGAGGTTCATGTAGGTCTGGGGGAAGGCGAGCGCCACCCGGTGGCCGTCGATGCGCACCTCGTCGACGAGGGCGCGCTCCTTGCCCATCTTCAGCCGCCCGCCGTGACGCTCGGCGAGCAGCTCGACGACCTCGGCGCCCACGTTGTGACGGGTGCGCGCGTACTCAGGGCCCGGATTGCCGAGCCCCACGACGAGCAGGTCGGAGGGTGTCCCGGTGCGCTCCCCCGCGCCACGCCGGCGGCCGAAGGGGCTCATCCGGTGGGATCAGGACTCGTCGGCGTCGCCCTCGGCCCCGCCGTCGGCAGCCTCGGCCGCGGTCGCAGGGGCCTCGCCCTCAGCGGCCTCCTCGCCCTCGCCCTCGCCTTCGTCCTCGAGAGCAGCCCGGGTGACCGACGCGGACACGACGGCCTCTTCGGGGTCGATCTCGGTGCGGACACCGGCGGGGAGGCTGATGTCGGAGACGGTGAGGACGTCGCCGACCTCCATCTCCGAGACGTCGAGGATGAACTCGTTCGGGATGGCACTCGGCTTCGCGTAGACCGACAGGTGGTAGGCGATCTGGTCGACGACCCCCGACTCGGCGAGCACCTTGCGGGCCTCGCCCTCGAGCACGATGGGCACCTCGACGAGGATCTCGGCGTCGGGGTCGACGCGCACGAAGTCGACGTGGACGACCTCGTTGCGGACCGGGTGACGCTGGAGCTCCTTCACGATGCAGAGCTCGTCGGAGCCGTCGACCGCCAGGGTGATGATGGCGTTGAGGCCGGCCTCGGTGGTGAGGGCCTGCCGCAGGTCGCGCCGCTCGACCGCGAGGGTGAGCGGGTCCTTGCCGAGACCGTAGAGGGTGCCGGGGATCTTGCCCTCGGCCCGGAGACGGTTCGACGGCCGGGAGCCGGTGGTGCGGCCGACGGTGGCCGTGAGGGTGACATCCATGGTGACGAAGCGCTCCTAGGCGGCAGGGGTGAGATCAGGGTCGGGACGCGACGGTGCCCCGAGGCAGTCGACCAGTGTACGCGCCCGAGGGGGCGCGCGACCAACCCGCTACGACTGGTTCTGTCCGTCGAAGATGTCGCTGACCGAGGTGTCCTCGAACACGGCGTCGATGGCGTCGGCGATGACCTTGGCCACCGACAGCACCTCGATCTTGTCGATCTGCTTCTCGGGCGGCAACGGCAAGGTGTTGGTGACGACGACGCGCTCGATGGGCGAGTTCTTGAGCCGATCGATGGCCGGCTCGGAGAACACGCCGTGGGTGGTGGCCGCGAGGATGCGCGCCGCCCCCTTCGCGTGGAGCTGCTCGGCGGCGGCGACGATGGTGCCGGCGGTGTCGATCATGTCGTCGATCAGCACGCAGGTGCGGCCGGCGACCTCGCCGATGACGTCGCGGGCCTCGACGAGGTTCTTCTCCCCCTTGAGGCGCCGCTTGTGGATGATGGCGAGGTCGGCGTGGAGCATGTTCGAGTAGCGCTCCGCGACCTTCACACGACCGGCGTCGGGCGAGACGACGACGAGGTCGCCCTCGAGGTGCTCGAGGTAGTCGACGAGCACCGGCATGGCGGTGAGGTGGTCGACCGGGCCGTTGAAGAAGCCCTGGATCTGCCCGGAGTGCAGGTCGACCGACATGAGCCGCTGGGCGCCCGCCACCGCGAACATGTCGGCCACCATGCGGGCGGTGATGGGCTCACGACCCTCGGACTTGCGGTCCTGGCGGGCGTAGCCGAAGAAGGGCATCACGACGGTGATGCGCTTGGCCGAGGCCCGCCGGGCGGCGTCGACCATGATGAGGTGCTCCATGATCGAGTCGTTGATGGAGCGACCGTCGTGGCCCGTGTGGCTCTGGATGATGAACACGTCGGTGCCCCGCACCGACGACTCGAGCTTGCAGTGCAGCTCGCCGTTCGCGAACTCGGCACAGTTCGCGTCGAGCAGGGTCTCGTCGAGGGTTGCGGCCACCTCCTCGGCGAGCTCGATGTTCGCCCGGCCGGCGATGAGCGCCAGCTTCTTCTTGGTGACCAGCTCCATGTGCGATGCCCCGTGTCAGCCCTCGGTGTCGGCAGCGTCGCCCCGCCCGATCGGCTCGCTGCTCCTCGCAGTGTAGAACGGCCCGGTGACGGCGCCGGCAGGGACCTGGGATCCGGGTTCGAGGGAGGCGAACGGCCCCACCCGTGCGCCCTCGCCGACCTCGGCGTCGCGGCCGACGGTGTGCTCGAGGGTGCAGCCCTCGCCGATCGCGCAGTCGATGAGGTGGGTGCCGGGCCCGAGCTCGACGTTGGCGCCCACGGTGGTGTGGCCCTGGAGGACCACCCCGGGGAACAGGGTGACGTCGGGTGCGAGCTGCACGGTGGCGTCGACGTAGGTGGTGGCGGGGTCGACCATCGTGACACCACGGCGGAGCCACTCGAGGTTCGTGCGGGAGCGCAGCTCGGCCTCGGCGGCGGCGAGCTGGACCCGGTCGTTCACGCCGTGGGTCTCGGACGGGTCGTCGGCCACGTGGGTGGCGACGGGATGTCCGGCGCCGGCCAGCACGGCGATGACGTCGGTGAGGTAGTACTCGCCCTGGGCGTTCTCGGGGCTGAGCCGGCGCAACGCCGGGGCGAGGAGGCTGCGGCGGAAGCAGTAGATGCCGGTGTTGATCTCGTCGATCTCGAGCTCGTCGGGAGTGGCGTCGGCCTGCTCGACGATGCGGACGACCCGGTCGTCCTTGCCCCGCACGATGCGGCCGTAGCCGGTGGGGTCGGACAGGCGGGCGGTGAGCACGGTGGCGGCCGAGCCGGTGCGCCGGTGGGTGTCGACGAGCGCGGCGATGGTGTCGGGTCGCAACAGCGGGGTGTCGCCGGGCATCACGATGAGGTCGAGCTCGTCGTCGAGGTCGTCCTCGAAGGCGGTGAGGCCGACGCTGACCGCGTCGCCGGTGCCGCGCTGCACCCGCTGTTCGACGAAGTCGAGCAGGAGGTCGGGACCCTGCTCCTGGAGCTTCTTCGTGACCCGTTCGGCCCCGTGGCCCACCACCACGACGGCCCGGTCGATGTCGCATGCCGCCAGCGCGTCGATGACGTAGAGGAGCATCGCCTTGCCGCACAGCAGGTGGAGCGGCTTCGGCCGGTCGGATCTCATCCGGGTGCCTTCGCCGGCTGCGAGGATGACCGCGGAGAGTGATGCCGAGCTCATCGCGCCATCGTGTCACCAACTCCGGACCGATGCGAGGCACCAGTCGGGGTCGTCGCGGCGCCCACCGCACGGGGTCGAGGGGTGGCTCGCGGGGGAGGGATCGAACCTCCAGCCTCCTGATCCAAAGTCA
>CAZAVX010000125.1:0-6224 GCA_964488835.1 uncultured Iamiaceae bacterium | reverse complement strand
ACTACAGCGCCCAGCTCGCCGGCATCCTCGGCCTGCCGTTCGCGTTCGCCCACCACTTCGACATGGGCGGCACGGTCGAGGCCGCCCACCTCTACCGGTCCCGCTTCGAGCCGTCCCCGGTGCTCGACGAACCGCATCTGCTCGTCACCGCGAGCGTCATCACCGCCGACACCGACGACGAGGCGCAGCGTCAGGGGCTGCCGGGTCGCATCGGCCTCCTCGCCCGTCGCACCGGTCGCTTCGAACCGTTGATGCCTCCGGAGGAGGCGAACGAGCACCCCGACCTCGCGGCGGCGATGCAGTTGCGCACCGATCGGCTGGTCGGAGACCCGGCGACGGTGGTGGCCGGCCTCGAGGACCTGGTGGCGAGCACGGGCGCGAACGAGCTGATGATCAGCACGAGCACCTACGGGCTCGACGCCCGCCTCCGCAGCTTCGAGCTGCTGGCCGAGGCCTGGGGGCTCGACGCCCCCTGACCTCGGCACGGCTCATGCTGCGGATGCGTGGCCCACGCGGGGTCACCCGGTGATCGTGAAGCGTTCGACGTTGTCGGTGCGCTGGTAGCTGATGGTGACACCGTCGTCGATGTCGCTGGCGTCGAGACCGGTGAGGAAGCTCTCGACGTCGCCGTAGGTCGCCACGCTCCCGTTGAGGGTGTAGGCCTGGAGTCCGGCGTCGTACCGCCCCTCGTTGAAGTGGAAGTTGTCGGCGCCGTTGAGGTCGTTGCCGGTCGTGTAGTCGTAGACCTCGATCTGCACGTTCGTCGAGCCGCCGCCGCCTCCGATGTCGGCGAGGTCGCCGATGTCGCCGGTCATCGTGCGGTTGGCGAGCGTGAAGCGCCGGACGCCGCCGGAGGTGGTGATGGTGAGGGTGTCACCCCAGTTGAGGATCTCGATCATCTCGGAGCTGGTGACGGTGGTGTTGCCGACCCGGAGCTGGTCGTTGTCACCCCAGTCCACCTGGGCGTCGGCGACGATGGTGACCCCCGAGACCGGTTCGACGAGGTCGCCGCTGACGTCGTCGACCGAGGTGATGAGGTCGGCGCCGTCGAGCAGGTCGAGGTTCGGGCCGACGGTGAGCCCGAGCGTGAGGAGGGTGGCGTCGTCGCGGGCGACGACGTCGTGGTGGCCCCCGGCCTCGTTCCAGGTCACGAGGTGTCCGAGCCCGCTCGTGCTCGACCCGAGCGCGGCCTCGAACGCGGCCTCGGTGGCCGACGTCGCGTTGATCGAGAAGGTGTCGTCGTCGCCGATGGTGACCTCGACGAGCGCGCTGCCGGTCGAGATCGTGTAGTCGCTGCCGGCGTTGAACTCGACGAGCATGCCGGCGATGCCGTCGGCGGGCACGGTGAACCCGTTCTCGGCGAGATGGCGGACGACGAAGGCCGCCATCTGCTGGCGGGACACGAACCCGTTGGGCACGTAGTTGCCGGCGGCGTCACCCTGGGTGATGCCGACCGAGCCGATGCCGTTGATCGCGGCGCGGGTCTCGGTGGGGAGGGTGGAGATGTCCGGGAAGAGATCGCTCCCGCTGAACCCGTCGCTGTAGCGAGCCCCGCCCACCTCGTCGAGGTCCTGGAAGCGGTCGATGAACAGCGCCATCTGGCTGCGGCGGATGCGGCCCTGGGGGTCGAAGGTGGTGGGCGTCGTGCCGTTCACGATCCCTGCGTTGGCGAGGGCGTTGATGGCCGTGACGAACTGGGTCTGGAGTCCGCCGAGGTCGGTGAAGCCGGCGGAGCTGGTGTCCCAGTCGACTCCCGCGAGCTCGCCGATCCGGTAGTAGAAGAGCGCCATCTGGCTGCGACGCACCTGCACCGCTGGCGAGTAGGTGGTGGCGGTGGTGCCGGTGGTGACCCCGAACGCGGCGAGGCAGTCGATGACGTCGGCGAACCCGGTGCCTGCGGTGTCGGTGAACCCGGCCGACTCGGCGTTCGCGCACGCCGCGGTGATGTCGGGCGCCTCGGCGGGTTCGGCGCCCGCCGGGGTGGCGGCGGGCAACAGCGCGGCCACCACGAGCAACGCGGCGACGACGGCCCAGCGACGACGCTGGCCGGTGTGGGGATGGGTCCGCACGGGAGATCTCCTCGGATGGACGGTCAGGTGCCCTGCGCGCCTCGTCGTCGAGGCTGCTCGACACGTTAGCCACGCTGCGCGCGAACGCGCGGGACCGTCTGCACGGGGCGCGCGGGACCGTCGGCACACGAGCGCGAACCGGTGGCGCGGACGGGGCGATGGGCCGCGTTCGCGCCACCGGTTCGAAGCATGGGTTGGGTCGGCGGTGGTGGGGACTAGGGGTTGTCGATGACGACCACCGAACCGGGCAGGGTGGCGATGATCTGGGTGTCGTCGATGAGGGTCTCGTCGGGCACGGTGATGGTGACCGTGGCACCGGCCTGGGCGGTGGTCGCCAGCTCGGTGTTGGCGACGAGGGTGTTGTCGACCAGCACGGTCATGTCGTCGAAGTGCACGTACACCGTGCGGGTCGTGTCGTCGGCCATCAGGATCTGGAAGCTGACGTTGGGACCGGTGACGATGACCGAGCCGCCGACGAAGGTGCCGGTGCCGGTACCTGGGACCGGGTCGTCATCGGCCGCGGGTTCGCTGCGGGTGAAGACGAAGCGCTCGATGCCGTCGGCGCGGGTGTAGACGAGCGACACCTCCACGTCGGGGTCGGCCACCGCGGCCTCGACAGCAGCGGTGGCGGCCGCAGCGTTGTAGGGCGCCCCGTCGATGGTGATGTGCTGATCCGTGTTGGAGAGGCGGAAGTACCCCTGGCCGTTGAGGTTGTTGCCCGCATCGGACCAGTCGTCGAGGCCGGGGCCGTCCCAGACGACGTCCTCGAGCCACACGAGCCCGCCTCCGGCGTCGACGGTGCCGGTGAGGGCGCCGTCCCGGAGGTGGTAGACGATCTCGTCGTCGGCGTTCATGGTGATCGACACGGTGTCGCCGGCGTTGAGGGCGTCGACCCACTCCTGTTCGGTCACCGTGGAGTTGCCGAGGCGGAAGATGTCGGCGCCGCTCACGTCGACCCCCATGATGACCGCACCGGAGTAGGGCTCGACGAGGTCGAAGCTGGCGGGAGCGTCGAGGTCGAGGTCATAGCCGACCATCCAACCGGCAGCGCTGAGCTCGATGACGTCGTAGGGGGCGATGTGGTGCTCGCGGGTGTCGGGGTTGAACCGCATGGGGTGGCCCACCAGGTCGAACCCGCCGATGGAGGCGACCGCGGCCTCGAAGGCACCCTGGGTGGCGGGAACCCCGTCGATGTGGAAGGTGTCGCCCGGTTCGTAGGTGACCAGCACGATCTCGCTGCCGGTGGAGATGACGTAGTCGGCGCCGGCGACGCCGCTGCGGTAGATGAGGGTGCCTTCGTAGCTGGGAGCCGGCACCGACCAGCCGTTCTCGGCGAGGTGGCGGACGATGAACGCGGCCATCTGCTGGCGGGACACGAACCCGTTGGGCACGTAGTGGCCCGCGGCGTCGCCCTGGGTGATGCCGACCGAGCCGATGCCGTTCACCGCGGCACGAGCCTCGGCACCGAGGGTCGAGATGTCGGGGAACAGGTCGTCGCCGACCAGCCCGTCGCTGTAGCGGAACCCCGAGACGACCTCCTGGAAGCGGTCGATGAACAGCGCCATCTGGGAGCGACGGATCCGGGCCTGGGGATCGAAGGTGGTCGCGGAGGTGCCGCTGATCACCCCGGCGTTGGCCAGGGCGTTGACGGCGTCGACGAAGTCGTCGCCCAGGCCACGGAGGTCTCCGAACCCGGCGTCGCTGGTGTCCCACTCGACACCGGCGAGCTCGCCGATGCGGAAGTAGAACAGCGCCATCTGGGAACGACGCACCTGCACCGCGGGTGCATAGGTGGTGGCGGTGGTGCCGGCGGTGACCCCGAACGCGGCCAGGCAGTCGATGACATCGGCGAAGCCGGTACCCGCGACGTCGGTGAACCCCGCCGACCCCGCGTGCTCACACGCCTCGGAGAGGTCAGGCGGCGGCGCCGGCTGCGCAGCGACGGGCGCGGCGAAGGGCACCAGCGCGGCCACCAGCAGGGCGGCGATCAGGATGGCGAGGCCACGCCGTCGTGTCGGCTGGGTCGGGTGGTGCTGCACGGGTGATGCTCCTTGGTGGTCGGCAGAACGGCCACCGGAACGTAGGCATCACGCGGCGAAACGCACCATCCCCACTTTGTGGCCTGACCCCCCACAAAGTGGGGGGGGTCAGGCAGCGGGCGGGTTGATGCCGAGCTCGACGAGGGCGTCGAGCGCCCGGGCGAGGAACGTGGCCATCTGGTCGCGGCGCACCGGGCTCGACGGGTCGTAGCGCACCGCGGTGACGCCGCCGGCGAAGCCGCCCTGGGCGATGGCGTTGATGTTGCGCTCGTGGGTGTCGAGCTGGTCGTCCTCGAAGTAGTCGTAGTCGGCGGGGAGCGGACCACCCACCCGGTACTCCCAGGTGCGGGCGATGAAGCTCGCCATCTGGGCGCGGGTGACCGGTGCGTCGGGCCGGTAGCGGCCGTCGCTGAACCCCGCGACGATGCCCGCGGCGGCCAGGCGGTCGATGCTGGCGCGGTGGGCGTGGCCGGCGGTGTCGGGGAACAGCGAGGGCACGTCGGTGGGAAGCGTGCCGCCGCTCGCCTCGATGAAGCGGGTGAGGAACGTGGCCATCTGCCCGCGGGTGACCCGCCCGGTGGGCACGTAGCTGAGTGGGGTGACGCCCTGGGCGAGCTGCCACCACGCGGCGCAGTGCACCGCCTGGGCGTGCACGTTGGTGGTGCCGAGATCGGTGAACGAGCTGAGGCCGACCTGCACCGGCGGGCAGGCCCGGTCGATGCCCCGGGCCTGTGCCGTGGCGATGTTGTGGCCCCATTCGGAGCGCACGACGATGGCGCTGGCGACGGCCCGCTCGCTGCCGCGCAGGCGGTTGCGGACCTGGCTGCCGAGCACGAGGGTGCTCGAGCCGCCGCCGTCGAGCATCACGCCCTCGACCGCACCGAGGCGGACGAGGAGCTGGGCGGCCTCGGGCAGGTTGAGCCCGCTGCTGCGGCCGGGAAGGTCGCCCTCGACGACGACGAGCAGCATCTCACCGGCGGGCGTCCAGCCGACGAAGGTGCGGGGGCGCCGGCCCTGGGTGGCCGAGCCTGGGTCCTGCCAGGGGAAGTGGTAGAGGCCGTTGCGGAGCAGCACCGGGGAACCGCCGATGGCGTGGCGGGTGTCGCCGACGTCGACGATCAGCTCGAGGGGGGTGACGCCGCCGAGGGTGGCCCACAGGTCCTCGACGGTGGCCGCCGCGCTGCCCGGCGGGCCGGCGATGACGACGTGGCCGTCGGGGATGGGGCTGTTGCCGGTGTCGCTGATGCTGAGGGGGTCGAGCACGTTGTGGGCGCCGGGGTTGGTGCCGGTGCCGAGACGGGCGGTGATCTCGACGGTGCCCTCGGGGGTGTGGGTGCGGGTGCCGAAGCGACTCGTGTAGAGGGTGAGCTGGCCGGCGACGATGCCCCGGTTCACCCGGTCGACGGCGAGGTCGACGTCGGGTTCGGCGCGCAGGCGCACGTCCCAGGTGAGCTCGTCGGTGGTGTGGGCGCTCAGCGCACCGGTCCAGTCCATGACGATCACGCCGTGGGTGATGTCGCCCTCGGAGAAGCGCATCTCGCCCTCGGCGACGAGGGGGCCGGCGAGGAAGCCGTTCTCGTTGGCGAAGTAGTCGCCGTTCACCGCGGCGACACAGCGCACCCGACGGCACATCGCCGAGGTGGTCTCGCGTGCGGGGTTGCGGGACTGGTGGTCGCCGGCGGTGACGATCTCGAGGCGGGGGAAGATCGACGGTTGGAGGCGGAGGGCGTGCACCTCGGCCGCGGGCGAGGGACGCGAGAGGCGGAGGTATTCGATGCCCGGGGTCGGCTCGGTGATCGAGTCGACGCTGTAGCCCTGGGCCGGGGGCACCGGGTCGGCGTAGGGCGGTAGCTCCTGGGCGGCGGCGGAGGGGCCGGCGAGGGCGGCGAGCAGGACGACCGCGACGCTGAGGAGGGCGAGGGTGCCGGTGTGGCGGCGTGGGGACGGCATGGCGGGGACGGTTCCTCCGGTGAGGGTCTCGGTCCGAGGGGATTCGGCGACGAGCGGGTTCGGCATCGCACCGCCCGCCCCTGCGGTGTGACGCGAGGAGCGGGGGCCGACCCGGAGGCCAGCCCCCGCTCCTCGAGGGTGTCTAGATGAGGATCAGATCCTCAGG
>CAZAVX010000124.1:0-6303 GCA_964488835.1 uncultured Iamiaceae bacterium | reverse complement strand
AAGAAGGCCCCGGCCGCCAAGGCTCCGGCCAAGAAGGCGCCGGCGAAGAAGGCCGCGAAGTCGCCGTACGGCGCCAAGTTCCTCGAGCAGCAGCGTCAGGCACTCCTCGAGGAGCGGGCCCGCTACACCCGCCAGGCCGAGACCCTCCGGGCCGAGGCCGACGCGCTGATGCTCGACCGTGACCCGGGCGACGTGCAGTTCGACGAGGAGTCGGGCGAAGGCGACACCGTCGCCGTCGAGCGCGAGCGCGACCTGGCGCTCAGCGCCCAGGCCCAGGCCGCGGTCGAGGAGATCGACGCCGCCCTGGCCCGCATCGACGCCGGCACCTACGGCATCTGCGTCACCTCGGGCGAGACGATCCCGAAGGAGCGGCTCGAGGCCATCCCGTGGGCCGCGGAGACCGTCGAGGTGAAGGTCGGAGGCTTCGGCCGCCGGTGACCGTCACCGGCGCCGGTGGTCGTCGCCTGGCGATCGCCGGCGCGACCACGGCCGTCGTGCTGGTCCTCGACCAGCTCACCAAGACGTGGGCGCTCGATGCGCTCGCCGACGGTCGCGTCATCGACGTGCTCTGGACGCTGCGCTTCCGGCTCGCGTTCAACACCGGGATGTCGTTCAGCATGGGCGAGGGCATGGGCCGGCTCATCGCGCCCCTCGCGCTGGTGGTCGTCGTGGTGCTGGCCTGGACGGCGCGCCGCATCGACTCCTGGCCCGGACTCGTGGCGGTCGGCCTCGTGACGGGCGGCGCGCTCGGCAACCTCGTCGACCGGGCGTTCCGCGACGGCGAGGGGGTGCTCGGCGGCGCGGTCGTCGACTTCATCGACCTCCAGTGGTGGCCGGTCTTCAACATCGCCGACATGGGCATCGTCGTCGGTGCGGTACTGCTCGTGCTGAGCACCTGGAGCGAGATGCCCGCGGAGGACGATTCCGGTGCGCGAGACGCTGCCTGAGGTCCTCGCCGGCGAGCGGGTCGACCGGGTGGTCGCCATGATCACCGGGTGCAGCCGCTCCGAGGCCGCCGACCTCGTGGCCGGGGGGCAGGTGACCCTCGACGGTGATCCCGTCACGACCCGATCGGTGAAGGTGCGCGCCGGTCAGGTGATCGAGATCGACGACTCGGGGTTGGGGAGCGTCGAGGCGGTCGGGCCCGATCCGTCGATCGAGCTCGTCGTCGTGCACGAAGACCCCGACGTCGTCGTCGTCGACAAGCCCGCGGGGCTCGTCGTCCACCCCGGGTCGGGGAACCCCGACGGCACGCTCGTCAACGCGGCGGTGGCCCGCTGGCCCGAGATCGCCGAGGTCGGCGACCCCTCGCGGCCCGGCGTCGTCCACCGCATCGACCAGGGCACGAGCGGCCTGCTCGTGCTCGCCCGCACCGCCCCTGCCTATGAGTCCCTCGTCGAGCAGTTCTCCTCCCGGTCGGTCGACCGGGAGTACCTCGCACTCTGCTGGGGGACGCTCGAACCGGCCCAGGGCATGGTCGACGCGCCGATCGGTCGGTCGCCCCGCGATCCCACCCGCATGGCGGTCACGAACACCGGACGGGAGGCGCGCACCCGCTACGAGGTGATCGACCGTTTCACCCATCCCGCCGACCTCACGCTCGCGTCCTGTCGCCTCGAGACCGGCCGCACCCACCAGATCCGGGTCCATCTCAGCGCGATCGGACACCCGATCGTCGGCGACCGCCAGTACGGCGGCGACCGCCAGAACCTCCCGTGCGCCCGCCCGTGGCTCCACGCCACCCGGCTCGGGTTCGACCACCCGACGACGGGGGAGCGGCTCACGTTCTCCTCCGACCTGCCCGCCGACCTCGCCGAGGTGCTCGCCGCGCTGTCGTGACCCGGCGCTGCCTCAGGACGAGTCGGGCCAGGCCCGCTCGCCGCGGGCCATCGCCGCGACGTCGGCCAGGCTCATCGCCTCGAGGTGGCGGCGCATGTACTCGCCGACGTCGGCCCAGATCGCGAGCAGCACGCACTGGCCCTCGTGGTCGCAGGCCCCGTCCTGGTGGGGCTCGCCGAAGTCGCCGGCGACGATGGGTCCGTCGACCGCGCTCACGATGTCGGCGAGGGTGATCTCGGCCGGCTCGCGGGCGAGGACGTACCCGCCGCCCACCCCACGCTTCGAGCGGACGAGGCCCGCACCCTTCAGCGCGAGGAGGATCTGCTCCAGGTACGGCTGGGGTAGACCCGTGCGCTCGGCGATGTCGCGCACGGACGTGGGACCTTCGTGATCGGCATGGAGAGCGAGCGACAGGAGCGCGCGACACGCGTAGTCGCCACGGGTCGAGACCTTCACATCCCCCACTGTATGGCCGACGGGAGGAGGAGGCGGCTGGCGTCCGCCGGCCGAAGGTGATGGAGTGAGGGGCGATGAGTCCGACAGAACCCCCGGTAGCGGACCGACCAGAGCCCTCTGCCGAGCACCCGGTGCTCCCGGACTACGGCGGTGGGTGCATCGCCAACGTGGTGCCCGCCCTGCTCGAGTGGGACGAGGCGCCGGCGTGGATGCCCGCCCCGGCGGTCGACGCCGACCAGGTCGTCCTGCTCGTCCTCGACGGCCTCGGGTGGGAGCAGCTCGAGGACCACGCGCACCTCGCGCCGACGCTCGCGGGCATGGTCGGGGGCCCGATCACCAGCGTCGTGCCCACCACCACCGCCACCGCGCTCACCTCGATCACCACCGGCCTCCCGCCCGGCGAGCACGGCGTCGTCGGGTACCGGATGGCCGTCGACGGCGAGGTTCTCAACGTGCTGCGGTGGTCGACCGCCTCGGGCGACGCCCGCGACCGGTTCCCTCCCGAACGGCTCCAGGACGTGAGCCCCTTCGCGGGGCAGCGCCCACCCATCGTCACCAAGGCCGAGTTCGCCACGTCCGGGTTCAGTGGTGCCCACCTCCACCAGGTGCGGTTCCACGGCTACCGGATGCCCTCGACGATGCTCGTGCACCTCCGCCAGCTCCTCCGGGCGGGCGAGCCGTTCGTCTACGCCTACTACGACGGACTCGACAAGGTCGGCCACGAGTACGGGTTCGGCGACTGCTACGAGAGCGAGCTCGTCGCGCTCGACCGACTCGTCGCCGACGTCATCGACCTCCTCCCGCCGGGGGCCGCGCTCGTCATCACCGCCGACCACGGACAGGTCGAGACCGGCGGGAACGTCACGAGCCCGCACCCCGACGTACTGGCGGAGACCTCGATGCAGTCCGGCGAGGCCCGTTTCCGCTGGTTCCACGCCCGTCCCGGCCGCACCCAGGCGCTCCTCGAAGCGCTCATCACCCATCACGGCCACCAGGGCTGGGTCCGCACCCGCGACGAGGCCATCGGACAAGGGTGGTACGGCTCCAAGGTCACCGACATGTCGCGTGCCCGGATGGGCGACGTGTTGCTCGCCCCGTGGGGCACCCTCGCGTTCCTCGAACCGACCGACACCGGTCCGTTCAACCTCGTCGGGCGCCACGGCTCGGTCACCTCGGCCGAGATGCTCGTGCCGCTCCTCGGCACCAGAGGCTGACCGGGACCGACACGCTAGGGTGCCGGAGATGTCGGATCCGCAGTCTCCACCCCCCGCCGAACCCGAGCGCGGCGAGCTGGTCGTACCCGACACGGACGGTGAGCGCAGCCCGGCGCGCCGCGAGTCGGTCGACGAGCCCGCCAAGGTCATGCGCATCGGCTCGATGATCAAACAGCTCCTCGACGAGGTCCGCACCACCGAGCTCGACGTCGCGAGCCGCGAGCGGCTCCGCGACATCTACGACCTGTCGGTCGAAGAGCTCGGCGGGGCGCTCTCCGACGACCTGCGCGACGAGCTGAAGCGGTTGGCCATCCCCTTCGCGGAGGACGAGTCGCCGTCGGAGGCCGAACTGCGGGTGGCCAAGGCCCAGCTCGTCGGATGGCTCGAGGGGCTCTTCCACGGCATCCAGGCCACGCTCTTCGCCCAGCAGGTGGCGGCGCGCCAGCAGCTCGAGCAGATGCGGTCCGAGCTGCCGAGCGGTGCCCGCCAGGGCGCCCCTGCCGACCGTCCCGGCACCTACCTGTAGCCGTCGGCGCACCTTCGACCCGCGGTGTACAGTCGCCAGAACGACACGGTTGTCATTCGGCAGGGGAGCTGACGCGGTGGCCGACTCGTTCACCCACCTCCACGTCCACACCGAGTTCTCCATGCTCGACGGCGCCGCCCGCATCGCCGAGGTCGTCGGCGCAGCGGCGGCCGACGGGCAACCCGCGCTCGGCATCACCGACCACGGGCACATGTACGGGGTGCTCGACTTCTACCGCGAATGCCGCCAGCAGGGCGTCAACCCCATCATCGGTTTCGAGGCCTACATGGCCCACGACCACCGCTCCGAGCGGCCCACCCGTCGGGGCCGGCTCGACGACTCGGGCGGCGAGGTCGAGGGTGGCAAGAAGCTCTACTACCACCTCACGCTCCTCGCCGAGAACGGGGTCGGCTACAAGAACCTCATCCAACTCTCGAGCCGGGCGTTCCTCGAGGGCTACTACTACAAGCCCCGCGTCGACTGGGACCTGCTCGAGGAGCATTCCGAGGGCGTCATCGCCACCACCGGGTGCCTCGGCGGGCACGTCCTCCAGGCCCTGCTCCGCGACGACTTCGACGGCGCGCTGAAGAAGGCGGGTCGGCTCCAGGACATCTTCGGGCGCGACTCGCTCTTCGTCGAGCTCCAGGACCACGGAATCCCCGAGCAGCGGCGCACGAACCCCCAGCTCGTCGAGATCGCCCGGCGCATCGGGGCCCCGCTGCTCGCCACCAACGACAGCCACTACACCCACCAGGAGGACGCGGTCGCCCACGACGCGCTCCTCTGCGTCCAGACCGGGTCGCTGATGAGCGACCCCGACCGCTTCAAGTTCCACGGCGACCAGCACTACCTGAAGTCGGCCGCCGAGATGCGGTACCTGTTCTCGGAGATCCCCGAGGCCTGCGACAACACGCTGTGGATCGCCGAGCGGTGCAACGTCGAGATCGAGTTCGGCAAGCCCCAGCTCCCGAACTTCCCGCTGCCGGAGGGCTTCGAGTCCGACGACCAGTACCTCCGGCACATCACCTACGAGGGCGCCCGCAGGCGGTGGGGCGACCCCCTCGATCCGAAGATCGTCGAGCGCCTCGACTACGAGCTGCGCACCATCCGCGACATGGGGTTCTCCAGCTACTTCCTCATCACCTGGGACCTCATCCGCCATGCTCGTGAGTCCGGCATCCGGGTCGGACCCGGTCGCGGCAGCGCGGCGGGCTGTGCGGTGGCCTACTGCCTCTGGATCACCGACCTCGACCCCATCAAGTACGACCTGCTGTTCGAGCGGTTCCTCAACCCGTCGCGCATCTCGATGCCCGACATCGACATGGACTTCGACTCCCGCTACCGGGACGAGATGATCCGCTACGCGGCCGAGCGCTACGGGCGCGACCACGTCGCCCAGATCGTCACCTTCTCCACCATCAAGGCCCGGGCGGCGGTGCGCGACGCGGCGCGGGTGCTCGGCTATCCCTACGCCGTGGGCGACAAGGTCGCGAAGGCGATGCCGCCGCTCATCATGGGCCGCGACACGCCGCTGCACGCGTGCCTCGAGGAAGACCCGAAGTACGTCGACGGCTACAAGATGGCGGCCGATCTCCGCCAGATGTACGAGACCGACCCCGACGCCCGGAAGGTCATCGACGTGGCGAAGGGCCTCGAGGGGCTGCGCCGCCAGGACGGCATCCACGCCGCCGCGGTGGTGATCACCAAGGAACCGCTCACCGAGTACCTGCCGATCCAGCGCAAGCCCGAGTCGGGCCAGGACCCCGAGGACGCCCCGGTCGTCACCCAGTACGAGATGCACGGGGTGGAAGACCTCGGCCTGCTGAAGATGGACTTCCTCGGGCTCCGCAACCTCGACGTCATCCAGGACGCCGTCGACCTCATCGAGCAGACCCGAGGCGTGAAGGTCGACATCGACGACATCGACCTCGAGGACCAGCTCACCTACGAGCTGCTGAGCCGGGGCGACTCCATCGGCGTCTTCCAGCTGGAGAGCGGGCCGATGCGGGCGCTCATGCGCTCGATGGCGCCCACCTGCTTCGAAGACGTCGCCGCGCTCGTCGCCCTCTACCGGCCCGGGCCGATGGCGGCGAACATGCACAACGACTACGCCGACCGCAAGAACGGCCGCAAGCCCATCGAGTACCTCCATCCCGACGCCGAGGAGATCCTGGCCAGCACGCAGGGCCTGATGATCTACCAGGAGTCGGTGATGCGGATCGCCCAGAAGTTCGCGGGCTACACCCTCGCCGAAGCCGACAACCTCCG
>CAZAVX010000123.1:0-6328 GCA_964488835.1 uncultured Iamiaceae bacterium | reverse complement strand
CACACCTGGCGCTCACCCTCGAACGCCTCGAGGAGATCACCGACCGCTCACCCCAGCGCATCGGCCTGTCGGCCACCCAACGCCCCCTCGACGAGATCGCCCGCTTCCTCGCCGGCCGCGACGACACCGGCAAGGACCGCCCGGTCACCATCGTCGACGCCGGCACCCGCAAGGAGCTCGACATCCAGGTGGTGGTGCCCGTGGAGGACATGGGCGCCCTCGGCGAGATCATCGAACCCGCCACCAGCGGCCTGCCCCCCGACCTCGCCGGCCCGGGCGGCTATGGCGGGGGAGCGGTGCGCCGGTCGATCTGGCCGTCGATCCACCCCAAGCTCCTCGAGCTCATCCAAGAGCACCGCTCCACCCTGGTGTTCACCAACGCCCGCCGCCTCGCGGAGCGCCTCGCCACCCGCCTCAACGAGCTCGCCGTCGACGGCCAACACCTCGACGGCGACAGCCTCGGCAAACCACCCAGCGAGGACGACCACACCGACCTGGTCAAAGCCCACCACGGCTCGTTGAGCCGCGAACGCCGTCTGCTCATCGAAGACCAGCTCAAGGCCGGCACCCTCAAGGGCCTGGTCGCCACCAGCAGCCTCGAGCTCGGCATCGACATGGGCGCGGTCGACCTCGTCGTCCAGGTCGAATCCCCCGGTGCGGTGTCCCGAGGCCTCCAACGCATCGGCCGGGCCGGCCACCAGGTCGGCGAACCCAGCCGCGGCCGTATCTTCCCCAAGCACCGGGGCGACCTCCTCGAGGCCGCCGTCGTCGTCCAACGCATGCACGACGGCCTCATCGAGCACACCCGCTACCCCCGCAACCCCCTCGACGTCCTCGCCCAACAGATCGTCGCCATGGCGGCCCTCGACGACTGGACCACCGACGACCTCGCGCGGGTCGTGCGCCGGGCCGCCCCCTTCGCCGAGCTCACCGACGACGTCCTCCACGCCGTCCTCGACCTCCTCGCCGGCCGGTACCCCTCCGACGAGTTCAGCGAGCTGCGCCCCCGCATCGTGTGGGACCGGGTCGAGGGCACCATCCGGGGCCGGGCCGGCGCCCAACGCCTCGCCGTCACCAACCCCGGCACCATCCCCGACCGGGGCCTGTTCGGTGTCTTCCTCCCCGACGGCACCCGGGTCGGCGAGCTCGACGAGGAGATGGTGTTCGAGAGTCGGGTCGGCGAGACCTTCCTGCTCGGCGCCACCACCTGGCGCATCGACGACATCACCCACGACCGGGTCGTCGTCGTCCCCGCCCCCGGCCAGCCCGGCAAGATGCCCTTCTGGCACGGCGACCGTCCCGGCCGGCCCCTCGAGCTCGGCGAGGCCATCGGTGAGTTCGTCCGTGAGATCCGGGCCATGCCACCCGACCAGGCCCACGCCCGGCTCCGCGAGCGCCACGGGCTCGACGACCTCGCCGCCGCCAACCTCCTCGCCTACCTCGACGAGCAGGCCGAGGCCACCGGCGCCGTCCCCGACGACCGCACCATCGTCGTCGAGAAGTTCCGCGACGAGATCGGCGACTGGCGGGTCTGTGTCCTCTCACCCTTCGGCGCCCAGGTCCACGCCCCCTGGGCCATGGCCCTGCGCGAACGCCTCAACGAACGGTGGGGCATCGACCCCGACTTCATGTGGAGCGACGACGGCATCGCCCTCCGCCTCCCCGAAGCCGTCGACGAGCTCCCCCTCGACGAGCTGCTCATCGACCCCGAGGAGATCGACGAGCTCGTCGTCCGCACGCTTCCCAACACGGCGATGTTCGCCTCCCGCTTCCGGGAGGCCGCCGGGCGGGCGCTGCTGCTGCCCCGCCGCCGCCCCGACCGCCGCACCGCCCTCTGGCAGCAGCGGCAACGGGCCGCCGACCTGCTCGCCGTCGCCTCCAAGTACCCGACCTTCCCGATCCTGCTCGAGACCACCCGCGAGTGTCTCAACGACGTCTTCGACCTGCCCGCCCTCCGCAAGGTGCTCGGCGGGCTGCGGTCGCGCACCATCCGGGCCGTGCCGGTCGAGACCCCGCGGGCGTCGCCGTTCGCCCAGTCGCTCCTCTTCGCGTGGGTCGGGCAGTTCATGTACGACTACGACGCGCCGCTCGCCGAACGGCGCGCCGCCGCGCTCGCGCTCGACCGCGACCTGCTGCGCGAGCTGCTCGGCGCCGAGGAGCTGCGCGACCTGCTCGACCCCGCCGCCCTCGTGGCGGTCGAGGACCTCCTCCAGCGGCGGGCCCCGGGCCGCCGGGCCCGCGACGCCGACGAGCTGCACGACCTCCTCCGCACGCTCGGCCCCCTGTCGCTCGACGAGCTCGTCGAGCGGTCGACCACCGGCGCGGCCGCCGATGTGGTTGAGGGCGACGCGGAGGCGCTCGCCGACCGGGCCACCGTCGAGGCGTGGGTCGAGGCGCTCGTGGGGGAGCGGCGGGCGTACCCCGTCACCATCGCCGGCGAGGCCCGAGTCGCCGCCACCGACGACGCCGCCCGCCTGCGCGACGCACTCGGCGTCGCCGTGCCCCAGGGCCTGCCGGCGGCGTTCACCGACCCGGTGCCCGATCCCGTCGGCGACCTCGTCGCCCGCTACGCCCGCACCCACGGTCCGTTCCTCACCGTCGAGGTCGCCGCCCGCTACGGGCTCGACCGGGGTCGGGTCGAGGAGAAGCTCGCCGCGCTCGAAGCCGACGGGCGCCTCGTCCGCGGCGAGTTCCGGCCCGACGGCCACGAGCGCGAGTGGTGCGACCCCGACGTCCTCCGCCAGATCCGTCGCCGCTCGCTCGCCGCTCTCCGCAACGAGATCGAACCGGTCGAGGCCCCGGCCCTCGCCCGCTTCCTGCCCCTCTGGCAGGGCGTGGGCACCCGGCGCCGCGGGCTCGACGCCCTCGCCGACGTCATCGCCCAGCTCCAGGGTGCGGCCCTGCCGGTGTCGGTACTCGAGGCCGACATCCTCCCCGCCCGCCTCGACGACTACCGGCCCGCCGACCTCGACGCCCTCGCCACCGCGGGCGACATCGTCTGGGTGGGTGCCGGCGCGCTCGGCGCCACCGACGGCCGGGTGCGGATCGTGTTCCGCGACCAGGCCGCGCTCCTCGTCCCCGATCCCACCGACGACCCGCCGGCCGACCCCGTCCACCAGGCGATCCTCGACCACCTCACCCAGCGGGGCGCGAGCTTCTGGCCCGACATCCAGCGAGCGGTCGGCGACGCCAACCTCCCCTACGAGGACGAGCCGGTGCTCGCCGCGCTCTGGGACCTCGTGTGGGCCGGCCTCGTCACCAACGACTCGTTCGCCCCACTGCGGGCGCTCGCCACCCGATCGGGTCGCCGTACCGCCGGCGCCGCCGCCCGCTCCCGCCGTGGACGTCCGGGGAGGCTCGCCCGCACCGGTCCGCCCGCCGGCGCCGGGCGCTGGTCGCTCGTCGCCCCGCTGCTCGAGCCCTGGCCCGCACCCACCGAGGCCGCCCACGCCCGGGCCCTCCAGCTCCTCGACCGCTACGGCGTGCTCACCCGCGAGGCCGCGCTCGGCGAGGGGGCCGAGGGCGGGTTCGCCGGCGTCTACCCCCTCCTCCAGGCGATGGAGGACCGGGGCCACGTGCGCCGGGGCTACTTCGTCGCCGGGCTCGGCGCCGCCCAGTTCGCCCTCCCCGGCGCGGTCGACCGCCTCCGGGCCGTGCGCGACCGGGGCGAGGGGGCCGCCGCCGAGACGCCGGGCGAGCTCCTCGTCCTCGCCGCCACCGACCCCGCCAACCCCTACGGCGCCGCGGTGGGCTGGCCGGCCACCACCTCACCCACCGGCCGGCCCGCCCGGGCGGCCGGGGCGTTCCTCGTCCTCGCCGACGGCGAGCCCGTCGCCTACCTCGAGCGCGGCGGCCGCTCGGTCCTCACCTTCCCCGGCCACGACGACGCCGACTGGCCCTCGGCCCTCGCCCGGCTCGTCGACCGGGGCCGGTTCCGCAGCCTCGAGATCGCCAAGGTCGACGGCGAGCCCGTCGGCGGCACCGACCACGCCGCCCGCCTCGAGGCCGCCGGCTTCGTCCCCGGCTACCGGGGCATGGTCCGCCGCAACGACCGCCGCTGACCAGCTCGCGATGCCGCGGCATCGCGCGGCGGTGATCTGGCGATGCCGCGGCATCGCGCGGCGGATCCCTGCGATGCCGCGGCATCCCGCCCGCCCACCAGCTGTATGGGGAGAGTTTTGTCCGACCGGTGGGAGAAAACTCTCCCCATACGAGCCGGGGGAAGGACCAGGACCAGCAGGGACCCCCAGGGCGGGACCCCGCGGGCGGGCTCCCGGGCGAGGGGTCAGAGGCGGCCTGCGACGAACTCGGCGAGCTCGATGAGGCGGTCCTTGGTGTCGGGCACCTCGTTGGCGAACGTGGCCTGCACGTACCAGATGAGGTCGCCGCTACGCGCGTGGAGGGTCGTGAACCGCGCGACGTACGCCGCCTCGTCACCGATGCCGTCGATCTCCTCGGGCTCGTTCAAGGTCTCCCGCACCATCTGGAACGTCTCGTCGGCCGGGGGCGCGCCGGGTACCAGCTCCTGGACGTAGACGTACACCCCTCCGGTGTCCATCGAGGCGTGGTCCTCGCCGACCAGCCACTCGCACTGGTCGAGGATCTCCCGTCCCTCGAGGACCTCACCCCGCTCGCCGAACTGCTCGGCGATCTCGCCCTGGGTGAGCAGGCCACAGCGGTCGACCTCGCCCCCCGAGCCGCCGTTCCCCTCGCTCCCGCCGTCGTCAGACCCGCCCAGCTCATCACCGCCGTCATCGGACCCCTCGTCGGCGTCGTCGCCCGACCCACCGCCGTCGTCGGCCGCGACCGCGGCATCATCACCTCCGCTTTCGTCGTCGCCACACGCGCCGAGCACCAGCCCGCCGAGCGCGATCACCAGCACCAGCCGAAGGAACAGTCGCGCCATGGGTCCTCCCGATGTCGAGGTTGGCTATACGTTACGCCTCGAACCCGGCCGTGTCGCTGGTGGATCGCGGTGGACCGCCTCGGCGTACTCCTTCGGGGTCACGCCCATCACCGAGCGGAACTCGTTCGTGAAGTGGGCCTGGTCGTACCAGCCGAGCGTGGCCGCGAGCCCGGCGAGGTCGCCCGCCCCGGTCCGCTCGAGCTCGAGCGCCGCCTCCTGGAGCCGGTAGCGCCCGAGCACCCACTTCGGGCCGGCGCCCACATCGGTCCGGAAGATCCGCTGGATCGTCCGCACCGACCACCCGCACCGGGCCGGCAGCTGGTCGACCCGCACGAGCTCGGGGTCGTCGCGCATCTCGTCGCAGAGCCCGGCGACCCGTAGGAAGCGCTCCGATGGTTCGGGCGCCCGCCGCGTGAGCAGCTCGATCGCCGCCTGCCCCACCGCGTCGACCTCCGACGGCGAGAGCGCGTCGCCACCGCCTGAGATCCCGGCACGCAGCTCGCCCGCCAGCTCCGCCCCGACCATCTCCTCGGCCGGCAACACCCGGTCGGCGAGCACCGACACGTCGCGCCCGAAGACGGCGGCGAACCCTCCGGGGCGGAACCGCACGCCGATCACCCCGCCGGTGCCCGTGAGCTCGATGCGGAACAGGCGGGTGACCACTCCGTGGGCGAGCACCGCCGGCAGCTCGTAGCCGTGCCGCCAGGCACCCTCCTGGCCCCACTCGACGGACAGGTTCACCGACGGGAAGGGGATGACCGCCGACTCGGTGACCGCCTCGCCGAGGTCCCAGGTCACGATCCAGACGTGGTCGACGAACACCGCCAACTCGTCGGGCACGGCCACGCGGCGGAGCTCGAACACCGACGCGGTGGCGCTGCGGTGCACGAGCGCCCGCTCCGGCTCGGCCTCCACCGATTCGGTCGCATTTCTCCAATCCGGCACGGGCCGATGGTAGGGACGATGCGGCCATGACCGTTTCACCGATCCCCGAGGGCTACACCAGCCTCACCCCGTTCCTCGTCTGTGATGGCGCGGCGGCGGCCATCGACTTCTACACACAGGTGTTCGGCGCCCGGCTCGTCGACCGCATGGACGGCCCCGAGGGCCTCGTCGCCCACGCCGAGCTCGACTTCGGCAACGGCCGCCTCCAACTCGGCGACCCCATGCCCAACTTCGGGCTCGCCGCGCCGACCGGCGGCGACTCGGTCGACCACAGCTATGTGCTCTACACCGCCGACGTCGACGAGGTGGTCCGCCGTGCGGTCGATGCCGGCGCCACCATCCGCGAGGAGGTCTCCACGTTCGTCACCGGCGACCGCTTCGGCTCGATCGTCGACCCCTTCGGTCACCGTTGGGCGGTGATGACCCGGGTCGAGGACGTGCGCCCCGAGGAACAGCAGCGCCGCCTCGCCGAGTGGG
>CAZAVX010000122.1:3203-6356 GCA_964488835.1 uncultured Iamiaceae bacterium | reverse complement strand
GCGAAGCTGCCGAGCCAGTCGATGCGGTTCACCAGCGTGGTGACCTGCGGGTAGGTGCGGACCTCGGAGAGCTTCTCGTAGCCCCGGTGCATGTAGCCCATGACCGGCTCGGCGGAGATGACCTGCTCGCCGTCGAGCTGGGCGACGATGCGCAGCGTGCCGTGGGTGGCCGGGTGCTGCGGGCCGATGTTGAGGGTCATACCCTCGGTCTCGAGCTCGACGTTGACCCGCGCGTCGGAGGCCTGGGCGGCCATGTAGGCGAGCTGGCGACGGTCGGAGATGGCGGTCATCAGGCCTCCTCCCCGCTCTCTTCCTCGGCGTCCTCGCCCGGCATGGGCTCGACGTCGACGATGCCCGGCCACGGCTTGATGTGGCGGGCGAGCAGCGGATAGTCCTTGCGCAGCGGGTGCCCCTCGAAGTCGGCGGGCAGGTAGATCTTCCGGAGGCCGGGGTGGCCGGTGAAGGTGATGCCGAACATCTCCCAGGCCTCCCGCTCGTGCCAGTTGGCGCCGGCGTAGGTGCCGGTCCACGTCTCGATCGACATGGCCTCGTCGTCGACGTCGGCCTTCAGCGTGATGCCGAGGTGACGGCGGGTGGAGTACACCCGGGCGAACACCTGGAAGCGGGTGTCGCCGCCGGTGATGCCCTGCTCGATGGGGCCGGGCTCGGGCTTCTCGGCGCCCTCGAGGGCGAGGTCGACGGCGGCGTCGAGCGACCGGCCGTGGGGCGAGGGCATCCAGTCGATGGCCGACAGGAAGGTGAAGTAGTCGAAGGCGAGCGAGCGGCGCAGCACCTCGGCCGCCTCGGCCCAGGCCTCGTTGGTGGTGCGGACCCAGATGTCGTGGCCAGGCGCGATGTGGCTCGCGACGATGCCGTCGCCGAGGCGGTCGGAGAGTTCGGCGAGCAGCGTCTCGCGCCGCTCGTCGGTCTCGACGACCTCCTCCTCGGTGGTGTCGGTGGGCGTCTCGGTGTCAGCCGACGACAATCGGATCACCCTTCCAACGTGCAGCCATGTCTTCCCGTGCGATGCGCTCCTGGAGCAGCACGATGCCCTCGAGCAGCGCCTCGGGCCGCGGCGGGCAGCCCGGCACGTAGACGTCGACGGGGATCAGCTGGTCGACACCCTTGGTGACCGAGTAGCTGTCCCAGTAGGGGCCGCCGCAGTTCGCGCACGAGCCCATGGAGATGACGTACTTCGGGTCGGGCATCTGCTCGTAGAGGCGGAGCACCGAGGGCGCCATCTTGTCGGTGACGGTGCCGGCGATGACGACGAGGTCGGCCTGGCGGGGGCTCGCCGGGAAGGGGATGACCCCGAGGCGCATTGCGTCGTAGCGGGGCGACGCGAGCGCTGCACCCATCTCGATCGCGCAGCACGCGAGGCCCCACTGGAACATCCAGATGGAGTACTTGCGGCTGAGGTTGAGGAGCTTGGTGAGCGGCTTCGGGAGCTTGCCGGACTCGACTAGACCCATCGGAGCACCTTCTTCCGCCATGCATAGAGCAGGCCGAGAGCGAGGATGAAGATGAAGATGGCCATCTCGACGAGGCCGAACATGCCGTACTCCTCGAGTCGGGTGGCCCACGGGAAGATGAACACCGCCTCGACGTCGAAGAGGACGAAGAGGAGAGCGAAGATGTAGTACCGGACCTGGGACTGCGACCACCCCTCGCCCATCGGGTCGGCGCCGCTCTCGTAGGTGAGGTACTTCTGCTCCTGGTCGCGGTTCGGGCGGACCAGGCGACCGACGCCGAGGATCAGGCCGATGAGCACCACGGCGAGGGCACCGAAAATGGCGATGGTCAGGTAGCTCCGGAGGAATTCCGACACGGCGAGGGAGCCTAGTGAAGGCGCTCACGAAGGGCCAAACAGCCTCGTGGTGGCGCAGGCGGACCGAGGCGACGCGGCCGGAACGACGGGCGCGGTCGCGCCGGGGAACGCTAGCCTGGGGGGTTCGGGAGGAGGCGGAACATGAACGATCCCACACGGCGAGGCGGACGCCCAGGCGGTCCGGTGGAGGCGCCCGAGCTGGCACTCGAGGCCCCCGACCCACACGACGCGGCCCGACGGCGCGCCGATCGCCAGGCGTTCTTCGCCGTCGCCGCGGTCGCCGCACTACTGGTCGCGGCGCTGGCGGTCGTGAACGTCACCGGAGGCGGCGAGGGAGGAGGCGACGGCGGCGGTCGCGAGCTCGCAGTCGACCAACAGGAGGCCGACGACTCGGCCGACCAGGAGACCGATGGCTCGGCCGACGAGGCGTCCGCGGACGAGGCCATCGCCGGGATCGGTCTGCTCGGCCCACGCGACGGGCTCGACTCGAAGCGCCATCCACTCGAGGTGTCGCCGGCCGACGGGCTCGTCGACGGGCAGCTCGTTCGGGTCAGCGGTTCGGGCTTCCCGGCCGACGAGGCGCTCGGTGTCGTGATGTGCTCCGGCGTCGTCGACCACGGTGGCGGTGCGGCGCAGTGCCAGCTCTCCCCCTTCACGCAGGTCACCTCCGGGCCCGACGGCACCTTCGAGGTCGAGTTCCCGGTGCGTCGCCTCATCTGGGTGGGCGCCAACGAGGTCGACTGCGCGTCGCCCCCGCCCGAGGAGCTTGCGTCCACCTGTGTGGTCGCGGTGGGTGCCCTCGCCGACTACGACGAGTCGGGCATCGCCCCTGTGTCGTTCGACGCCGGGGTACCGCCGCTGCCGGAGCCCGAGCTCCAGGTCAGCCCGTCGGCCGATCTCGTCGACGGACAGCTCGTCATCATCGAGCTGGTCGACCTGCGGCCGGTGCCCGAGCCCGCGTGGTGGCCCATGCTGTGCGCCACCGGCCTCACAGAGCCGCCGGCCGACGAGCAGGCGTTCCAACTCGCCGTCGTCTCGCACACCATCTGCATCGATCTCGTCGACCACGCGACGGCCCCGCAGCCCGGCATGGAGCGAGTGGAGATCGCGATCCCCCGCTGGATCGAGGTTCCACTCGACGCGAACACCCCGCGCCTCGACTGCGCGGCGTGGGTGGGTCGGTGCTGGGTCGAGGTCTGGGGCGCGACGCGCGATCCGCGGCGGATGCCGCTGAGCTTCACCGCCGATGCAGGGGTGGACAGCCCCGAGGCGGCGGCTGAGGGCGAGGCGCAGGACCGAGCGGAGGACGGAGCGGAGGACGGAGC
>CAZAVX010000122.1:0-3103 GCA_964488835.1 uncultured Iamiaceae bacterium | reverse complement strand
GAGCGGAGGACGGAGCGGAGGACGGAGCCGACGCCCCCGGTCGGCCGTGATCCCCACAGGGCGGGAGGCGGACACGACGGCCCGGGTGGCCTGGGCCGTCATCGGGGTGGTCTCGGTGCTGGCCGTCGCCACGTTGGTGGTCCGGGGGGTCTCGGGGTCCGATGCGGACGGCGCGGCCGACGGCAGACCGGAGGGCGAGGCCGACCCGACGGTGGTCGACGACGACTCCGCCGAACCCCACGAGCTCGCGGTCGGCGCGCCCGACGACGGCACCGACTCGCTCGGCCTTCCCGTCGGGGTGGCACCGTCGGCCGACCTCGTCGACGGCCAGCAGGTCGAGGTGGTGGCCGAGGGGTTCCCGGCACTCACCGAGGTCGCGCTGGTGCAGTGCTCGCCCCACGCCGGGCCGAACCCGGGTGTCGAACGCTGCATGATCTCGACGTTCGAGCGTTCGGTGGCCGACCTCGACGGCAAGGTCACGACCGTGTTCACGGTGCAGCGCGTGCTCACGATCGGCGACCGGGAGATCGACTGCGCCGGCCCACCACCCGATGGACACGAGACCTCGTGTGTCGTCGCGGTGTCGATGCTCTCCGACTACGACGTGTCGGGCACCGCGCTCCTCCACTTCGATCCCGAGGCCCCACTCGCCCCGCACCCGGCGGTGTCGGTGAGCGCCACCACCGGCCTCGCCGACTACCAGCTCGTCACCGTGACCCTCGCGAACCCCGGGGTCGGGTCGCGCTGGTTCGTCAACGAGTGCGTCGTGCGCGCCGAGCCCGTGCACTGTGGGGGCGGCGCGGTCGTCGACCCGGTCGATCCCGACCTGGTCGATGTCGTGTCCAGCGACGACGGCACCGACATCACCTTCACCGTCCCGACCCGCCGCATGATCGACGCGGTCGACTGCGGTCGGGCGCCCGAAGCCTGCAGCATGGTGCTGGAACGGCAGGGCGACGGCCGGATCCTGTCGGTCCGGCTCAGCTTCGATCCGGACCTGGCGCTGGCTCCCCTCGAGTTGGCGCTCGACGCTCCTCTGGTCGCTGATCGGGACGTCGGCATCGAGATCGTCCACCGGTCGCTCGGTCAGGTCGCGAACCCGATCTTGCAGTGCCCCACCGCGAGCGCAGGGCTCGACGACTGTGTCCCGATCGGCTCGTTCCACGGTTTGGTGGCCATGGGTACGCGAGGGTCGGTTCGACCCATGGCCGTCGTCGGCGACGCCGACTGCGCGGTCGACGGTGCCTGTGTGCTCCGCACCCTCGACGGCGGCGGCAGCATCGCCGCCGAGTGGCCCGTCACCGTCACGCGCTGAGGGCGTCAACTCTCCCTGGGGAGCGGCCTCCGCTGCATGTGCCGGCGATCAGCCGAGCGACCGCTCGAACTGGGCGAGGCGGGCGAGGAAGCGCTCGGGGTCGACGAGGTGCGGGTAGTGGCCGTGGTCGGGCCACAGCTCCACCTGGGCGTGGGGGATGCGGGCGGTGAGCCACGGCACGTAGTCCTCGCCCGGATCGTTGCCGTGGATGGCGAGGAACGGGACGGTGAGGCCCGGCCCGACCGCGTCGGCGACGGCGTCGAGCTCCTCACCCGTCTGGCTGAACACCATGTCCCAGACGCCGAGCACGACGTCCTGGCGGGCCGCGTCGCGATTCGCCGCGAGTCGGAACCGGAGCTCGTCGGGCATCAGCGCGCCGTCGAGGCTCTGGAACACGACGCGCATCGCGGTGTGGAACCCGCTCCCCCGCAGCTGGTGCTCGAGCTGGGCGAGCGCCGCCTTGAAGTCGGAGAACCGCAGCGACTGGTCGATGTCGACGACCCCACGGCTCGGCGCGCCAGCGGCGTAGGCGGCGACCACCGCCCCGCCGAGCGAGTGACCGACGAGGAGCGGTGCCTCGACCTCGGCGGCGGCGACCACCGCCGCGACGTCCTGGGTCATGGCGAGCGGTGAGTAGTCGGCGGCGTCACCCGACTGGCCGTGGCCGCGCAGGTCGAGGGTGACGACGGTGTGGTCCTCCGCGAGGCGACCGGCGAGCGGTGTCCAGTCGGCACTCGAGTCGGTGATGCCGTGGACGAGGACGACGGCTGGGCCGTCGCCCGCGACCTCGTAGTGGATCTCGACGCCGTCCGCGGTGGTGGTGCGCATCGCCCGATCCTGCCACGGTTGGTCGGCGGGTGCCCCGGACGCTACGAGGAGGGCGCCGGTCCGAGGGTCCGTTCGAACGCTCGGATGCGGTCGACGAACCGGTCGGGGTCGACCAGATGGGGGTAGTGGCCCGCCCCTTCCCAGTGCTCGTAGACGGTGGTGTGGATGCGCTCGGCGAGCCAGGCGGGATACTCGGGCCCGAGGTCGGTGCCGTAGATCGCGAGGTACGGGACGGTGATCTGGTTGCCCACGACGCCGGTCATGGCGTTCACCTCGTCGGCCGTGGAACGCAGGGTGAGGGCCCAGACGCCGAGCACGACCTCGGGGTGGATCGTCACCCGGTTCTCGTGCAGGCGGGAGCGGAGCGGCTCGGGGGTGAGGTCCCCGTCGACGGCGTCGAAGATCTCGCGCATCGCGCCGGCGAAGTCGCCGGTGCGGAGCTCGTCCTCGAGCGCCTGGATCGTGGCGAGGAAGAAGTCGAACTTCAGCGCCTGGTCGACGTTCACCACGCCGCGGCACGGGATCTGGATGGCAGCGAGCGACACGACCACCGCGCCGAGCGCATGGCCGCCGAGCAGCGGTGCCTCGGCGCCGGTCGCCTCGAGCACGGTGAGGACATCCTGGACCATGACGAGCGACGAGTAGTCCTCGGCGAGGCTCGACTGCCCGTGGCCTCGGAGGTCGAGGGTGACGACGGTGTGGTCCTCCGCGAGACGATCGGGGATGCCGTCCCAGTCGGCGGAGGAGTCGGCGATCCCGTGGACGAGGAGGATCGCCGGGCCGTCGCCGGCCACCTCGTAGTGGATCTCGACACCGTCGATCGTTCTCGCCCGCATCGGGAGTGAATCGTGGCACACCGCCCTTCGAACGACACAGGCCACGGCGATCTTTGATCCCCGCGGCCCATTGTTGGGATGGCCCCCCTTGCGAGGACCACAGTCGTTCCTGGTGCGTGCCGTT
>CAZAVX010000121.1:0-6409 GCA_964488835.1 uncultured Iamiaceae bacterium | reverse complement strand
CGATTCGACGTCGATTCGACGAACCCTCGGGAGCGATTCGACGTCGATTCGACGCCAACGAGGCGGGGGATGAGGCCTGATGGAGCTCGAGCGGTCACGGTACGCGGCGCTCTATGGACCGACGGTGGGCGACCGCGTGCGGCTCGCCGACACCGACCTGCTGATCGAGGTCGAGGAGGACCGTTGCGGCGGCGGCGACGAGGCCGTGTTCGGCGGCGGCAAGGTCATCCGCGAGTCGATGGGCCAGTCGATCGCCACCCGCGCCGAGGGCACCCCCGACCTCGTGATCACCGGGGCGATCATCCTCGACCACTCGGGGATCGTGAAGGCCGACGTCGGCATCCGCGACGGCCGCATCGTCGGCATCGGCAAGGCCGGCAACCCCGACACGATGTCGGGCGTCGACCCCGCCCTCGTCATCGGCCCGAGCACCGAGATCCTCGCCGGCAACGGCAAGATCCTCACCGCCGGCGCCATCGACAGCCACGTCCACCTCATCTGCCCGCAGCTCGTCGAGGAGGCCCTCGCCGGCGGCATCACCACCCTGATCGGCGGTGGCACCGGACCCGCCGAGGGGTCGAAGGCCACCACGGTCACCCCCGGCGCCTGGAACACGGCGATGATGCTCCGGGCGCTCGACCCGTGGCCGGTCAACGTCGTGCTGCTCGGCAAGGGCAACACCGTCTCCCACGACGCCCTCCGCGAGCAGCTCGCCGGCGGCGTCGCCGGCTTCAAGCTCCACGAGGACTGGGGCACGACCCCGGCGGCGATCGACGCCTGCCTCACCGTCTGCGACGAGCAGGGCGTGCAGGCCGCCATCCACACCGACACGCTCAACGAGGCGGGCTATGTGCAGGACACGCTCGCCGCCATCGCCGGCCGGACGATCCACACGTACCACACCGAGGGTGCGGGCGGCGGCCACGCCCCCGACATCATCACGGTCGTCGCCGAGCGCAACGTGCTGCCGTCGTCGACGAACCCGACCCGGCCGCACACGGTGAACACCGTCGACGAGCACCTCGACATGTTGATGGTGTGCCACCACCTCAATCCGGCGATCCCCGAGGACCTCGCCTTCGCCGAGAGCCGCATCCGTCCGTCGACGATCGCCGCCGAGGACATCCTCCACGACCTCGGCGCGATCTCGATCATCGGCTCGGACTCCCAGGCGATGGGTCGCATCGGAGAGGTCGTGCTCCGCACCTGGCAGACCGCCCACGCCATGAAGCGCCGCCGCGGCGCGCTGCCCGGTGACGGCCGAGCCGACAACCACCGGGCCCGGCGCTACGTCGCCAAGTACACGATCTGCCCGGCGGTCGCCCACGGCCTCGACCACGAGATCGGCTCGGTCGAGGTCGGCAAGCTCGCCGACCTGGTCCTCTGGGACCCGGCCTTCTTCGGTGTGCGCCCCCGGGTGGTCCTCAAGGGCGGGTTCATCGCCTGGGCCCAGATGGGCGACGCCAACGCGTCGATCCCCACGCCCCAGCCCGAGCTGCCACGGCCGATGTTCGGCGCCGCCCCGCCGGTCGCGGCCCGCACGAGCCTGGCGTTCGTCGCCCCGCTCGCCCTCGAGGACCCCGACTTCGTCGACCGCCTCGGGCTCGTCCGCCCGGTGGTCCCCGTCGCCGACTGCCGCCGCACCACCAAGGACGACCTGCCGCTCAACGACGCCCGCCCCGACGTGCGGGTCGAGCCCGACACCTTCGCCGTCACGATCGACGGCGAGCTCGTCGTCGCCGACCCCATCCGCGAACTCCCCATGGCCCAGCGGTACTTCCTCTTCTGATCCTCTTCTGACCGATGTCGACGTCGCCCTCCGCCACCGCCGCCCCCGTCGCCTTGCTGCTCCTCGGCGACGGCCGGTTCCCGTCCGGCGGGCACGTCCACAGCGGCGGGGTCGAGGCCGCGGTCGACGACGGCCGCGTCCGCGACCTCGCCACCCTCGAACGGTTCACGGCCGGCCGGCTCCGCACCGCCGGGCTCGTCGACGCCTCCCTCGCCGCCGCCACGACGCTGCGACTCACCGGCGAGCCCACACTGGCCCCGGACCTGCTCGCCGAGCTCGACGCCGAGGCCGACGCCCGCCTCCCCGCGCCCCCGCTGCGGGCGGCCTCGCGCCGTCAGGGTCGCCAGCTCCTGCGGGCGGCCGGCGCCTGTTGGTCCCACGAGCTGCTCGCCCTCGCGGGACGCGTCCACGCCGCCGGGCTCCACCAGGCGGTGGCGCTCGGCACCGTCGCCGTCGTCACCGGCCTCTCTTTCGACGACGCCGCTCGCCTCGCGCTCCACCACGCCGCCGCGACCGCCACCCAGGCCGCGGTGCGCCTCCTCGGGCTCGACCCGTTCGGCGCGGCCGCCGTGTGCGCCCGCCTCGCGGCCCTCGTCGACGAACTCGCCGCCGAGGCCACCGCCGCCGCGGTCGGCCCGCTCGACGAGCTCCCGTCCGGCTCGGCCCCCGTCCTCGAGATCGCGGCCGTCGAACACGCGGGCTGGGACTCACGAATGTTCGCCACCTGACCCACCGGAGGAGCAGACCCATGGGTGCCAACCACGACCACTCCCACGACCACCACCCCCGACACCGCACGAACGCGACGCTGCGGGTCGGCATCGGCGGACCGGTGGGCAGCGGCAAGACCGAGCTCGTCTCGTGCCTCTGCCGCGCCTTCGCCGGCGAGCTCTCCCTCGCCGTCATCACCAACGACGTCTTCACCACCGAGGACGCCGCGATCCTCGAGCGCAAGGGCGTCATCGACGTCGAGCGCATCAAGGGCGTCGTCACCGGGTGCTGCCCCCACACGGCGGTGCGCGACGACATCAGCGAGAACCTCGACGCGTGCGAGGAGATGGAGGCCCGCTTCGCGCCCGACCTCCTGCTGCTCGAGAGCGGCGGCGACAACCTCACCGCCACGTTCTCCCGGGCGCTGGTCGACCTGCAGATCTTCGTCATCGACGTCGCCGGCGGCGACAAGGTGCCCCGCAAGAAGGGGCCGGGCATCACCACGTCCGACCTGCTCGTCATCAACAAGACCGACCTCGCCGAGCGGGTGGGCGCCGACCTCGAGGTGATGCGGCGCGACGCCCTCGACGTCCGGGGCCACCACCCCACGATGTTCCTCTCGCTCACCGAGGATCCAGCCGCCACCCCGGTCGCCAACTGGATCCGCGGGCACCTGACCGCCTGGAAGGCCGCCTAGGCGTGGAGGCCGCGGCGCGCCTGCGGGCGAGCGGGGGTCGGCTCGAGCTCCGCTCCGAGCCCCCGCTGACCCTGCGCGCCACGCCGGGCGCGGTGTACCTCGTGTCGAGCGCGGCCGGGCCGGTCGGCGGCGACCGCCTGCGCCTCGACCTCGAGGTCACCGACGGCGCGACCCTCACCGTCCGCTCGGCCGCCGCCGCGGTGCACCACCCCGGCCCCACCGGGCTCCCCTCCCACCTCGACCTCACGGTGAGGGTCGGGGCGCACAGCACCCTGCGCTGGTGGCCGGAGCCCGCGGTGTTCGTGGACGGCTGCGACCACCGGATGACGATCCGCATCGACCTCGCCGACACCGCGACGCTGCTCTGGCGCGACGAGCAAGTGCTCGGCCGTCACGGCGAATCGGGCGGCTCGGTGCGCACCCGCCTCCACGTCGACCGCGCCGGCGCACCGCTCCTGCGGTCCGACAGCGCGCTCGGCCCCAGGTGGCCCGACGCCCAGGGGCCAGCCGGCAACGCGGGCGCCCGGGCCTCGGGCACGGTCCTCGTCGTCGGCCCCCACCGCGACGCCACCACCGACCCGGCCGTGCCCACGACACTCGCGCCCGGGCAGGTCCCCGGCTCCCGCGCTGCCCGGCTCGACCTCGGGCCGGGCGCAGCAATCGTCGTCGCCCTCGCCGGGCGGGCCGACGTCCTCGCACGCGCGCTCGACGCGCTCGTCGTCCCCCTCCTCGTCGACCCCACCGACCGACCCGGTGACACACCCCTCCCATCCGCACTACCGTCCGATCAGCTCGACCCCGCAGAGGTGACCTCATGACCACCATCCGCCGCACCCTCACCGCCCTCGCCCTCGGGCTCGCAGGCCTCGTCGCCACCGCCGCACCCGCCGCCGCCCACCCGGGCCACGACGCGAGCCTCGGCGGGTGGGGCGACGGCCTCAGCCACCCGGTGCTCGGCCCCGACCACCTCGCGGCCATGGTCGCCGTCGGCATCCTCGCCGCGGTGGCCGTGCGCCGCCTCGCGGTGTGGACCATCCCCGCCGCCTTCCTCACCGGCATGGTCGCCGGCGGCGCGGTCGGTCTCGGGGGCTGGGCCCTCGGCACCGTCGAGACGATCATCGCGGCCTCGGTCGTCGCCCTCGGCGTGCTGATCGCCGCAGGCAGCCGACTCCCGCTCGGCGCCTGGCTGCTGCCGGCGGTCGGCATCGCCGGGTTCGCCCACGGCAACGCCCACGGCCTCGAAGCGCCGGCCGCCGCCAACCCCGTCGCCTACGTCGCCGGCTTCCTCCTCGCCACCGCCGCCCTCCACGCCGCGGGCGCCCTCGCGGGTGTCGCACTGCGGCGTGTCGAGCTCGGCCGAGTCGTCGGCGGGGCCACCGTCGCCGCGTTCGGAGCCGTCCTGCTCGTCGGCTAGATGGCGCCGACCCCTGCCGCGGTCGCCCTCGACCGCGCCGGCATCGCCTACACCCTCCACGTCTACGACCACGATCCGGCGGCCGAGTCGTACGGCGCCGAGGCGGCCGAGGCGCTCGGCGTCGAGCCAGCCCGGGTGTTCAAGACGCTCGTCGCCGACACCGGCGCGAACCTCGTCGTGGGGGTCGTGCCGGTGACCGCGAACCTCGATCTCAAGGCATTGGCGGCTGCCGTGGGCACGAAGAAGGCGACGATGGCCGATCCGTCCGCCGCGGAGCGGGCCACGGGCTACGTGCTCGGCGGTATCAGTCCGTTCGGCCAGCGCAGCCGCCTGACGACGGTCGTCGACGCGAGCGTCGAGGGGTGGACCACGGTCTATTGCAGCGGCGGCAAGCGAGGACTCGAGATCGAGGTCGCGCCGGCCGACCTCGTCGCCGTGACGGGCGCCCGCATCGCCCCGATCGCCCGCGCCCGCTGAAACCGACCCGCGATCGTCATCCGTTCGTCACGTTTCCCGCCACCTCGGGCGGGTACGACAGGAGCATGACCACCTACGTGTGCCCCGAGTTCGCCGCCACCGGTCTGGAGCTGCGCATCATCGAGCTCCAGGCCCAGCGCGAGGAGGCCGACGAGCAGGGCTGGCCGGATGTGGCGGCGGAGAAGGACCGGGAGATCGCCGCGCTGTGGTCCGAGCTCGCCGAGCTCACCGAGCGCTACCCGGGCATCTGATCCACCCCTCGCGAATTCGCTTGCCACGCCCGCGAGGGCGCGGCACCGTCGTGGGGTTCGGGCCCGCCGAACACCTCGAGGCCTCGGTCTCGAGCCGCGTATGAAGGAGCCGTCGATGACCGTGATCTGCACGCACGCTCTCCGGCTCCGCGCGGCCTGACCCGGCTGCACCCACCCGCTCGCCGCGCCTGAGGAGCCGGACCCACCCGTCCGCGCACCACTCAGGAGCACCACCGTGATCCCAGACGACGCGGCCGCGACGCGGCCGTTGCCCCCATGGCTCCCGACGGGCCAGGTCATCGACCGAACCGTCGGCCTCTTGAAGACCGGCAAGGAAGCCGAGGTCTTCGTCGTCGAGCGGCGTTCGCTCGACGATGGCGCGTCCTGCCTCCTCGCCCACAAGCGCTATCGCCCGGTCACCGTCACCCACAAGGGCGAGCTCGAGGCGGCGGGGTTCGCCCGCGCCCGCACCTTCGTCGACGACACCATCTACCACGAGGGCCGGCGGTTCCGGCGATCCCGTGACCAGCGGGCGGTCGAACGGATGACCGCCAGAGGCAAGGCGCTGCTGAACAGCCGCTGGATCGGTCACGAGCACGAGATGCTCGGACGGCTCTGGGACGCCGGCGTCCACGTCCCCTACCCCGTCGAGCTCCTCGACGACGGCTGCCTCATGGAGTTCGTCGGCGACGCGGAGCAGGCCGCCCCGCGTCTCGTCGCCGCCCGCCTCTCGACGCGTCAGCTCGCCGCCGCGTTCGACCAGATCGTCGCGGACATCGGGCGAATGGCCGACGCCGGGCTCGTGCACGCAGACCTCTCCCCCTACAACTTGTTGTGGTGGAACGAGCGCGTGGTCGTCATCGACGTGCCCCAGACCACCGACCTGTGGCTCAACCCGAACGGCTTCGCCCTGCTGCACCGCGACGTCGAGCGGATGTGCACGTGGTTCGCGCGCAAGGGGCACCGGTGCGACGTCGACGAGGTGTTCGCGGCGGTGTTGCCGTGAGCGCCGCCCGTCAGGCGCTCGGTCGGGCGGTCACCTCGAGCCTCTAACCTGACGGCGGGCCGCT
>CAZAVX010000120.1:0-6409 GCA_964488835.1 uncultured Iamiaceae bacterium | reverse complement strand
TCCTCACCCCCGACGCGTTCATCCCGATCGCCGAGCGCAGCGACCTCATCATCGACCTCGACCGGTGGGTGCTCGACACCGCCGTCGGCCTCTTCGCCCGGCGGCGGGGACCGCTCGACGAGCTGTCGATCGCCGTCAACGTCTCGAGTCGGCACCTCCACGACCCCGATCTCCCCGAGGTCGTGCTCACCACCCTCGAACGTCACGGGATCGAACCCGAGCGCCTCATCATCGAGGTCACCGAGTCGGCCCTCCTCGACGATCTCGACACCGCGGCGGCGAGCCTCCGGACCCTCCGCGGGGCCGGAGTGCGCGTGGCGATCGACGACTTCGGCACCGGGTACACCTCGCTCGCCCACCTCCGGGCGCTCTCGGTCGACATCGTGAAGATCGACCGGAGCTACGTCCTCGATCTCGACCTCGAGGAGCACACCCTCGTCCAGCTGATCGTCGGGGCCGCGCACATGCTCGGGCTCCGGGTGACCGCCGAGGGCGTCGAGACCGAGCCGCAGGCCGAGGTGCTGCGGCGGCTCGGCGTCGACGAGCTCCAGGGATTCCTGTTCGACCGCCCCCGCCCGGTCGAGGAGCTCGCCGTCCAGGGTTGGAGCTGATCGACGGGCGCTCGTACGCTCGGCGTGCCGTGACCGCCCCGCACTCCCCCCGTCCCTCCTACCTCCGCGACGGCATCGTCCTCGGGGCGGCGGTCGGGCTCTTCGGCGTCACCTTCGGGGTGCTCGCCGTCGCCGCGGGGCTCACCACCCTCCAGGCCTGCGCGATGTCGGTCCTCGTCTTCACCGGGGCGTCCCAGTTCGCCTTGGTCGGTGTCGTCGGATCGGGAGGATCGGTCGCCGCGGCACTCGCCTCGTCGCTCCTCCTCGCGTCCCGCAACGGCATCTACGGCCTCGCCCTCCACCCCCACCTGAAGGGGACGGTGGCGAGGCGGCTCCTCGGCGCCCAGTTCATCATCGACGAGTCGACCGCGATGGCCCTCGGCCAGCGCGAGCACCGCCACGCCGAACCCGCCTTCTGGGTCGCGGGCCTCTCGGTGTTCGTGTTCTGGAACCTCGGGACCCTGGCCGGGGCGGTCGGCGGCAACGCCCTCGGCGACCCGAACCAGTGGGGGCTCGACGCCGCGTTCCCCGCCGGCTTCATCGTGTTGATGCGGCCCCACATCGCCCGCCGCTCCGGTCAGATCGCCGCCTTGGCCGGCGCGCTGATCGCGCTCGTCTCGATCCCACTCCTCCCTGCGGGCGCTCCCATCGTGATGGGCGCCCTCGGGGCCGCCGCCGCCCTCGTCGTGGTCGGCGACGAGCCGGTGTCGGCCGAGGAGCCGTCGTGAGCTGGTGGCCGATCGTCGCCCTCGCGGTGGGCGCCTACGCGTTCAAGGCGATCGGCCTGCTCGCCTTCGACGCCCGTCCTCCCTCGCCCCGCGCCCTTCGCGCCCTGCGCCTCTTGCCGCCGGCCCTGCTCGGCGCCCTCATCGTCGTGCAGACGGTGGCCGACGGCGAGGCGCTGACCGTCGACGCGCGGCTGGCAGGTGTCGGCGTTGCCGCCCTCGTCGCCGTCACGTGGCGCCGGGCACCCTTTCTCGTCGTGCTCGTGGTGGCCGCCGCGGTGACCGCCGCGGTGCGGGCGGTCGGCTGACGGGCCACCCGGGCGATCGGCCGCGCCTCAGACGTCGAGGAACCGGCTCACCGCGATACCCGAGCCGATGCCGCCCACGAGCATGCCGACGACGAGGATGAACACGCTCGTGCCGACGAGCTCGCTGGTGCTGACGACGAAGCCTTGGAGCACGGCGAAGCTCTCGGTGTTCTGCAACCAGCTCTCGAAGAAGTTGTTCAGCACGACGACCGAACCGACGGCGAAGAGGGCACCGACGATGCCCTGGATGAGCCCTTCGAGCATGAACGGGATGCGGATGAACCAGTTGGTGGCGCCGACGAGCTTCATGACCTCGATCTCGCGGCGGCGCGCGAACATCGCCATGCGGATGGTGTTGAGGATGAGCAGACCGGCGGCGAAGAGCAGGATGCCGGCCACGATGAGGATCGCGAACGACATGAGGCGCGAGAGCTGCTGGAGGGTCTGGACGGCCTCGAAGGCGAACACCACGCGGTACACGCCCGGCCGGTTCTGGAACTGCTGGCCGATGGCGCGGATGGCGTCGGCGTCGGGGTCGACGGGCACCACCCGGAACGATGGCGGGAGGATCTCGGGCGAAACCGCCTCGATCATCTCGGGCGAATTGGCGAAGAGGCGGACGAACTCCTCGTAGGCCTCCTCCTTGCCGACATAGGTGAAGTCGTCGACGGCGGGGCTGGCGTCGAGGGCGTCGCGGATCGCCTGCTCCTGGGCGGGCTCGGCGTCGGGGTTCACGAAGATGATGAACTCGATGCCGCCCTCCCAGCGGGCGGTGGCATTCTGCACGCCCTGGCGCAGTAACAGCGCCGAGCCGACGAGTGAGAGCGACACCGCGACCGTGACCATCGACGCGAGGGTCAGGCTGATGTTGCGGAGCAGGTTGTGCCCGGTCTCGCGGGCGATGTAGTCGATGTTGGCCACAGGGCTTCCTACTCGTAGACGCCGCGGGACTGGTCGCGGACGATGTCGCCGTGGTCGAGCTCGATGACCCGGCGGCGCATGGTGTCGACGATGCCCCGATCGTGGGTGGCCATCACGACGGTGGTGCCGGTGCGGTTGATGCGGTCGAGGAGCCGCATGATGCCGACCGACGTGGTGGGGTCGAGGTTTCCGGTGGGCTCGTCGGCGAGGAGGATGAGCGGCCGGTTGACGAACGCCCGGGCGACCGACACGCGCTGCTGCTCGCCACCGGAGAGCTCGTGCGGGTAGCGGTGGGCCTTGCCGTCGAGGCCGACCAGCTCGAGGATGGCGGGCACCTGGGTGCGGATGACGTGCTTGGGCTGGCCGATGACCTCGAGGGCGAACGCCACGTTCTCGGCCACCGTCTTGGTCATCAGCAGCTTGAAGTCCTGGAAGACGCAGCCGATGTTGCGGCGCAAGTAGGGGATCTTCCAGCTGGAGAGCTGCCCGATGTCCTTGCCCGCCACGAAGATGCGCCCCGACTCGGGCGACTCCTCACGGTTGAGCAGGCGGATGAAGGTGGACTTGCCGGACCCGGACGCCCCGACGAGGAAGACGAACTCGCCCTTTTGGATGTCGACGCTCGCGTTGCGCAGCGCCACCACCTCGCCACCGTAGGTCTTGGTGACGTTCTCGAGCTTGATCACCTGCTGAGGTCTCCGGGAAGTCGACGGATGTTACGAACACGTTACCGCAGGGGCAGTCCCCTACTGTGTCACCCCGGCGACCCCGAGCGGTGGCACCGCCACGCCCTCGGCGCCGAGGTGACCGAGGGTGCGCAACGCCGACTCGGGGGGCGCGGGCACCACGCGGTGTCCGGGGAGCTCCACCCAGGTGGGAAGGGCGTGGATCCCCGTGAGGCCGAACGCCCGGCCCGGCGCGGCCTCGAAGGTGGCGATCAGCACGACACCGTCGCGCCGCTCGGGTTGGCGCATGTTCGACAGGAGGTTCCCCAACCCGTACACGACCGGCGTCGTGCCCACCTGCGCCACCGGCTGGACGACGTGGGCGTGGTGGCCGACGACCAGGTCGATGTCGGCCGTGGCGTCGAGGGCGGCCGCCAGGTCGCGCTGCTGACGGTTGGGCGTGTGCACGTACTCGTCGCCCCAATGGAGGCTCACGAGGACCAGGTCGGCCCCTTCGGCCCGAGCCCGGGCCGTGTCGGCGGCGATCGCCTCCACCGCGAGGAGGTTCGACCGCCAGTCCTCCCCGGTGGGCGGCCGCAGCCCGTTGTAGCCGTAGGTGTAGGAGAGATGGGCGATCGAGACGCCCCGCACGTCATAGCGGCGGATCGTCGCCGCCTCCTCGGGGGTGCGGGCGGCCCCGGCGTGGCCCACGCCCACCCGGTCGAGGTGGCCGAGCGTGGCGTCGATGCCCGGGGTGCCCCGATCGAGCACGTGGTTCGACGCCACCGAGCACCCGTCGTACCCCGCACCCGCCAACGCATCGGCGAGCTGGTGGGGGGCCGTGAAGCGCGGATAGGTCGACAGGTCGGTGTTGTCGGCCGACAGGGGCACCTCGAGGTGGCACAGCGCGAGGTCGGCGTCGGCGAGCACCGGCTCGATCGCCGCGAACACCGGGGTGAAGTCGTACCCCTCCCCCTCGGCGTGAGCGGCCGCCGACTGCCACACCGCCTCGTGGATCAGCACGTCGCCGCTCACCGCCACCGAGAGCCGCCGGACCCGCTCGGGCGGGCCGACGACGACGAGCTCACGCCGCGAGGGGACGGCGGTGCTGGTGCTCGTGTCGGGAGATCCGACCGGTTCGTCGTCGACCAGGACGGTGGTGCCACCGGACCCTTCCCTCGCGCCGGCCGGATCGGGGCCCTGGCCGGTGCAGGCCGCGACGCCCGCGACCAGGACGAGGACGACGACGAGGATCGACCCGACGACCCCCGACCGCGGGGCGTGCCGCCGAGCACGGGGGCTCACCCCCCGTTGGTCTCGCCCCGCCTCCACCGCAGGTATGCCTCCATGAACCCGCTGAGGTCGCCGTCGAGCACGGCGTCGACGTTGCCGACCTCGTGGTCGGTGCGGAGGTCCTTCACCATCTGGTAGGGGTGGAGCACATAGGAGCGGATCTGGCTCCCCCACCCCACCTCGCGCTGCTCGCCGGCGATCGCCGCCAGCTCGGCCTCACGCTTCTCGCGCTCGAGGTCGGCGAGCTTCGCGACGAGGATCTGCATCGCCCGATCCTTGTTCTGGTGCTGGCTGCGCTCGTTCTGGCACGACACGACGATGCCGGTGGGCAAATGTGTGATGCGCACCGCCGAGTCGGTGACGTTGACGTGCTGACCACCGGCCCCCGACGAGCGATAGGTGTCGATGCGCAGGTCCTTGTCGTCGATGTCGATCTCGACCTCGCCCTGCTCGAGGAACGGCACGACGGAGAGGGCGGCGAACGCGGTGTGGCGACGCGCGTTGGAGTCGAACGGCGAGATCCGCACGAGCCGGTGGACGCCCCGCTCGCTCTGGAGGAGGCCGTACGCGTAGCGCCCCTTCACGACGAAGGTCGCCGACATGATGCCGGCCTCCTGGCCCTCCTGGACCTCGTCGAGCTCGAACTCGAAGCCGTTCTCGTCGGCCCACCGCCGGTACATCCGCAGCATCATCGACGCCCAGTCCTGGGAGTCGGTGCCGCCCGCGCCCGCCTGGATCGAGCAGATCGCGTCGCGCTCGTCGTGCTCGCCCGAGAACAGCGACCGCAGCTCGAGCTCCTCGAACCGCGACTCGAGCGAGGCGATCGCCTCGTCGATCTCGGGGTCGAGCGACTCGTCGCCCTCCTCGCGGGCCATCTCGTAGAGCGTGTCGACGTCGTCGAGGTCGCGGGCGAGCGAGTCGAACAGCGCGAGGTCGTCGTTCAGCGCGGTGAGCTCGGAGGTGACCTTGCGAGCCTCGTCGGGGTCGTCCCACAGATCGGGGCGCGAGGCCTCGGTCTCGAGCTGGGGCTGGCGCGCCCGTAGCTCGGCGATGTCGAGGTAGCGCTCGGCCTCGTCGAGACGGCGGCGCAGCCCCTTCAGCTCGTCGGAGCGATCACGCACCGGTCACCGACCGTGACACACCTTGAACTTCTTGCCGCTGCCACACGGGCACGGCTCGTTGCGGCCGGTCTTGTCCCACTCGGACTTCACCACCGGCGTGTTGACACGGGGCTCGGCCGCCTGGGGCGCGCCGTCGCCTGCGGCGAGGCCCGCGGCACCCGCGGCGGTGAACCCGCCGGGGCTGTCGCCGGGCGCGGAGTACTGGACGTCGCGGACGCGGGTCTCCTCGGCGGGGCTCGCCGGCTGGACGGCCACCTCGACGTGCATGACGTACTTGACGAACTCCTGGGCGATGGAGGTCATCATCTGGCCGAACATCTCGAAGCCCTCGCGCTGCCACTCCATGAGCGGGTCCTTCTGACCCATGGCCCGCAGGTTGATGCCGCCCTGGAGGTAGTCCATCTCCTGGAGGTGCTCGCGCCACTTCTGGTCGATGATGCGCAGCATCACCTGCCGCTCGACCTGGCGCATCACCTCGGGGGTGAGGGTCTCCTCGCGCTGCTCGTAGTACGCGGTGGCCTCGGCCATGACGCGGTCGTAGAGCTCGTCGGTGGTGGTGGCGTCGGCGAGCGAGTCGGCGGTGAGCTCGGAGGGCCAGTAGGTGGCGAGCTCGGTGGCGAGGCCGTCGAGGTCCCAGTCCTCGGTGTAGTCGGACACGCAGTAGGTGCCGATGACCCCGTCGACGGCCTCGGCGAGCGCCTGCATGGTCTCCTCGCGCAGGTCGGCGCCCTCGAGGATCTGGTTGCGGCGCCGGTAGATCACCTT
>CAZAVX010000119.1:0-6435 GCA_964488835.1 uncultured Iamiaceae bacterium | reverse complement strand
TGCGGCTGGTTGATGATCGGGAACTGCATCAACGTGCCGTACTGGCCCGGGTTGGTGATGGTGAACGTGCCGCCGGCGAGATCGTCGGGCGACAGCTGCTTGGTGCGGGCCCGGTTGGCGAGGTCGACGATCTCGCGGGCGATCGCACGGAGGCGCTTGGTCTCGGCGTCGCGCAGCACCGGCGCGAGGAGGCCCTCGAAGTTGATGTCGACGGCGATGCCGAGGTTCACGTAGTCGTGGACGATGAGCTCGCCGTCGCCGACCGAGGAGTTGATGTGCGGGAAGTCGCGGATGGCGTCGACGAGCGCCCGCGAGATGAACGGCAGGTAGGTGAGCGAGTAGCCCTCGGTGGCCTTCCACTCGGGGCCGTGCGCCCGGCGCACCCGCTCGACCGCCTCGAAGTCGACCTCGACCGCGGTGAGCACGTGGGGCGACACCTGCTTCGACATCACCATGTGGTCGCCGGTGCGCTTGCGGATGTTGTTGAGCGGCACGACGATGTCGCGCTCGCCGGTGCGCGGCAGCGGCGCCGGTGTGGGGCGCGATGCCGACGGGGCCGGCCGAGCGGCGGGGGCCGCGGGCGCCGCGGGTGCGGCAGGGGCCGACCCGGCGCGGGCGGTGCCCGACTGGATGGCCTTCTCGACATCGGCGCGGGTGATGCGACCGCCGGGGCCGGTGCCCTCGATCTGGGTGGGGTCGATCTGGTTCTCGGCGACGAGGCGACGCACCACCGGGGAGAGCAGCAACCCGTCGCCGGCCGGGGCGGCGGGCGCCGGTGCGGGGGCGGCCGGCGCGGGAGGCGGCGGCGTGGCCGCAGCCGGTGCAGCGGGCGCAGCCGGTGCGGGGGCCGCCTCGGTGGCCTGCTCCTCGGGCTCGGCGGCGACCGAGGTCGGCTGTTCGGCACCCGCGCCCTCCTCGGCGGGAGCCTCGGCGGCCGCCCCGTCGTCGGCGGGTGCGCTCGCGCCGTCGGGCGGCGAGTCGGAGAGCACGGCGAGCACCGTGCCGACCTCGACGGTCTCGCCCTCGGGGACCTTGATCTCGGCGAGGTAGCCGGCGGCGGGCGAGGGGACCTCGGAGTCGACCTTGTCGGTGGACACCTCGAAGAGCACCTCGTCGACCGCGACCTGCTCGCCGACCTGCTTGAACCACTTCGTGATCGTGCCCTCGGTGACGGTCTCACCGAGCTGGGGCATCGTGACCTCGGACATGGGGGAAGGTCCTCCGGCTTTCGTGTTCGGGTTCAGTGCAGCGAGCGACCGGTGAGCGACATCATCGTCTCGCCGAAGGCTTCGCTGAGAGTGGGATGGGGCTGGATGAAGTGGGCGACCTCGGCGACGGTGGCCTCCCAGTTGACCGACAGGTAGGCCTGGCCGAGCAGTTCGGTGGCCCACGGGCCGACCATGTGCACGCCGAGCACGCGCCCGCCGGTGCCGTCGTCGTTCTTCTCGGCGATGACCTTGACCATGCCCTCGGTCTCGCCGACGATCATCGCCCGGCCGTTGCCGCCGAAGCGGTGCTTGGCGACGACCACGTCGTAGCCGGCCTCCTTCGCGGCCTCCTCGGAGTAGCCCGAGAACGCCACCTCGGGGTGGCAGTAGATGCACCAGGGAACGCGGTCGTAGTCGACCGGGCGCGGATCCTCGCCGAGGATGTCGCGGATGGCGACCATGCCCTCGGCGAACCCGACGTGGGCGAGCTGGGCGGTGGCGATGAGGTCGCCCACGGCCCACACTCCGTCGACCGAGGTGCGGCAGTTCTCGTCGACCTCGACGAATCCTCGCTCGGAGACGGTGACCTTGGTGTCGTCGAGACCGAGCAGGTCGGGGAACGGACGTCGGCCGACCGAGAGGACGACGAGGTCGGCTTCGACGGTGTCGCCCTCTCCGAACTCGACGGTGGTGCCGTTCTCGCCCGGCGTGTGTCCCTTCACCTGCACGCCGGTGCGCACCTCGATGCCCCGACGCTTGAACGACCGCTGCACCACCTGGGTGATGTCGTTGTCGAGCCCGGGGAGGATCTTCGGGAGCGCCTCGAGGATGGTGACCTCGCTGCCGAGGTCGGAGAGGAGCGACGCGAACTCGCACCCGATGGCACCGCCGCCGATGACGACCGCCTTCGACGGCACGTCACGGAGCGAGAGCACCTCGTCGGAGGTGACGACGAGGGTGCCGTCGACCTCGAAGCCGGGGATCGTGCGAGGCACCGACCCCGCGGCGAGGATGACGGCGTCGCCGGTGAGGGTGCGATCGCCCGACTGGCCGCCGCTGACGTGCACGGTGCGGTGGTCGGGGTCGAGGCGACCGGTGCCGTCGACGATGGTGACCTTCCGGTTGCCGAGCAGCCCGGTGAGGCCACCGGCGAGGCGGTCGATGATGCCCTGCTTGCGGTCCTGGGTGACCGCCAGGTCGAGACCGGACGCCTCGGCGAGCACGCCGAAGTCCTTCGCGCTCTCGACGGCGCGGCGGACCGCCGCGGTCTCGAGGAGGGCCTTGGCGGGGATGCAGCCGACGTGGAGGCAGGTGCCGCCGACCTTGTTGCGCTCGATCAGCGCGATGTCGAGTCCGGCCGACGCCCCGTAGAGCGCCGCGGCATAGCCGCCGGGACCACCGCCCACGATGACGACGTCGAAGTGGCTCTTGGCGTCGTCGCCGGGCTCGGAGTTCTCGTTCTCAGCCGTTTGGACCACCTCCACGCGCGGGTATCGACGCCGATCCTACCGTCGGCGTCCGCCGCGGCCGACCGGTGAGGTCGCGCTGGCGGAACGATCCGGCCCGATGCCGCAGCGAGCAGGAAGGGCGAGGGCAGCGACACGCGGGTGAGGCGAGTGGCGGGGTCGCCCGCTCAGGTCGCGATGAGGACCTGGACGGCGAAGGCCACGAGGATGGCGAGCCCGCACAGGAGGGCGGCGAGGATCAACCGACGTGTGCTCACGAGGGAGACAGGGTACCGGTCCGGCACGACCTCGCCGACCACGGGGTTTCGCACGCCACAGTCATGCTGTTAGGGTTCCCTATCACCCCGCCCAGGAGCTCCGCCCGTGATCGCCTGCCAGTGCCTCGCCGTCAGCGACCGTGTCATCCTCGAGGCCGTCGCGGCCGGCGCACTGAGCATCGACGCCATCGGCCAGGCCTGCCAGGCGGGCACCGACTGCGGCGGGTGCCACCGCACCCTGCGCCGCATGATCGACGCCGCGGCGGCCGTCGACACTGTCTTTCAGGGCAGCAGAGGCTTTCAGGGCAACAGAGGCTTCGACGCCGCGCCGCTCGCGGTCGAGGTCTCGATCCGCAGGTAGCCAGCGCCCTCGGGCCTCGTGCGCGAGGATGAGGACTCGACGCGAGAGGAGCTGGCATGAGGGGCGATCCCGAGATCATCGAGCTGCTGAACGAGGTGCTCACCGCCGAGCTCACCGCGATCAACCAGTACTTCATCCACGCCAAGATGCAGGAGAACTGGGGCTATCTGCGGCTCGCCGAGCACACCCGCGAGGAATCCATCGACGAGATGAAGCACGCCGATGCGATCATCGAACGCATCCTCTTCCTCGAGGGCGTCCCGAACATGCAGCGGCTCAACCCCGTGCAGGTCGGCGAGACCGTCACCGAGCAGTTCCGCCTCGACCTCGGCGTCGAGCTCGAGGCCATCGAGCGGTTCAACCGCGGCGTCGAGCTCGCGGTCGCGAAGACCGACAACGCCACCCGTGCGCTGCTCGAGTCGATGCTCGTCTCCGAAGAGGAGCACACCGACTGGCTCGAGACCCAGCTCTCGCTCATCGAGAGCCTCGGCGAGGCGCAGTACCTCGCCCACCACATGCACTGAGGCGGGGCTACCGCCGGCGGCGCCGCAGGAACGTGGCCAGCTCGGCGAGCACGAGCGCGACGAGCGCGGTCGCGAGGAGGATCACCCACAGCGGGCCGGTGAAGTCCCAGAACCACACCTTCACCGTCAGCTCACCGGTGTTCTGGAAGATGAAGACGATGAGCAGGACGGCGACGAGCGCGAGGCCGACGAGCCCGGCGCTGATCTGCGGTCCGCCTTCGTCCCTGTCACGAGCCATGGACGCTCCTTCCCCCGCGGGCCAGGCTGGCCCGGTTGGCGGTCACGCTAGCCGCGCGACCCCCCTCCGCCGCGGGAATCCGTGCGCGGGGCGGCACACTGTCGACACCACGGACGAAGGAGGGCGGCGATGAAGGTGGTCGTCTCAGGAGCGAGCGGAATGATCGGCACGGCGCTCACTCGCGCGCTCACCGCTCGCGGCGACACGGTGGTGCCGCTCGTGCGCCGACCGGTCCGGCCGGGCGAACAGGCCGTCGAGTGGGACCCGCGGGCGGGCACCATCGACGCTGCCGCACTCGAGGAGGTCGACGCGGTCGTCCACCTCGCGGGCGAGAACATCGGCGCCCGCCGGTGGACCGACGCCCAGAAGGCCGCGCTCCTCGAGAGCCGCACGCGGGGCACGACGTTGCTCGCCGAGGCGCTCGCCGGGCTCGACGCGCCGCCCGCGGTCTTCGTCAGCGCGTCGGCCATCGGCTACTACGGCGACCGCGGCGACGAGGTGCTCACCGAGCACAGCGACCCCGGCAGCGACTTCCTCGCCGACCTCTGCGTGCGCTGGGAGTCGTGCTCGCGGTTCGCCGCGGCACGGGGCATCCGCACGGTGAACCCGCGCACCGGCATCGTGCTCGACGCGAAGGAGGGTGCCCTCGGCCGCCAGCTCCTCCCCTTCAAGCTGGGCCTCGGCGGCCGCATCGGCTCGGGGCGGCAGTGGCAGTCGTGGATCAGCCTCGACGACGAGATCGGCGCCCTCTGTCACCTGCTCGACACCGAGGTCGAGGGCCCGGTGAACCTCGTCGCACCGAACCCGGTCGTCAACGCGGAGTTCGCGCGCACGCTCGGCACGGTCCTCCGACGCCCCACCGTGCTGCCCATCCCGGTCTTCGCCCCGGCGCTGTTGTACGGCCGCGAGCTCGTCGAGGCCCTCCTCCTGTCGAGCCAGCGCGTGAACCCGAGCGTCCTGCTCGCCTCCGGCTACGAGTTCCGCCACATCACCCTCGAGAACGCGCTCCGCCACGCCCTCGACCGACCCGCCGCCTGACCCCACCGAAGGAGCCCCCGTGTCCGACCGCATCGTCTCGGTGAGCCGCACGATCCCCGCGCCGGCCGAGGAGATCTTCGCCGTGCTCGCCGACGCCTCGAAACACCCGCTCATCGACGGGTCCGGCACCGTGCGCGAGGCGAGGGCCGCCGAACCCGAGCCCTTGCGGCTCGGCACCCGCTTCGGCATGAACATGAAGCTGGGCGTCCCCTACCTCATCACCAACACGGTGGTGGAGTACGAGCAGGACCGCCTCATCGCCTGGCGCCACTGGGGACGGCACCGCTGGCGCTACGAGCTCGAGCCGGTCGAAGGCGGCACGACGGTCACCGAGAGCTTCGACTGGTCGACCGCCCTCGTCCCGAAGGCCATCGAGCTCGCGGGCTACCCCACCCGCCACCCGCCGGCGATGGAGCGCACGCTCGAGCGCCTCGAGCGGCTCGTCACGACGGGCTCACCCGAGGGCTGAACGAGGGGGTGCGGTGGCCGACCGGGTGCGGTGCCCCGGCCGGCCACCGACGGATCACTTCGGCTGGAAGCGGAGACCGCCGTCGACGCGGACGGTCTGGGCGTTCATGTAGTCGTTGGTGATGAGCTCGAGGGCCATCGACGCGAACTCGTCGGCGGTGCCGAGGCGCTTCGGGAACAGCACGTCGCGCTTGAGGTTCTCCTTGAAGGCCTCCGACTGGTCGCCCTGGCCGTAGATCGGGGTGTCGATGAGGCCCGGGGCGATGCAGTTCACGCGGATGCCGGCGACGGCGAGGTCGCGGGCGACCGGCAGGGTCATGCCGATGACGCCACCCTTCGACGCCGCGTAGGCGGCCTGGCCGATCTGGCCCTCGAAGCCGGCGACCGAGGCGACGGTGACGATGGCACCACGGGTGCCGTCCTCGTCGACCGGGTCGGTCTGGCCCATCGCGGTGGCGGCGAGACGCACGCAGTTGAAGGTGCCGACGAGGTTCACCTCGAGCACCTTGCGGAAGATGTCGAGGTTGTGGGCCGACTCGTAGGTGCCGTCGCGGCCGATGGTGCGGGTGGCCCAGCCGATGCCCGCCGCGGTGACGAGCGAACGGAGGGGACCCATCTCCTTCGCGGCCTCGACGGCGGCGATGACCTGGTCGGCGTCGGCCACGTCAGCGGCGGCGAAGACGCCCCCGATGTCCTTGGCGACCGCCTCCCCCTTCTCCGCGTTCATGTCGACGACGACGACCCGCGCACCACGCGCCGCGAGGGCTCGGGCGGTGGACTCGCCGAGGCCCGATGCGCCGCCGGTGACGATTGCTGACGTTCCGTTCAGTTCCATGAATACAGGCTACTCATTCCCCCAGTAGCGCTGTCACATC
>CAZAVX010000118.1:0-6503 GCA_964488835.1 uncultured Iamiaceae bacterium | reverse complement strand
AGCGAGACGATGCGCATGAACTTCTTGTCGCGCAGCTCGCGGCCGACCGGGCCGAAGATGCGCGTGCCACGCGGCTGCATGGCGTCGTTGATGAGCACCGCAGCGTTCTCGTCGAAGCGGATGTAGGAACCGTCGGGACGACGGCGCTCCTTCTTCGTGCGAACGACGACGCACTTCACGACGTCGCCCTTCTTCACGGCGGCACCGGGAAGGGCGTCCTTCACCGTGGCGACGAAGACGTCGCCGATGCCGGCGTAGCGGCGGCGCGAACCGCCGAGCACCTTGATGCACAGCACCTCGCGGGCGCCGCTGTTGTCGGCCACGCGGAGGCGGCTCTCCTGCTGGATCATCGGGCACGCTCCAGGACCTCGAGCACTCGCCAGCGCTTGTTCTTCGACAGCGGGCGGGTCTCCTGCACACGGACGCGGTCGCCGACGTTGAGGTCGTTGGTCTCGTCGTGCACGAAGAGCTTGGTGGTGCGCTGCACCGTCTTCGCGTACTTGGGGTGACGCACCCGGTCGGTGACCGAGACGACGGCGGTCTTGTCCATGGAGTTGGAGGTGACGAGACCCTCGCGCACCTTGCGGCGGTTGGGGCGGGTCGTGCCCTCGTTCGTGGTGGTGTCAGCCATCAGGCCGTCTCCTCCTTCGCGAGCGCCTCGGCGGCGGCGATCTCACGGGCCCTCAGCTCGGTGTTGACGCGGGCGATGTCGCGCTTCACCTGACGCAGTCGGGCGTAGTTGTCGAGCTGCCCGGTCACGTTCTGGAAGCGCAGGTTGAACAGCTCCTGCTTGTGCTCAGCCAGACGCTCGAGCAGGTCGCGGTCGGACAGGTCGGCGAGGTCGGTCTTCTTCGCCATCAGAAGCCCTCCTGACGCTCGACGAAGCGGGCCTTGATCGGCAGCTTCTGGATGGCGCGGTCGATGGCCGCGCGGGCGATCTCCGGATCGTGGTAGCTCAACTCGAACATCACACGACCGGGCTTGACGACCGCCACCCACCGCTCGGGGTTGCCCTTGCCCGAGCCCATGCGGGTCTCGGCCGGCTTCTGGGTGATGGGCTTGTCGGGGAAGATGTTGATCCAGACCTTGCCGCCTCGCTTGATGTGGCGGGTCATCGCGATTCGGGCGGCCTCGATCTGACGGGCGGTGATCCAACCGGGCTCGAGGGCCTGGATGCCGTAGTCGCCGAACACGACCGTGGTGGCACCCTTCGCGTTGCCCTTCATGCGGCCGCGCTGGTGCTTGCGGTGCTTGACCTTCCTCGGCATCAACATCTCAGTCACCATCCCCGGGACGGAAGTGGGGGGTCTCGTGGTGCTCGCGCACCGAACGCTCGATCTCCTCCTCCTCGGCGAGGAGGCGCTCGAAGTCGGGGTCGGCTTCCTTGATGAGCGGGGCCGGCTCCTCGATCTCGGTCTCGTCGGAGGCCGGGGCCTCCTCGACCGCCTTGCGGCGGGCGGCGGCCGACGAGGACACGACGCGGCGGGGGCGAGCCTCGCCCGCGGTGTCGCCGACGGCCATGGCGGCCTCCTTGGCGATCTTGTCCTCGGCCACGGTCTTGTAGGGCAGGATGTCGCCCTTGTAGATCCACACCTTCACGCCGATGCGGCCGTAGGTGGTGCGGGCCTCTCGGAAGCCGTAGTCGATGTCGGCGCGCAGGGTGTGCAGCGGCACGCGGCCTTCGCGGTACCACTCGGTGCGGGCCATCTCCGAGCCGCCGAGGCGACCCGAGCACTCGACCCGGATGCCGAGGGCGCCGGCCTTCTGGGCGTTCTGAACGGCACGCTTCATCGCCCGGCGGAACGCCACGCGACCGGCGAGCTGGTCGGCGACACCCTGGGCGATCAGCGCGGCGTCGAGCTCGGGCTGCTTGATCTCCTGGATGTTCAGCTGGACCTTGTTGTTGCCGGTGATCTTCGCCAGGCCGGCCCGCAGGCGGTCGGCCTCGCTGCCGCGGCGACCGATGACGATGCCCGGACGCGCGGTGTGCACGTCGATGCGGAGACGGTCGCGGGTCCGCTCGATCTCGATCCGGCTGATGGCGGCGTGCGGGAGCTGGGTCATCAGGTAGTCCCTGATCTTCCAGTCCTCGATGAGGAAGTCGGCGTACTCGTCGCGGTTGGCGAACCAACGGGACTTCCAGTCGGTGGTGACACCGAGCCGGTAGCCGTAGGGGTTGACCTTCTGGCCCATTACTGATCCTTCTCCGTGTCGTCAGCCGACTCGGTGTCGTCGCCCGTGGTGTCGTCGGTCTCGGCGGTGGTCGAGGTCTCCTCGGTGGTCTCCTCGGAGGTGGCCTCGGTGGAGTCCTCGGTCTCGTCGACGCTGTCGACCGAGTCGGCGCTCACCGAGTCGACGCTCACCGAGTCCACGCTCGCCGACTCGACGCTCTCGTCGTCGTGGTCGTGGTCGTGGTCGTGATCGTGATCGTGGGCGGCGGCAGCCTCGGCCTTGGCCTGGCGGCTCTTGGCCACCCGGCGACGGCGAGCCTCGGCGGCGTCCTGGGCGGCACCGGCGGCGCGGGCACCCTGACCGCTGCGAGCCTCACGGGCCGCCTCCTCGCGGGCCCGCATGCGGGCGAGCTCGTCGGCGGGGATGCGGCTCACGATGACCGTGATGTGGCAGGTGCGCTTGCGGATGCGGGTGGCGCGGCCACGAGCACGGGGGCGCCACCGCTTGAGGGTGGGACCCTCGTCGGCGTAGCACGCCGAGACGTAGAGCTCGTCGGCGGGGATCTCGTCGTTGTGCTCGGCGTTGGCGATCGCCGAGTCGAGCACCTTGCGGATCACGTCGGCGGCGTCGCGCTCGACGAACGCGAGGATCTCGTCGGCCTCACCGATGGTCTTGCCACGGATGAGGTCGAGGACGACCCGCGCCTTGTAGGCCGAGAGCCGGGCGTAGCGGTGCTGGGCCCGGGTGCCCGGACGCTCGTTGGTCTTGTTGGGGTGGCGCTCGCGGCGGCGGGCGGCCCGAGCGCTCGAACCGACGTAGGTGGTGGGGCTCATCGGCGGCCTCCCCGCTCCTGGCCGGCGTGGAACTTGAAGGTGCGCGTCGGCGCGAACTCACCGAGCTTGTGGCCGACCATCGACTCGGTGACATACACCGGCACGTGCTTGCGACCGTCGTGCACGGCGATGGTGTGGCCCACCATGTCGGGGAGGATCGTGCTGCGGCGCGACCAGGTCTTGATGACCCGCTTCTCGCCCTTCTCGTTCAGCTCGTCGACCTTCTTCAACAGGTGGTCGTCGACGAAGGGACCCTTCTTCAGGCTGCGCGGCATGACCGACTACCTCCGGGAGCCGCGGGTGCGCCTGCGGCGGACGATGAGCTTCTGGGACGGCTTGTTGGTGTCGCGGGTGCGGCCCTCGGGCTTGCCCCACGGCGAGACCGGGTGACGACCACCCGAGGTCTTGCCCTCGCCACCGCCGTGCGGGTGGTCGACGGGGTTCATGGCGACACCACGGGTCTGGGGGCGGACGCCCTTCCAGCGGTTGCGGCCCGCCTTGCCCACCTTGACGAGTTCGTGCTCGGCGTTGCCGACCTCCCCGACGGTGGCACGGCAGTCGATGGGCACGCGGCGCATCTCGGTGCTCGGCAGGCGCAGGGTGGCGAAGTCGCCCTCCTTGGCCACGAGCTGGACGCTCGAGCCGGCGCTGCGGGCCATGCGGCCGCCCTGGCCGGGCTTGAGCTCGACGTTGTGGACGGTGGTGCCGACGGGGATGTAGCGCATCGGCATGGCGTTGCCCGGACGGATCTCCGAGCCCTGGCCGTTCTGGAGCGTGTCGCCGACCTTCACGCCCTTCGGGGCGAGGATGTAGCGCTTCTCACCGTCGAGGTAGTGCAGCAGGGCGATGCGACAGGTGCGGTTCGGGTCGTACTCGATGGAGGCGACCTTGGCGGGCACGCCGTCCTTGTTCCGCTTGAAGTCGACGATGCGGTACTGCTGCTTGTGGCCACCGCCGCGGTGACGGGCGGTCTTGCGCCCGTAGCTGTTGCGGCCACCGGTGCGCGGCTTGGGGGCGAGGAGCGACTTCTCCGGCTCGGTCGAGGTGATCTCGGAGAAGTCCGAGACCGTCTGGAACCGGCGGCCGGGGCTGGTCGGCTTGCGCTTGCGAAGTGCCATGACGATGCGTCCTACGATTCGAACAGGTCGATCGAGTCGCCCTCGGCGAGGGTGACGATCGCCCGCTTGGTGTCGGGGCGGGAACCGAAGGTGAGCGACCGCCGGTTACGGCGACGCTTCCCCTTGCGGTTGAGGGTGTTCACGTTGGTGACCTTCACGTCGAAGATCGCCTCGATGGCGGCGCGGATCTCGGGCTTGGACGCCGAGGGGTGCACCTTGAAGGTGTAGACGTTCTGCTCGAGCAGGCTGTACGACTTCTCGCTCACCACCGGCTCGATGACGACGTCGCGCGGATCCTTCACTGGTCGTCCTCCGTCTCGTCGGCGTCCTCGGCAGGCTCGTCGGCTGCGGCCGGAGCGGGAGCGTCCGAGGTGGTGTCGGTGGTGGGCAGCGTCGCGGTGGTGAAGACCACCCAGTCGTTGCAGAGGATGTCGTAGGCGTTGAGCTCGGCGACGTCGATCAGCTGGACCTCGGGGAGGTTGCGGAAGCTCTTCCAGGCGATCTCGTCGTCGGCGCCGAGCACCACGAGCACCCGGCCGTCGACGCCGATGGCGGCGAGGGCCTGGAGGGCAGCCTTGGTGCTCGGGGCGTCGAAGGCCCAGTCGTCGACGACCACGACCTTGCCCTCGGCGGCACGGTCCGACAGGGCCGAGCGCAGGGCGAGACGGATCATCTTCTTCGGGGTCTTCTGGTCGTACTTGCGGGGCTTGGGCCCGAGGGCCACGCCGCCGCCGCGCCACTGCGGCGCACGGATGGAGCCCTGGCGGGCCCGACCGGTGCCCTTCTGGCGCCACGGCTTCGCACCGCCGCCGCGCACCTCGGCGCGGGTCTTGGTGCTCTGGGTGCCGGCACGGCGGGCCGCCAGCTGGGCGGTGACCACCTGGTGCATGACCGGCACGTTGGGCTCGATGCCGAACAGCTCGTCGGCGAGCTCCACCTTCTTGTTGCTCGAGCCGCCCGAGGGGCTCTTCACGGTGAGCGAGGCCATCAGTTGCCACCCTTCACGGCGTCGCGGATGAGGACGAGGCCGCCCTTGGGGCCCGGGACCGAGCCCTTGACGAGGAGGAGTCCCCGCTCGGCGTCGGCGTCGACCACGGTGAGGTTCAGCGTGGTGACCCTCTCGGCGCCCATGCGGCCGGCCATGCGCTTGCCCTTGAACACGCGGGCGGGGGTGGCGCAGGCGCCGACCGAGCCCGGCATGCGGTGCACGCGGTGGGCACCGTGGCTCGCGCGCTGGCCGCCGAAGTTGTGGCGCTTCATGACGCCGGCGAAGCCCTTGCCCTTGCTGACGGCGGTGACGTCGACGAGCTCGCCCTTGGTGAGGACGTCGACGCTGATCTCCTGGCCGACCTGGTACTCGCTGACGTCGTCGAGACGCAGCTCGACGAGACGCTGACCGGGCTCGACGCCTGCCTTGTCGTAGTGGCCGGCTGCGGGGGAGTTCAGCTTGTTGGGGTTGCGGTGGCCGAAGGTGACCTGCAGGGCGCTGTAGCCGTCGGTCTCGGGCCGCTTCACCTGCACCACTCGGCAGGGCGCGACCTTGACCACGGTGACGGGGACGACGCGGTTCTCGTCGTCCCAGACCTGGGTCATGCCGACCTTCTCGCCGACGATTGCCTTGTTCGCCATTGCGGCTGAATCCTTCTGTGTGGTTGATCCGACGGATGCCCCAGCTCCGAGGAGAGAGCAGCGCCGTCGGGCGTTTCACGCGAACGCTCCGCCCGAGACGAATGGCCCCGGCGGAGCGCCTCTGAGTTGTGCCGGGCGGTTCCCCGAGGGGGGCCTGCTCGGACGTCGATTGGTGGAGATCCGGACTGGTGCGACGGGCTGCGAACAGCCGCTGCACACGGAGGGGACAGCATAGCGACCTCGGGCGGCGACGCCAAGCCGAGCGAGCGGGTCGCTCCGCACTGCCCGGTGTGCCGCTGCGCTCCGTTGAGTGTCACACCCCTTCCGCATACTTGATGCATGGCCGTCGCCACCGCTGCTCCCCATACTGATCCCGCCCCTGGGGTGTCGTCGGAGGCGCGGGGGTTGGTCGCGTTGTGCGAGCAGGTGAGCGACGCGGTCGCCGCGCTGGCCGGCGGTGACGCTGCCGCGGGGTGGTCACCCGCCCAGGTCGAGGCGGTGATGGCCGCCGCGGTGCGGGCTCGGAACTCGCTCGACTACCTCGCGGGGGTCGCCGCGCGCACGGTCGGCCACAACGGCACCCATCGCCGCACCGGCGACGCCTCCGAGGCGCACTACCTGGCGCGGGTGGCCGGGGTGGGCCTGGGCGTGGCCCGCCAAGCGTTGGCGGTCACCGCCGCGGTCGAGTCGTTGGCAGCGACCAAGGCTGCGTTGGCTGCGGGCAGGTTGTCGATGCGCCAGGCCGACGCGA
>CAZAVX010000117.1:0-6794 GCA_964488835.1 uncultured Iamiaceae bacterium | reverse complement strand
TGCACGATGAGCTCGGCGAGCAGGCCGAAGAACACCATCTGCACACCGACCACCACGAACATCACCCCGGCGATGAGCGCCGGCCGGTTGCCGATGGCCTCGCCCTGGATGCGCAGCACGAGCATCCACGACAGCAGCGCCCCGCCCACCGCGCCGACGGCGATGCCGAGACCGCCGAAGAGGTGGAACGGTCGAGCCGTGTAGGTGGTGAGGAACTTCACCGTGATGAGGTCGAGGAAGCCCCGCCAGAACCGGGCCCGCCCGAACTTCGAGCGCCCGTGCTGGCGCGGGTGGTGCTCGACGTCGACCTCGCCGACGGCGAACCCGTTCCAGTGCGCCATCACCGGGATGTAGCGGTGCAGCTCGCCGTAGATCTCGAGCGAGTGCGCGACCTCCGCCCGCATCGCCTTGAACCCGCTGTTGAAGTCGCGGCCCGGCACTCCGCTCACCGTGGCCGTCGCCCAGTTGTAGACCTTCGAAGTGTTCCGCTTGACGAAGCGGTCGTTGCGGGTGGCCCGGCGCCCGGTGACCAGGTCGAGGCCGCCGTCGAGCGCGTCGAGCAACCGGGGGATCTCGGTGGGATCGTCCTGGCCGTCGGCGTCCATCAGCACGACGATGTCGCCGACGACGTGCTGGAACCCCGCGGACAGCGCCGCCGACTTTCCACTGTTGCGGCGCATGCGCACGCAGCGCACCTGCGGATCGGCGAGCTGCTCGATCATCGACCGGGTGCCGTCGGTGCTGCCGTCGTCGACGACGACGATCTCCCACGAGCGGCCGAGGCCGTCGAGCACCTCACGGATACGAGGGACGAGCACCTCGAGGTTCTCACGCTCGTTGTAGGCGGGGAGGAGGACGGAGAGTTCGGTCGTCACGGCGATCCCTGGTCAGAGACGGGGCGCCACGAGGGTAGAAGGCCCGGGCCTCGACCGCACGCACGGTCGCCGCGACGGTGGCCGGTAGTGTGGTCGGACCATGTCCCTCCGGATCGCGACGGTCGGTGCGGCCTACTCGGCGAACAAGGGCGCGGCCTCCATGGTGCAGGCCCTCGCCGACCGCATCACCGACTCCCACCCCGACGCGTCGATCGACGTGCTCACCACCTACCCGGCACCCGACGCCGCCGCCCTCGAACGGGCGGGCAGTCCCGCCCGGGCCGTCTCGTGCCAGCCCGTCGAGCTCGTCACCGTGCTCGTGCCCCTGGCCGTGCTCGCCGGCGTCCTCCGGGTGCTCCGCCTGCCGTGGGGTTGGGTGTGCCGGCCGCCGGCGCTCGCGGCCATCCGGCGCGCCGACGTCGTCGTCGACGTCTCGGGCATCACCTTCTCCGACTCGCGACACCCCAAGTTCACGATCTACGCCTTCCTCCTCAACCTCCTGCCGTGGCTGCTCGGGCGCCCGCAGGTGAAGGCCAGCCAGGCGCTCGGACCGTTCCGCCACCCCCTCAACCGGGTGCTCGCCCGTCTCGCCCTCCCCCGCATCGACGCCATCGCGTCCCGCGGAGCGGCCACCGGCGCCCACCTCGACGACTTCGGCATCCCCCACGTGCCCGCCGACGACCTCGCCTTCCTCATGGACGTGCCGCCGGCCGCGGCGGAGCGAGCGGCCGAGCTCCTGCCCGACGGCGACCTCCCCTGGATCGGCATCGCCCCGAGTGCCGTCGTCGCCGGGTTCTGCGAGGCCGAGGGCATCGACTACCTCGGCGCCATCGCCGGGCTCGTCGACGAGCTCCACCGCCGGGGTCAGCACCGGGTCGCGCTCTTCGCCCACTCCACCAGCACCGCGCCGCTGCCCGCTCGCCTCGACGACCTGCCGGTGTGTCGCGCCGTGCTCGAGCGGGTGGCCGAGCCCGACCGCTGCACGCTCCTCGACCTCGACCTGTTGCCCACCGAGCTGCGGGCCGTCATCGAGCGCTGCGACCTCGTCGTCACCTCCCGCTTCCACGCCATGGTGTCGGCGCTCGCCGTCGGGACCCCCGTCGTGGTGGTGGGGTGGAGCCACAAGTACGGCGAGGTGCTCGCCGGGTTCGGCCAGGACGACGTCGTCATCGACTTCGCCGACGTGACCCCGACCGGGGTCGTCGAGCGGTTCGACCTCGTCGCCTCCCAGCGCGAGGAGCGGGTCGCCGCCATCCGCGCCGGTCTGCCCGCCGTCGTCGAGGGCGCGCGCCGCAACCTCGACCTCGTCGACGGGGTGCTGCGGGCCACCCGCCCCGACCTCGTGCCCCAGTCCGACGACACGCCCGCCACCAGCACCGTGCGCCACGACCTCTCCGGGGTCATCGAGGCCTCGATGTGCATCGGGTGCGGGGCGTGCGAGCTCGCCGACCCCACCGTGAAGGTCCGGCTGCACCCCACCAAGCAGATGTTCGAGCCCGACAGCCCCGGCGGTCCCGAGGCCGCGTCGGTGTGTCCGGCCGTCGCCGTCGACTTCGCCGGCCTCCAGGGGCGGCTCTTCCCCGACGCCGAACCCGGCCCCTTCGGCGTCGTCGAGGCCGTGATGCTCGCCCAGAGCACGAACCTCGAGCGCAACCGCAAGGCCTCGTCGGGTGGGCTCATCAAGGAGCTGATGCTCGACCTGCTCGCCCGCGACGACATCGACGGCGTCATCGCCCTCGGACACGTCGACGGACTCGACTTCCAGCCCCAGCTCGTCACCGAGCCCCGTCAGGTCGACGAGCTGCCCGGGTCGATCTACCACAACCTCTCCCAGCCCGAGACCCTCCGTCTCCTCGAGGCGAACCCCGGCCGCTACGTCGTCGTCGCCATCCCGTGCCAGCTCGAGGGCATCTACAACTACGTGTTCACGATGGCGCCACACCTCCGCGAGCGCATCGCGTTCACCATCGGCCTGCTCTGCGGCTGGCAGTACAACCACCACGCGCTGCGGGCGATCTCGCATTTCAAGGGCATCGACGCCGACGCCATCACCGACGTGTCGTACCGGGGCGACGGCCCCATCGGCAAGCTCCGCATCACCACCGGCGACACCACCCACACCATCGGGCGGCGCGTCGACTTCGGGTACCAGGTGGCCTTCGACCGGTCGTTCAACCTGCCCCGCTGCCACGTGTGCATCAACCACAGCAACTACCTGGCCGACATCGTGGTCGGCGACGCGTGGCTCCCCTCGACGGTCACCTCGAAGACCGGCGTCAGCCTCATCACCTGCCGCACCACCGAGGCGGTCGAGACGATGAACCGCCTCGCCGCCGACGGGCGCATCGTCGTCGCCGAGGTCACGACCGCCGAGATCGAGGAGTCCCAGAAGCGCCCTGTGGTGTTCGGCGACACCGCCTACGCGTACGCCGCCTACCTCGACGAGATCGGCGTGCACCACCCCGACATGGTCGGCCCGAACCGCCCGGCCGCCCGCCTCGCACCCCGTAAGCAGGTCGCCGCGTTCCACCGCGAGCTCACCCGCAAGATGCAGCTCCAACGCGAGGGGCGCTACCGCCTCCTGTACTGGCGGAAGGCCACCGTCGAGCTCCACCGCCACACGGCGCGTTACCTGCGATGGTTCGGCGTGCGGGTGCTCCGCCTCAAGAGCCTGACGGGGAAGCGCCAGGAGGTGCCGAAGGACCTGCTCCGGGGCTTTCGCTGATCGCTCCGCCGGTCGGCTCGCCCGCGGTGCGCATCCTCAGCGGACCGGCGGCGACGATCGCCCCCACCGCGTCGACGAGCACGAACGCGAGCCGCGACACCACCGCCACCGTCGCGGCCACCGGACCGGCCAGCCCGCCGGCCGCGGCGACGAAGGCCGCCTCGCGCACACCGAGGCCGCCGGGCACGGGCACGGCGACGAAGCCGACGATCCACGAGAAGATGCCCGCGGCCACGACCGGGACGACCGGAGCATCGGGGTCGAACGCCCGGGCCACCATCCAGGTGGCGACACCCATCAGCAGCCAGCCCGGCACGTGACGGACGATGAGGGCGAGGGTGGCCGACCACGACGGGATCTGGGGGTGCGACCCGTCGCCGAGCACCTTCTCGGCGACGACCAGGAGACGGCCGAGCACCACGGGGTGCAACAGCACGAGGCCGATCGGCACGACGAGCAACAGCCACCACGTGCCCCCCTCGCCGCGCTGGCCGAACGGCAGGAGACCGACGACCGCCACACCCGCGGCGAGGTAGGTGATGGCCATCGAGAGGGCGACGCTGTTGTAGGCGACCGGCCGGGCCACGCCGTCGCGGTGGGCGAGCTCGCCCCGGCCGAGCACCGGCCAGATGCCGCCGGGGATGTACTTGCCGAGCTGGCCGAGGAAGTACCAGGTGAGCACCCGGCGGGTGTCGGCTTCGGCGCCGAGCGCCCGCAGGCACGCCCGCCACTGGACGCCGTGCCAGGTCATCCCGGCGCCGGCGAGCAGGGTGGCGGGAACCGTCCACCACCAGTCGGCGCCGCGGAGCGCCTCCCGCACCTCGGGCCACTCGCCCACCAGGCGGGAGGCGACGAACACGCCGCCGAGCACGGCGATGGCCACGCCGATGGCGGTGGAGATCGTGGCGGTGCGGCGCGAGGGACGGGTCACGGGCGGCGGGCTCTCATCGGGCGGGGGTGTCGGAGGCGGTTGGCTAGCCTCGTCGGATCATCAGCCAGCACGCCCGATCCATGATGGCCCCCGTCGGCCCACCGCGCCCGCATCCGGCTCCCCACCTCGACCGCGGCGTGCAACTCGCGATCCTGGCGGTCACCGCCATGGGGTCGAGCGGCCTGCTCCTCGCGGTGCTCGGGTGGTTCCGCCCGTGGACGGCGGTGCCCGCGGCGGCCGCGACCCTCGTCGTCCTCGTGTGGCTCACCCGCCCCACGTCCACCGCCGCAGGGTCGCCGGCCACAGGACCGGCCGCGCCGGGCGCAGCGGCGGCCGGCGCGGTCGCCCTCGCCGTCGTCGTGGCCGTCACCGGGTTCCACGCCGTCCATCACGGCGAGCACCTCCTCGCCGACCGGGACCCCGGGGTGTACGTGACGACCGCCCGATGGCTCGCGGCAGAGGGGCAGCTGCTCGTGCCGACGCCTGACGACCCCTTCGCCGAGGTCGACTCGGGCATCCGGCGCGACCTCGGCTTCCACCACGTCGGCGGCGACCCCACCGCCGACCGGGTCGCCCAGTTCCCCCACCTCCTCCCCGTCCTCCTGGCCTGGGGGCACTGGATCGGCGGGACCACCGGACTCCTCGCCACGCCGGCGGTGCTCGGCGGCCTCGCCCTTGCCGCGGTGTGGGCCTTCGCCTCGCGCCTCCTGCGACCATGGGCGGCCACCGCAGCCGTCACTGCTCTCGCGGTCGGGCCCCTCCACCTCTTCTTCACCCGCGACGCGTACAGCGAGCCGCTCAGCCAGATGTTGCTCTTCGGCGGGCTCGTCCTCGTACTCGCCGCCGTCGCCGGCGGCTCACCCCGGCACGGGCTCGTCGGTGGGCTGCTCCTCGGTGCCCTCGTCCAGGCCCGCATCGACGGTGTCGGCCTCCTCGTCCTGGTGCCGCTGTGGTTCGCCCTCACCGTGTGGGGCGATCCGGCGAGGCGCCGCGGTCGGCTCCGTGCGGTCGTCGGAGTGGCGGCGGGTGCGGCCCTCGCCGCTGGCCTCGGGCTCGTCGACCTCCGATGGCGCAGCCCGGTGTACCTCGACCGGTTGGCGGGCGAGCTGCTCGCGCTCTCCGCCGCGCTCGTCGTCGTGGCCGTCGCCGCGGTCGTGCTCGCCGCGGTCGTCGTCCGGCGACCTCCGGTCGGAGAGGTGATCGTCAACGGGCTCGGCCGGGCCGCGCCGGTGCTCGGGCTCGTGGTGCTCCTCGTGGGGCTCGGCGCGTGGCTCCTACGCCCCCTCGTCGTCGAGACGCGGGGCGACCCGTCGCCCTTCGTCGTCGCCATCCAGGAGGCCGAGGGCTCCACGGTCGACCCGACCCTCCGCTACAGCGAGGACTCGGTGCGCTGGCTCCAGTGGTACCTCGGCGCCCCGGCGGTGGCGCTCGGGCTCCTCGGCGGCGCGGCGGCCGTCTCGCTCCGGGCCCGGCGGCTCGAGGCCGACGCGCTCTCGCTGCTCGTGCTCGCCAGCCTCGGTGTGACCGTCCTCTACCTCTGGCGACCGTCGATCAGCCCCGACCACCTGTGGGTCATGCGCCGGTACCTCGTCGTCACCGTCCCCGCGTTCGTCCTCCTCGCGGCCTGGGTCGTCGACCGGATCTCCGCCCGGTGGGTCACTCCGGGGCGGGCCGAGCCGCTCGTCGCTGGGCTCGTCGTGCTCCTCGCGATCGCCGGCCCCGCCGCGGTCGCCGCGTGGCCCCTGCGCTCGGCCGGCGCCCAACCCGGTGTCGCCGATGCGATCGCCGAGGTGTGCGACACCGTTGGTGAGGACGCTGCCGTCGCCGTGGTCCCCGAGGACAACCTCTCGCTCGTCGCGCCGCTCGCCTTGCGGTCGTGGTGCGGCGTGCCGGTCGGCGTGGTCGGCGTGCAACAGGGGCCCGAGGCCTGGGCCGACCTCGCGGCACGGTGGGAGGCGGCAGGCCGGCAGCTCCACGTCGTGGCCCGCACCCCCGAGGCGGTGCGCCTCGTCGTGCCCGACGCCGAACCGGTGGTGGTCACCGCATCCGGCGAGGAGGTGGAGCGCACCCTCACCCGACCCGCCCGCCACCTCGTCGAACGCTCCGTCGCCCTGGCGGTCGCCCCGGTGCCGAGCCCTGCGGGCTGACTCCTCGGCGGACGAGGGGCGCTGTCAGGCCGCGGGCACCTCGGCGCCGATGAGCTCGGCGACCGCCTCGGCGAAGCGGCGGCCGAGCACGCCCCAGTCGTAGCGCTCCTCCACGA
>CAZAVX010000116.1:0-6801 GCA_964488835.1 uncultured Iamiaceae bacterium | reverse complement strand
GCACGGCGCCCACGATCCCCACGACTCGCACGACGGAGGTGGCCACCACTGATGGAGACCTTCGTCTTCCTCGTCGGTGCCGCGGTCATCCTCGGCGGGGCCCTCGGCGTGGTCCTCAGCCCCAACGCCACCCGCTCGGCGCTGAGCCTCATCGCGACCCTCTTCGGCATCGCGGTGCTCTTCGTCGCCCAGGAGGCGCACTTCCTCGCCGCCGTGCAGGTCATCGTCTACGCCGGTGCCATCGTCGTGCTCTTCCTCTTCGTGCTGATGCTCCTCGGCGTCGACCACGTCGAAGACCTCACCGTCGAACCGATCGCCGGGCAGCGCTGGGCCGCGGTCGTCGGCGGCGCCGCCTTCTTCGGCATGCTCGTGCTCGCCCTCGCCGCGGGCGGCGACGGCATCACCGGCGCTCGTGCGCCGCTCGGACCTCTCGCCGACGCCACCCCCGACATCGTCTCGATCGGGCGGAGCCTGTTCACCACCCACGTGTTCGCCCTCGAGGCCACCGCGCTGCTGCTCACCATCGCCGTCGTCGGCGCCGTGGTGATGGTGCGCAAGGCCGGGCGCATCGAACCCGACGACGACCTGTCGCCCGAGGTCGTCGAGGCCGAGAAGGGGGCCGACTGATGGTCGTCACCAGCACCTGGTACCTCGTGCTGTCGGCGCTGCTCTTCACCATCGGCGGCGTCGGTCTGCTCGTGCGGCGCAACCCGCTCGTCATGTTCATGTGCGTCGAGCTGATGCTCAATGCCGTGAGCCTCAGCTTCGTCACCTTCGCCCGCGTCCTGGGCGACCTCGACGGCCAGGCCGTCGTGCTGTTCGTTCTCGTCGTGGCGGCTGCAGAGGTCGTGGTCGGCCTCGCCATCATCGTGGCCATCATGCGCCGTCGGGCCCACGCCACCGCCGACGACCTGGCGCTCCTCAAAGGCTGACCTCACTCCATGCTCGAACTCGTCTGGCTCATCCCTGCACTGCCCCTGGCCGGCTTCCTCGCGCTCGTGGTGCTCGGCCGTCGCCTCGGCGAGCCCGGCGCGGGCTGGCTCGCCACCGCGGCGATGGGCGGCTCGTTCCTCGCCACGCTCGTCGTCTTCGTCGGGCTGCTCGACCTCCCGGGTCAGGAGCGGTTCTTCACCCAGACGCTGTTCGAGTGGGTGCCGTCGGGCAGCTTCAGCGTCGATGCCGGGTTCTTCGTCGACCCGCTGTCGATCAGCTTCGCCCTCTTCATCACGGGCGTCGCCACGCTGATCCACCTGTACTCGATCGGGTACATGCACGGCGATCCGAACTTCTCGAAGTTCTTCATCTACCTCAACCTGTTCGCCTTCTCGATGCTGGTGCTCGTGCTCGGCGACAACCTCCTCCTCACCTTCCTCGGGTGGGAGGGCGTCGGCACCTGCTCGTACCTGCTCATCTCGTTCTGGTTCACCGACCCCGCCAACGCCTCGGCCGGCAAGAAGGCCTTCGTCACCAACCGCATCGGCGACTGGGGCTTCATGGTCGCGATGTTCCTCACGTTCACCACGATCGGGTCCCTCGCCTACACCGACCTCATCGGCGCGGCCGAGGCCGGTCAGATCGCGGCGGTCACGGCCACCGGCATCGTGCTGCTCCTGCTCGTCGGTGCCATCGGCAAATCGGCCCAGATCCCGCTGTTCGTCTGGCTCCCCGACGCCATGGCCGGTCCCACGCCGGTGTCCGCGCTCATCCACGCCGCCACCATGGTCACCGCCGGCGTCTACCTGCTCGTGCGGGTCAACCCGGTCATCGCCAGCGCGTACAGCTGGGCGCCCGACATCATCGCCTGGGTCGGGGTCGTCACTGCGCTCGTGGCCGCCACCATCGCGGTCGCCCAGAACGACATCAAGAAGGTGCTGGCCTACTCCACCGTGAGCCAGCTCGGCTTCATGTTCTTCGCCATCGGGTCGGGCGCGTACGTGGCCGCGGTGTTCCACGTCATCACCCACGCGTTCTTCAAGGCCCTCCTCTTCCTCGGCTCGGGCTCGGTCATCCACGCGATGCACGAGGAACAGGACATGCGACGCATGGGCGGGCTGCGGAAGTACCTGCCGATCACCTCGGTCACCTTCATCATCGGCTGGCTGGCCATCGCCGGCCTCCCGCCGTTCTCCGGCTTCTGGTCGAAGGACGAGATCCTCGTCTACGCCTGGAACGAGAGCGTCGCGATCTGGCTCCTCGGCTCGATCGCCGCGCTGCTCACCGCCTTCTACATGAGCCGCCAGGTGTTCATGGTGTTCTTCGGCGAGCCCCGCTGGCACGATCCGCTGCCTGCGGCCGCCGCGCCGTCGGCCTCCGACGCCGAGGCCGACGCGGAGAGCGGTGAGGCCGCCGACGACGAGGTGCCCGACCACGCCGAGGGCCACCACCTGCCGGAGGACTTCACGCCCCACGAGTCGCCGTGGACGATGACGCTCCCGCTCGTGGTGCTCGCCGTCCCCGCGGTCATCGCCGGCGGCATGAACCTGCCGTTCGCGAGCGAGCTGCACGTGTTCGGCCACTTCCTCGAGCCGTCGCTCTACCACAACGAGGCGGTGCTCACGGCCGGCGCGGAGACGAAGTGGTTCGTCGCCCTCCTCTCCATCGTGCTCGCGGTGGTCGGCATCCTCGCTGCCGCGGCGGTCTACCTGAAGCGCCGCCTCCCTGCCGACACCTTCGAGCTGCGGCCCTTCGCCGAGGGCTGGTGGATCGACTCCACCTTCGCCCGCCTCGTCGCCGGGCCGGGCACCGCCCTGTTCAACGCCGCCGCGTGGTTCGACCGCACCGTCATCGACGGCGCCGTCAACGGCGTCGCCGCCTCGGTCCGAGCCGGCGGTTCCGCACTCCGTGTCCTCCAGACCGGCCTCGTCCGCAGCTACGCGCTCGCGATCCTCGGCGGCGGGGTCCTCCTGCTCGCCTGGTTCCTCACGAGGGCGAGCCTCTGATGCACTCCACCATGACCTTCGCCGCCGCCCAACCGTTCCCGCTCCTCACGTCGATCGTGCTCCTGCCGTTGGTGGGGGCCGCGCTCGTCGCGCTCGTCCCACGCCGCCGCGTCGAGGTCCTCCGCCAGGTCGCCGTGCTCGTCAGTGTCGCCACCGGCGCGCTCACGATCTACGTGCTCGCCGCGTTCGACACCGCCGAGGCCGGCTTCCAGTTCGTCACCCAGCAGACCTGGATCGAGTCGCTCGGCATCTCCTGGGCGCTCGGTATCGACGGCATCTCGCTCTTCCTCGTCGTGCTCACGGGGGTGATCTTCCCGATCGCACTGTTGGCGAGCACACCCTCCCACGACCCCAAGCCGTACTACGCGTGGCTGCTCGTCCTGCAGACGGGTTCGATGGGCGTGTTCGTCGCCCTCGACCTGTTCGCGTTCTTCTTCTTCTTCGAGATCGTGCTCGTCCCCATGTACTTCCTCATCGGCGGGTGGGGACACGGCAACCGGGTCTACGCGGCGACGAAGTTCTTCGTCTACACGATGTTCGGTTCGGCGTTCATGCTCGTCGGAATCATCGCCCTGGTCGTGCTGAACGCCCGGGCCACCGGCGGCGCGCTCACCTTCAATATCGTCGAGCTCGCCGAGAACCAGGCGCTCGCGACGAACACCGCCCGGTGGATCTTCCTCTCCTTCTCCATCGCGTTCGCGGTGAAGGTACCGATCTTCCCGGTGCACACGTGGCTGCCCGACGCCCACACCGAGGCGCCCACCGCCGGTTCGGTCATCCTCGCGGCCATCATGCTGAAGCTCGGCACGTACGGGTTCGTGCGATTCGGCCTCTACATGTTCCCCGAGGCGGCGGTGTGGTTCGCCCCGGTGTTCCTCACCCTCGGCGTGGTCGGCATCCTCTACGGCGCCTTCGTCGCGACGATGCAGCGCGACCTGAAGCGGCTCGTCGCTTACTCGTCGGTGGCCCACCTCGGCTTCATCGTGCTCGGCATCTTCGCCCTCAACGCCAACGGCCTCCAGGGCGGCATCCTCCAGATGGTCAACCACGGCATCTCCACCGGCGCGCTGTTCATCCTCGTGGGCTGGATCTACGAGCGCCGTCACACCCGCCAGATCGCCGAGCTGATGGGGCTCCAGAAGGTCGCCCCGATCTTCGCCGCCGCCTTCACGGTGGTCATGCTCTCGTCGATCGGCGTGCCGGGCCTCAACGGCTTCGTCGGTGAGTTCCTCGTGCTGATCGGTTCGTTCGCCTCCGCCCGCTGGTGGGCGGTGCTCGCCGCGAGCGGGGTGATCTTCGCGGCCATCTACCTCCTGTGGGCCTACCAGCGGGTCTTCCACGGATCCCCCGACGAGGCGAACGAGGAGATGCGCGAGCTGAGCTGGAGCGAGGGTCTCGTGCTGCTGCCCCTCATCGGACTGATCGTCTTCATGGGCGTCTACCCGAAGCCGGTGCTCGAGCGGATGGAGCCGTCGGTCGACGCGCTGATCGCCCACGTCGAGGCCGAGGTGCCGGGCTTCACGGCCGCCGAGGTCGAGGTGCCGGCTGCGTCGGGGGCTGGTGATGCCCCCTCGGCGTCGGCCGACGAGGCGGAGGTGCACGACTGATGCTCCTCGCGTCCGCACTCACCCAGTTCGGCGACGGTGTGCCGCCCCAGCTCGAGACGCCCGAGATCGTCTGGTCGGCGTTCCTGCCGCTCCTGATCCTCGCCGGCGGCTCGATCCTGCTGCTCACCGCCGCCAGCATCGTCCCGTTCATGAAGCGCACCGGTGCGCTCACCGCGGCCACCGTCGCCATCGGTGGCGGCGTGCTCGGCGCGTGCGTGTTCGTCTGGCAGCGCGTGCAGGACCCCGAGCAGGGTCCGATCAGCGTGGTGTCGGGCGCGGTGGCCGTCGACGGGTTCAGCGTCGTGGTCATCGGCGCCATCGCCGCGACGGTCATCGTCGTTGCGCTGCTCTTCGACGGCTACATGCGACGCGAGGGCATGGAGGGGCCCGAGCTGTTCGTCCTCATGCTGCTCTCCGCCTCGGGCGGGGCCATCATGGCGTCGGCCAACGACCTCGTCGTGATGTTCCTCGGCCTCGAGACGCTGTCGATCGCCACCTACGTGATGGCCTCGATGCACCGGCGCCGGCTCACCTCCCAGGAGGCGGGCTTCAAGTACTTCATCCTCGGTGCGTTCGCCTCGGCGTTCTTCCTCTACGGCATCGCCATGCTCTACGGCGCCACCGGCTCGACGAACCTCGTCGCCATCGCCGACTTCCTCGCCACGAACGTGTTGATGCGCGACGGTCTGCTGATGGTCGGCCTCGGCCTCCTCGTCGTCGGCTTCGGCTTCAAGATCGCCGCCGCCCCGTTCCACGCCTGGACCCCCGACGTCTACCAGGGTGCGCCGACCGTGGTCACCGCGTACATGGGTGCCGCGGTGAAGGTCGGTGCGTTCGCCGCGCTGGTCCGCGTGCTGCACCTCGCGCTCGGCAACTACGCCGTCGACTGGCAGCCGGTCATCTACGTGCTCGCCGTGCTCAGCATGGCGGTCGGCGCCGTGCTGGCTCTCGTGCAGACCGACGTGAAGCGGATGCTCGGCTACTCGGCGGTGAACCACGCCGGCATCATGCTCGTCGGCATCCAGGCCGCCACCGACCGCGGTGTGGAGTCGATGCTCTTCTACATGGTCGCCTACGCCTTCATGGTCGCGGGCAGCTTCGGGGTGGTCAGCCTCGTCACCGGTCCGGGCGACGCGAAGTCGAGCCTCGACGACTTCCGCGGGCTCTCGAAGCGCCGGCCCGGCCTCGCCCTGGTGTTCACGCTCTTCCTGCTCTCGCAGGCGGGCATCCCCGGCACCGCCGGCTTCTTCGCGAAGTTCTACGTCATCGGCGCGGCGGTCGATGCCCGGTCGTTCTGGCTCGGCCTCGCGGTGATGCTCTTCTCGGTGGTCGCGGTGGTGTTCTACCTGCGGGTCGTCGTCGCCATGTACCTCTCGGTCGACGACGGCGAGGAGGTCTCCGGGCCTCGCATCCCCATCCCCGGAACCGCCGCGATCGCGCTGGCCATCGCCGTGGTGGTCACCCTGGCCCTCGGTGTGGTGCCGAGCCTGCTGCTCGACGTCGTGCGCGACGCCGACGTCGTCCTCGCCGCGTTCTAGGGCTCCTCGCTCCCGAACCACCATTCGGGCTCGAAGTGGAGGTCGGCCGGTGTCGGTGACGACGCCAGCGCCCTACCCGCCTCGCTCCTGAGGCGGGGAACCGGCCAGGTCGGATCGGGACGCCAGTCGGGCCACGGCTCACCGAAGACGCCCGCTCTGCGGGCGGCGAGGTCGCGCATCTGGTCGCACCGGCGATGGGCCCGCTCGGCCTCCTCGGCCTCGACGTGGCCGGCCGCCACCGCGGCGGAGAGCTCGTCGGCGTCCTTCAGGGTCGCGGCGCCGTCGGGCGTCACCACCAGGTCGAGGTGCAGGTCCATGAAGTCCCACCCGATCGGTGTGCGCCGGTAGGGGCGGATCACATCGACGTACCACCCGCCGAACGCTCCGCTCTCGTCCCAACCGATGGTGACGCTCACGTCGTCGCCCGGCACGGCCAGGGTGAGCTGGGCGCCGCCCGCGAAGGAGACCGACCGCTTCGGTCGCTGGGTGACCTCGTCGGCGGGCGGGTGCTCGTCGCGGGGGTGGCTCGGCCACCAGCACTCGGTGCCTGCTGCGCGGTACAGGGCGGCGCGACCGTCGCCGGTGTCGACCTCGATGGCGGGCACCACCGACCACACCCATCCGTGCAGCACCTCCCGCTGCACCACCGCCCGGCCCGTCGGCCGCACATGCTCGGTCACCCGACCGAGTGTCCCACGCCGGTCTTCCACGCCGCCC
>CAZAVX010000115.1:0-6882 GCA_964488835.1 uncultured Iamiaceae bacterium | reverse complement strand
CCAAGGCCGTCGGTATCGACCTCGGCACCACCAACTCGGTCGTCAGCGTCCTCGAAGCTGGCGACCCCGTCGTCATCCCCAACTCCGAGGGCAGCCGCACCACGCCCTCGGTCGTCGCGTTCTCGAAGAACGGTGAGGTCCTCGTCGGCGAGGTCGCCAAGCGTCAGGCCATCACCAACCCCGAGCGCACCATCCGGTCGGTGAAGCGCCACATGGGCACCGACTGGACCATCGACATCGACGGCAAGAAGTACACCGCCCAGGAGATCTCGGCGCGCACGCTCCAGAAGCTCAAGCGCGACGCGGAGGCCTACCTCGGCGACTCGGTCACCCAAGCCGTCATCACCGTGCCCGCGTACTTCGACGACGCCCAGCGCACCGCCACCAAGGAGGCCGGTCAGATCGCGGGCCTCGAGGTGCTCCGCATCATCAACGAGCCCACCGCCGCCGCCCTCGCCTACGGGCTCGACAAGGAAGGCGCCGACCAGACCATCCTCGTGTTCGACCTCGGTGGCGGCACTTTCGACGTGTCGATCCTCGAGATCGGCGACGGCGTCTTCGAGGTGAAGTCCACCCACGGCGACACGAGCCTCGGTGGCGACGACTGGGACGAGCGGGTCATCGACTGGCTCACCACCTCGTTCAAGAACGACCACGGCGTCGACCTTTCCAACGACGCCATGGCCCTCCAGCGTCTGAAGGAGGCGGCCGAGAAGGCGAAGATCGAGCTGTCACAGGTGCAGCAGACCCAGATCAACCTGCCGTTCATCACCGCCACCGACGCCGGTCCGCTCCACCTCGACTACCAGCTGACCCGGGCCAAGTTCCAGGAGCTCACCGCCGACCTGCTCGAGCGGTGCAAGGGTCCCTTCGAGCAGGCCATCAAGGACGCCGGGCTCGAGAAGGGTCAGATCGACCACGTCATCCTCGTGGGTGGCTCCACCCGCATGCCCGCGGTCGCCGACCTCGTCCGGGAGATGACCGGCAAGGAGGCCAACAAGTCGGTGAACCCCGACGAGGTGGTCGCGGTCGGCGCCGCCGTCCAGGCCGGCGTGCTGAAGGGCGACGTGAAGGACGTCCTGCTCCTCGACGTCACCCCGCTGTCGCTCGGTATCGAGACCAAGGGTGGCGTGATGCACAAGCTCATCGAGCGCAACACCACCATCCCGACCCGCCGCACCGAGGTCTACACCACCGCCGAGGACATGCAGCCCTCGGTCGAGATCCACGTGCTCCAGGGCGAGCGGGAGATGGCGCAGTTCAACAAGACGCTCGGCAAGTTCCAGCTCGTCGACCTGCCCCCGGCCCCCCGCGGCGTGCCCCAGATCGAGGTCACCTTCGACATCGACGCCAACGGCATCGTCCACGTCTCCGCGAAGGACCGCGCCACCGGCAAGGAGCAGTCGATGACCATCACCGGTCAGTCGTCGCTGTCGAAGGACGCCATCGACCAGATGGTCAAGGATGCCGAGGCCCATGCCGAGGAGGACCGCCGCCGCCGTGAGGAGGCCGAGGTCCGCAACAGCGCCGACACGCTCGTCTACCAGACCGAGAAGGTGCTGCGCGAGCAGGGCGACAAGGTGAGCGGCGACGAGAAGGCCGCCGTCGAGAGCAAGCTCGAGGAGCTGAAGTCGGCCCTCGCCGGCTCCGACGTCGAGGCCATCAAGACCGCCACCGAGGGCCTGATGACCGCCAGCCAGTCGTTCACCCAGCGGCTCTACGAGCAGGCGGCGGCCGAGTCCGGCTCGGCGGCCACCCCGCCCCCGGGCGACGCGCCCGCCGACGACGAGGTCGTCGACGCCGAGATCGTCGATGCCGAGATCGTCGACGAGGAGCAGCAGTGACCGATCCCGTCGACCGCGGGGCCCCCGAGGCCACCGACGAGGTCCCGGTCGAGCCCGACACCCCGCCCGCCGGCGACACCGGTGCGGCGGGGGCGGGCGACGCCGCGCCCGCCGAGTCCGGCGCGGCCGCGGCCGACGACGAGACCCGCTCGGGCCTCGCTCGTCCGGTGGTCGCCGACCTCGACCCCACCGACCTCGAGACCCTCGCCACCCAGACCCTCGACCAGCTCGAGGCGGTCACCGCCGAGCGCGACGACTACCTCGACCGACTCCGCCGTCTCCAGGCCGACTTCGAGAACTACAAGAAGCGCACGACCAAGGAGCACCGCGAGGCCGGCGAGCGGGCCATGGCGCGCCTCGCCGACCAGCTGCTGCCGGTGCTCGACGCGTGCGATGCCGGCATGATGCACGGCGCCTCGGGTGTCGAGCCGGTGTTCGCCGCGCTCCTCGGGGTTCTCGAGAAGGAGGGGCTCGAGCGTGTCGACCCCCTCGGTCAGACCTTCGACCCTGCCCTCCACGAGGCGGTCCTGCACGAGCCGGCCCAGGAGCCCCACGACGAACCACGGGTCGTCGAGGTGCTGCGCCCCGGCTACGTCTGGAAGGGACAGGTGCTCCGCGCCGCGATGGTGAAGGTTCGCGGGTGAGCGATGGCAGCCCAGCGCGAGTGGCTCGAGAAGGACTACTACAAGATCCTCGGCGTCGCTGAGACGGCGACCCAGAAGGAGATCACCTCCGCGTACCGCAAGCTCGCGCGCCAGCTGCACCCCGACGCCAACCCGGGCGACGCCAAGGCCGAAGAGCGGTTCAAGGAGGTGTCGGCCGCCTACGACGTCATCGGCGACGCCGAGAAGCGCAAGGAGTACGACGAGGTCCGCCGCATGGGTCCCATGGCGAGCGGCTTCGGCGGACAGGGTCCGGGCGGCTTCACGTTCAGCACCGACGACATCTCCGACCTGCTCGGCGGCCTCTTCACCCGCGGTGGGCGGGGGGCAGGCCGCGCGTCTCGCGGGGCCGGGCCCCAGCGCGGCGCCGACCTCGAGGCCGAGCTGCATCTCGGCTTCGTCGACGCGGTCAAGGGCGTCACCACCGAGGTGCATCTCACCTCCGACGCCCCGTGCTCCACCTGCCACGGGTCAGGTGCCAAGCCGGGCACCGCGCCCACCACCTGCTCGCGGTGTGGCGGCCGAGGCCTCCTCGACGAGAACCAGGGCTTCTTCTCCTTCAGTCAGCCGTGCCCCGCGTGTGCGGGCCGCGGGCAGGTCGTCACCGACCCCTGCCCCACCTGTCGGGGCACCGGCGTCGAGCGCCGCGCCCGTCAGGTGAAGGTGCGCATCCCCGCAGGCGTCGCCGACGGCCAGCGCATCAGGCTGAAGGGTCGGGGCGGGTCGGGTCGCAACGGCGGTCCGCCCGGCGACCTCTACGTCCTCGTCTCGGTGGACGAGCACCCGCTGTTCGGTCGGTCGGGCAACCACCTCACCCTCACCGTCCCGATCACCTATCCCGAGGCCGTCCTCGGTGCCGACATCCGCGTCCCCACCCTCGACGGCGACCCGGTCACGTTGCGCATCCCGCCCGGCACCCGCTCGGGGAAGACCTTCCGGGTCCGGGGCAAGGGCGTCGTCCCCGCCTCGGGTGCGCCGGGCGACTTGCTCGTCACCGTCGAGGTGGCGGTGCCCACGAAGCTCTCGGCCGCCGAGCGCAAGGCGGTCGAGGCGCTCGCCGAGCTCGAACCCGAGGTCTCGCCCCGCGCCCACCTGGGAGTGTGATGATCGATGTCTGCCGCCTCCGACCGCCCGAACGACCGCCGCCGCACTGAGCGGGGCGTGGCCCACGACGCGGCGGTCTATGTCATCTCCGTCGCTGCCGAGTTGGCAGGGGTGCACCCCCAGACCCTGCGCATCTACGAGCGCAAGGGGCTCGTCGAACCGGCCCGCACCGGTGGGGGGTCGCGGCGTTACAGCGACGCCGACGTCGCCGTGCTCCGCCGCATCCAGGAGCTGACGGGCGACGGCCTCAACCTCGCCGGCGTCAAGCGGGTGCTCGAGATGGAGGCCGAGATCGATCGCCTCCGCGACGAGCTCGAGCGGGTCCGCCGCGAGGCCGAGCTCGCCATCGAGGAAGCCCACCGTCAGTACCGGCGCGACCTCGTCCCGGTCAGCCAGGCCGTCGTCCTCTACGAGGGGGGTCGCCGTCGGCGCGGCCCACGCCGCTGACCAGGGCACATGTCGCAAAGTTGAGTCTCTCATTGTCAGGTTTTCGCACACACCGAAGGTAGGCTGAGTCCATGTCGCTCGACCCGAACCGCTGGACCCTCAAGACCCAGGAGGCGGTGAACGCCGCCATCTCCTCGGCCCGTACCAACAGCAATCCCGAGGTCACCCCCGACCACCTCCTCGCCGCGCTCTTGCAGCAGGAGGAGGGCGTCGTCCTCCCCATCCTCCAGCGGGCCGGCAAGTCCCCGCTCAGCCTCCGCAACCAGGTCGCCGACGCCATCGGCAAGCTCCCCAAGGCCTACGGCAGCGAGGCCCGCCTCTCCCGGGCGCTCAACGACGTGATGTCCACCGCCGACCAGGCCCGGGTCGAGCTCGGCGACGAGTACCTCTCCACCGAGCACCTCCTCCTCGCTCTCGCCGACAAGGTCGGTGTCGGCCGCGAGGAGCTGCTCACTGCGCTCCGCGACATCCGCGGCAGCCACCGGGTCACCTCGCAGAACCCCGAGGACCAGTACCAGGCGCTCGAGAAGTACGGCCGCGACCTCACCGAGCTCGCGCGCCAGGGCAAGCTCGACCCCGTCATCGGCCGCGACGAGGAGATCCGCCGCACGATCCAGGTGCTCTCCCGCCGCACGAAGAACAATCCGGTGCTCATCGGCGAGCCCGGTGTCGGCAAGACCGCCATCGTCGAGGGTCTCGCCGGACGCATCGTCGAGGGCGACGTGCCCGAGGGTCTGAAGAACAAGCGCCTCATCTCCCTCGACCTCTCCTCGATGGTCGCCGGCGCGAAGTACCGCGGCGAGTTCGAGGAGCGCCTCAAGGCGGTCCTGAAGGAGATCACCGACTCCGGCGGCGAGGTCATCACCTTCATCGACGAGCTCCACACCATCGTCGGCGCGGGCGCGGCCGAGGGGGCCATGGACGCCGGCAACATGATCAAGCCGATGCTCGCCCGCGGCGAGCTGCGCATGATCGGCGCCACCACCCTCGACGAGTTCCGCAAGCACATCGAGAAGGACCCCGCCCTCGAGCGCCGCTTCCAGCAGGTGTTCGTCGGCGAGCCCTCCGTCGAGGCCACCATCGCGATCCTCCGCGGCCTGAAGGAGCGCTACGAGGTGCACCACGGCGTGCGCATCCAGGACGCCGCGCTCGTTGCCGCGGCCGTGCTCTCCGACCGCTACCTCACCGGCCGCTTCCTCCCCGACAAGGCCATCGACCTCGTCGACGAGGCGGCGTCGAAGCTCCGCATCGAGATCGACTCGATGCCCACCGAGATCGACGTCGTCGAGCGGCGCATCCGCCAGCTCGAGATCGAGCGGGTCGCGCTCGCGAAGGAGACCGACGAGGCCTCCGCCGAGCGCCTCGCCGCCCTCGACGCCGAGCTCGCCGACCTGCGCGAGCAGAAGGCCGGCATGGTCGCCCATTGGCAGGCCGAGAAGGACGCCATCGCGCGCATCCGCGACCTCAAGGAACAACTCGAGGCCAAGCGCATCGAGCTCGAGCGCGAGTCCGACCTCGAGAAGGCCGCCGAGATCCGCTACGGCCAGCTCCCCGAGCTCGAGCGCCAGGTCGAGGAGGCCACGGCCACCCTCGCCGAGCTCCAGGCCGAGCAGAAGATGCTGAAGGAGGAGGTCGACGAGGAGGACATCGCCGAGGTCGTCTCCCGCTGGACCGGGGTGCCGGTCACCCGGCTCATGGAGGGCGAGCTCGCCAAGCTCGTGCGCCTCGAAGACGTGCTCCACGAGCGTGTCGTCGGCCAGGACGACGCCGTGCACCTCGTCGCCAACGCGATCCGCCGCAGCCGGGCCGGCCTCTCCGACCCCGACCGCCCCATCGGCTCGTTCCTCTTCCTCGGGCCCACCGGTGTCGGCAAGACCGAGCTCGCTCGCAGCCTCGCCGACTTCCTCTTCGACGACGAGCGGGCGATGGTCCGCATCGACATGTCCGAGTACATGGAGAAGCACTCGGTCAGCCGCCTCATCGGCGCGCCCCCCGGCTACGTCGGCTACGACGAGGGCGGCCAGCTCACCGAGATCGTGCGGCGCCGGCCCTACGCGGTGGTGCTGCTCGACGAGATCGAGAAGGCGCACCCCGATGTGTTCAACGTGCTGCTCCAGCTGCTCGACGACGGGCGCCTCACCGACGGTCAGGGTCGCACGGTCGACTTCACGAACACCGTGCTGATCATGACCTCGAACCTGCCCGGCGACCCGAAGGACTTCTTCAAGCCGGAGTTCATCAACCGGGTCGACGACATCGTGCGGTTCCGCCAGCTCACCGAGGACGACCTCGGCAAGATCGTCGAGATCCAGCTCGACCGGCTCCGCGACCGGCTCGCCGACCGCCGCATCACCCTCGAGGTCACGCCGGCGGCGTCGGCCCACCTCGCCCACGAGGGCTACGACCCCGCCTTCGGGGCCCGGCCGCTCAAGCGGGTCATCCAGCGTCAGCTCGGGGACCGGCTCGCGATGGCGCTGCTCGAGGGCCGGTTCAACGACGGCGACACCATCAAGGTCGACCTCGTCGACGGCCAGCTCACCTTCAGTTGACGCCGCGGCCGAGGGGGTCTGCGGGAGACCCTTCCGGCACACCTGTCACGCTCCGTGGCCCTTCGGCCTAGGTCGATCGGTTCATTTGTGGCTTCCGTCTCGCAAGTGTTCACCGTGAGTGGTTATGTTCGCTGCGTCGGCCCGATCGGGCCGACGGGGAAGTGACGATCCGCAGGCCGGTAACTGGTCGCTGAGGCCTGCGGGGAGCTACAGCGAACCCGGCCCCGAACAGCCACGAGCGTTCCGGGGCGTGTGCCGCGTCCCGGGACCACCACC
>CAZAVX010000114.1:0-6950 GCA_964488835.1 uncultured Iamiaceae bacterium | reverse complement strand
CCGGCGACATGGGCGGAGCCTCGTCCCACAGGGGGACGGAACTCCGCCCATGCGGGCGTCCAGGGGGTGACGGGGCTCCCGGACCCGAAGTGGCCGCCGGGTCGACCGGCGGCCACCGTCGGGCTCCCCCTGGAGATGTGTGGGACTACGCCGTGAAGCGGCGGCCGAGCAGCTCGGCCATGTTCCCGTGGTAGAAGCGGTCGCGGGCCTCGGGCGAGGTGTCGCCGAAGGCCTCCTCGAACTTCGCCAACGGGTCCTTACCGCCCTCGGGGTGCGGGTAGTCGGTGGAGAACATGAACAGCTCCGGGCCGCCCTGCTCGATCATCCAGCCGAGGGGCTCGCCCGGGAACGGCGTGAACTTGAGGTGCGTGCGGACGTAGTCGCTCGGCTGGCGTTCGAGGCGGCGCAGCGGCTCCTCGGTGCGCCGGAAGGCGCGAAGGCCGTAGTCGAGGTGGTGCATCCAGGACACCACCCAGCCGGCGCCCTGCTCGATCGTGCCGCCGCGGAGGTTCGGGAACCGGTCGAAGATGCCGTCGTAGATCAGGGCGCCGAGGAACAGCTCGGGCGAGTGGTGGATGGCGAGGAAGTCCTTCGACCGGATGTTCTCGCCGCCGCCGAGGTGGTCGGACACGGGCATGGCGTTGTTGTGGAAGGCCCGGTCGAGCAGGCGGCCGCCGCCACCGACGTGGAGCACGAAGGGGACGTCGGCCTGGGCGAGGGTGTCCCACACCGGGTCGAGATCGGGGTGCGTAGGAGCGAGGTCGCCGGCCGCGGTGGAGGGGACCATCACGGCGTCGCAGCCGAGCTCGACGGCCTCCACCATCGCCTTGTGGGCCTTCTCGGGATCGACGAGCGGCACGTATCCCACCGGCAACAGCCGCTCGTCGTGGGAGCAGAAGTCGACGATCGCCTTGTTCTGCGCCGACGCACCGGCGTAGAGACGATCGACGTCCCGACCGGCGAAGAGCGCGGTGGCGAAGGTCGCGAACACCAGCTGGCCCTCGAAGCCGAACAGGTCGAGGGCTCGCTTCCGCTCTTCGGCGTCGAACGCGCCGATGGCGTTCCAGCCCTTGTCCTGGAGGAGCCGCTCGTCGGCCTCGGCGGCCGCCTGGGGATCGCTGCGCCGGGTCTCGGCCTTGCGGACCGCGGCGTCGAGCACCGGCTCGAGGGCGGCCACCGCGTGGCGCTTCAACCGGTCGCGGAACTCGTCGTCGATGTAGGGGTCGAGGAAGTCGGCCAACTCCATGACGTGGCTGTCGGCGTCGAGGACCCGGCGGCCCCCCGCATAGGTCGACGTGTCGGCAGTGGTCGTGGTCATGCGCTCCCCCAGCTCGTGTGACCGATGGTGACAACTTGTCACCATGTGCCGCCAGCATGCTCCATGCGACCGCGGCGCGCAACCCCTTCGTGGTCAGCTCCCGCGGCGGCCCGGGGCGTCGTCGGCGAGGGAGGTGAGCGTCGCCGACACGATCGCGTCGTAGGCGTCGGCGAGCAGCTCTGCCCGGGCGGGGGTCGGGTCCTGGCGCCATTGGGCGAGCACCGAGTCGACCATCGAGAGCAGGAGCGACACCGCGGCAGGGCCGAGGCGCCGGTCGAGCCCCCGCTCCTCCACCGCCCTGGCGACGAAGGCCCGGAACGTGCGGGCGTCGCGGAGGCGTTGCTCCTGGCGCACCGTGCGGCTCGACCCGCCCGACTGGCGGAGCGCGGTGAACAGGTGGCCCCGCTCGTCGGCGGCCCGCAGCGCACCGCGGACGAGCGTCGAGAACATCTCCTCGATGCTCGTCGCGGCCGCGACCTCGTTCGCGAGCTCGGCGTCGAGGCGCCGCGCCTCCCGCCGGTACAGCTCGCCGAGTAGCTCGTCGCGGTTCGCGAAGTGCTTGTAGACGAGCGGGCGGCTCACCCGGCACCGTTCGGCCACGAGCTCCATCGTCACCGACTCGGGGTCCTCGGAGACGAGCAGCTCCGCCGCCATGTCGAGCAGCTGGTCGCGTCGCTCCTCGGCGGTGAGACGGCGACGTGGCGAGTCGGTCATGCCCGGTTGTCCACCTCGAGTCGGTCGGCCAGGAAGCGCAGCACCCGGTCGAGCGCGTCGCGGGTGGGTTCCCCCGGCTCGTCGAGGAGGTGCTCGGTGAGCACCGAGTGTGGGGCGAGCGGCGACGCCGGGTCGGCCGCAGCGTCGTCGAGCTCGACGGCGACGAACGCGTCGCCGAGCACCTCGTGCAGGTGCTCGAAGCGGGCGCCCGGCACCAGACGGTCGCCGCAGAAGCGGAGGCCCACCACCTCGAGCCCCTCGTTGCGGCACCGGTCGGCGACGGCGGTGAGATCGGACGGCGAGCAGTCGACCGACCGGGCACGCTTCTTCCCGACGGCGAGGGGCAGCGACGGCTGGGACATCACCGGTGCGACGACGGTGGGATCGGTGGCCATCGCCAGCGCGAAGCCTCCGGTGAAGCACATGCCGACGACCCCGACCCCCGGACCACCGCACCGGGCGTGCTCGGCGCGGGCGAGGGCCCGGAGCCAGCGGACCACCGGCGAGGTGCGACCGGTGGCGAACACGGTGAACTCGCGGCTCACGCACGCGGGGACGAGCGAGCGGACGAGCGAGGTGGTCGCGGCGAGCCGGCCGCCCGCGTAGGGATCGTGACCCGGGCGGCCGAAGAGGTGCGGCACCACCGCGGTGCAGCCGATGGCCGCGACCCGCCGGGCGAAGTCCGCGACCTTCGGCGTGAGGCCCGGCATCTCGGGCACGACGATGACCGCCGGGCCTTCGCCGGTGCGGTCGATGCGCCGCGCCCGGTCGCCCACCGAGAACGAGGTGGTCTCGAAGTCGTCGAGCGGATCGTCGGCCATCGCACAGCTCCCTGGTCGGGCGACCACCCTAGGCCCACCCCTTCGGAACTTGCGTCAGTTCCGGGCGCATACCGCCCGGAACTGACGCAAGAACGCGGATGGGAGCAGGGAGGACGTGGCGGGTGGCGGGCACCCGCCAGCGACACGCCGGTAGCATCGGCCCGATGGAGGGGACCACGAGGGGTGGGTCGGGCGGCGACGCCCGGTTCGACGTCATCGTCATCGGAGCGGGGTTCGCCGGCCTCTACCAGCTGCACCGCCTCCGACAGGCCGGGTTCTCCGTGCGGGTGCTCGAGGCCGGCGGCGGGGTCGGGGGCACGTGGTACTGGAACCGCTACCCGGGCGCCCGCTGCGACGTGCAGAGCCTCGAGTACAGCTTCGGCTTCGACGAGGACCTCGAACAGGAGTGGGAGTGGTCGGAGAAGTACGCGACCCAGGGCGAGATCCTCCGCTACCTCGACCACGTCGCCGACCGGTTCGACCTGCGCCGCGACATCCAGTTCGACACCCGGGTGGTCGCCGCCACCTTCGACGAGCGTGACGACACCTGGACGGTGCGCACCGAGGCGGGCGAGCAACTCACCGCCCGGTACGTCGTCGCCGCCACCGGCTGCCTCTCGTCGGCCAACGTGCCCGACATCCCCGGGCGCGACTCGTTCCTCGGCGCCACGTACCACACCGGTCGCTGGCCCCACGAGGGCGTCGACTTCACGGGGTTGCGGGTGGCGGTCATCGGCACGGGCTCGTCCGCGGTCCAGTCGATCCCGCTCATCGCCGAACAGGCGAGCCACCTCACGGTCTTCCAGCGCACCGCCACCTACGCCGTCCCGGCGTGGAACGAGCCCCTCGACCCCGAGCGCCAAGCCGAGGTGAAGCGCCGTTACCGCGAGGTGCGGGCCTGGAACCGGGCGAGCTTCACGGGCTTCGGTGCCCTGTCGGTGAGCGACGCGCCGGTGCGCCCGATGGCCGAGGTACCGCCCGAGGAGCGCATCCGCCTGCTCGACGAGCGGTGGGCCCGTGGCGGGCTCGGGTTCCTCGGCGCGTTCGCCGACACGCTCGCGAACCCCGACACCAACGCGTTCGTCGCCGAGTACATCCGGGACAAGATCCGCGAGATCGTCCACGACCCCGAAGTGGCCGAGCTGCTCTGCCCCGACCAGGTCGTGGGGTGCAAGCGGCTGTGCGTCGACTCGGGCTACTACGAGACGTTCAACCGGCCGAACGTGCGGCTCGTCGACATCCGCCCGCACGGCATCGAGGAGATCACCCCCACGGGGCTGAGGGCGGCGGGCGAGCACCACGAGGTCGACGCCATCGTGTTCGCCACCGGCTTCGACGCCATGACCGGGGCGCTCTCCCGCATCGACATCCGCGGCGTCGGCGGCCACCCGCTCGCCGAGGCGTGGTCCGCCGGGCCGGTCACCTATCTCGGGCTCGGGGTGCCGGGGTTCCCGAACCTCTTCCTCGTCACGGGGCCCGGCAGTCCGTCGGTCCTCACGAACATGGTCACGTCGATCGAACAGCACGTCGAGTGGATCACCGAGTGCGTCACCCGGCTGCGCGAGGCCGGGCAGCGGCGCATCGAGGCCGACCCCGACGCCGCCGACCAGTGGGTCGCGTACGTGAACGGCGTCGCCAGCCACACGCTGTTCCCGAGCTGCAACTCGTGGTACCTCGGCGCCAACGTGCCGGGGAAGCCACGGGTGTTCATGCCGCTCCCGGGCTTCTCCGCCTACGCCGAGCGCTGCACCCAGATCGCCACCGAGGGCTACCCCGGCTTCCAGCTCACCTGACCCGGTCGGCCCTGACTCTCGAGCTCTCTCCCGAACTGCGAGTCTGAGCGGCCGCCACGCGGCCACTGGCACTCGCAGTTCCAGGGACGGGTCGGGAGGATGGAAACTGCGAGTCTGAGCGGCCGCCACGCGGCCACTGGCACTCGCAGTTTCAGGGTCGGGCGGGGAGGAAGAGGAGTGGGTGGGCGGGCGCGGGGGTCAGGCCCAGCCGCCGGCGTAGGCGACGAACTGGCCGGTGGTGAAGCGGCTCGATCCGTCGACGAACGCCATGCAGAAGTTGGCGAACTCCTCCATCGTTCCGAGCCGGCCGAGAGGCACCTGCGACTCGAGCTTGCGGCGCACGTCGGGGTCGGTGGCACCCGACGCCTGGAGGAACCCGGGGAAGTCCATGTAGTTCGTGCCGACAGCGTTGACCTGCACGCCGTGGCGGGCCACCTCGGCGGCGACGTTGCGGGCGAGCATCGAGGCCCCGGCCCGGGCCGAGGAGTAGAGCGGTGCCCCCGGGGTGGGGCGGGCGCCGGAGGCGCTGGTAATGAGCAGCACCTGCCCGTCGCCGGCCTCCACCATCGGACGCACCATCGCCTTGAGGAAGTGGTACGGCGCCTCCATGCAGGTGCGGACGACCTTGTGGAGGTCGTCGACCGACGAGTCGAGGAAGCGGCCGGTGACGATCACCCCGGAGAAGGCGACGGCGGCGTCGATGCGGCCGAAGCGGGCGAGCGCCGCCTCGGCGAGTGCCGGCGCGGACTCGGGCTTCGACAGGTCGGCCACCCCGGGCACGGCCTCGACCGCGACACCGAGCGGTTCGAGGTCGGCGAGCAGCTCGTCGCTCGGGTCGCCGATGACGAGGTCGTGGCCGCGGGCGGCGAGGGCGCGGGCGAGGTGCGGGCCTGCGTAGATGGTGCCGTTGCCGACGACGGCGACGCGGCGGGTCGAGTCGGTCATGGGGTCCTCCTGGTGCGAAGCCGACAGGGTGGCACTCAGCGGGCCACCAGCGCCACGAACGCCGCCGCGTCGTGGTCGCGCGGAGCGCGGCACGCCTCGACGAGCGCCCGGGCCCGGTCGGCTCCGAGGTGCGGCGCGACGAACTCGAGTGCCTTCGCCTCGACGTCGTCGGCCGACATCGGATGGGACGGGAAGCCGAGCACGTGGGGGACGTACCGCTCGAGGCGACGCCCGTCGACGGTCGCCACGGTGACCCTGGCGGACTCGGTGCGGGGCGCACCGGGCGGGGCCTCCTGGGCGGGGTCGTGGGCGATCTCGACCCGGGCCATCACCTCGTGGACCCGGGCGTCGGTGCGGAACCGCTCGAGCGACTGGGCGGCCACGAAGTCGAGCCGGCCGTCGAGGAGGATGATCGCGGCGAGGTACGGGAGGTTGAGCGCCGGCATCTCGGCGTCGCGGAACGCCTCCCACCGGCCCGGCATCTCGATGCGCACCGCGGCGACCTCGTCGGCGCGCACCTCCCCGGCAAGGTCGAGCAGCGCCTCCACCGCCGGCTGGGTCGGCCCGCCGACCGGGTACCGCTTGTACGCGACGTCGGGGAGCACACTCACCTCGCCGAGCCCGTCGACGAGTGCGTCGAGGTCGCCGTCGCCCCGCTCGTGGGCGAAGACCGGCGAGCGGAACCACGACCCCTCCCGGTCGACCACCCCAGGGACGCCTCGGAAGCCGGCGTCGACGAGCAGCGCGGCGTGGACGCCGTTGCGGGCGCCGAGGCCGGCGAAGACGAAGGCCTTCTCGACGTGCTCGACGTCGAGCAGCCACTGCCACGACCCGGCGGCCTGCTGGGCGACGAGGCTGAGGAGGTGGCCGACCGACTCGGCGTCGAGGCCGAGCAGCGCCGCCGACGCGGCCGCCGCGCCGAAGCACGGACCGACCCCGTGGTTGGCGAGCCCCGCCCGGCGGAGGTTGTTGACGCCGACGGCCCTGGGCACCCGCACGGCGAGCTCGTAGCCCACGACGAGCGCCCGGAGCACGTCACGCCCGCTCGACCCGCGGACCTCCCCCACTCCGAGGGCGGCGGCGACGATCGCCGGCCCGGGCTGGACGAACACCGAGGGGACGAAGTCGTTGATCTCGGCGGCGTGGCCGGTCATGGCGCCGGCGAAGACCGCGTCGACGAGCGGGGCGACCTCGGTGGTGCCGAGCATCGTCGCGCCGCGCCCGGGCCGGGGCTCCCCCGCCCAGTCGGTGACCTGGCGGCGGGCGACGACGGCGGCGTCGAGGTCGCGGCAGGCGACGACCGACGCGAGCGTGTCGAGGAGGTGGAGCGAGGCGAGCCGTTCGGTCTCCTCGTCGAGC
>CAZAVX010000113.1:0-7099 GCA_964488835.1 uncultured Iamiaceae bacterium | reverse complement strand
CCATCGTCCCAATGTTCACATGGGGCTTCGTACGCTCGAACTTCTCTTTCGCCATGGGAGATCCCTGGTGCCTTTCTGAACGTTCCTGGAGGAGTGGTGAGTGGGGGGTGTCCCGGGCCTATTCGCCCCGGACGCGGGCGACGATCTCTTCCTGGACCGTCGATGGCATCTGCTGGTAGGAGTCGAACTGCATGGTGTAGGTGGCTCGACCCTGAGTGCGCGAACGCAGGTCGGTAGCGTAACCGAACATCTCCGAGAGCGGGACTTCGGCGTTGACGACCTGGCTGTTGCCGCGCTGCTCGGTGCCGGCGAGCCGGCCACGGCGAGCGGAGAGGTCGCCCATCACATCACCGAGGTAGTCCTCGGGCGTGACGACCTCCACCTTCATGATCGGCTCGAGGAGGACGGGCTTGGCCTTGCGCGCCGCCTCCTTGAAGGCCATCACACCGGCGATCTTGAACGCCATCTCCGAGGAGTCGACGTCGTGGTACTTGCCGTCGGTGAGGGTGACCCGCACGTCGACGGTGGGATAGCCGGCGAGCACGCCCGCGGTGAGCGACTCCTGGATGCCGGCGTCGACCGAGGGGATGTACTCCTTCGGGATGCGACCACCGGTGATCTTGTCGACGAACTCGTAGCCGCCACCGGGGCCGGTGGGCTCGATCGTGATCTGGACCTCGGCGAACTGACCCGAACCACCCGTCTGCTTCTTGTGGGTGTAGACCACGTTCTCGACGGTCTGGGTGATGGTCTCGCGGTAGGCGACCTGCGGCTTCCCGACCGACGCGTCGACGTTGAACTCGCGCAGCATGCGGTCGACGAGCACCTCGAGGTGCAGCTCGCCCATGCCGGAGATGACGGTCTGTCCGGTCTCCTCGTCGGTGCGGACCTGGAAGGTCGGGTCCTCCTCGGAGAGCGCGTAGAGCGCCTTGGCCAGCTTGTCCTGGTCGGCCTTGGTCTTCGGCTCGACGGCGACGTGGATCACCGGCTCGGGGAACTCGAGCTGCTCGAGCACGATCGGGTGCTTCTCGTCGCAGAGCGTGTCGCCGGTGCGGGTGTCCTTGAGGCCGATGCCCGCCACGATGTGGCCGGCGAACACCGCGTCCTTGTCGATGCGGTCGTTCGCGTGCATCTCGACGATGCGGCCGACGCGCTCCTTCTTCCCGGTGCGGGTGTTGAGGACCGTGCCGCCCTTCTCGAGCGAGCCCGAGTACACCCGGAAGTAGGTGAGCTTGCCGTGGGGGTCGGCGACGATCTTGAAGGCGAGCGCCGAGAACGGCTCGTCGTCGGACGCCTTGCGCTCGAGCTGCTCGTCGCCCTTCAGGTTCATGCCCTGGACCGGCGGGAGGTCGAGCGGCGACGGCAGGTAGTCGACGACGGCGTCGAGTAGGGGCTGGACGCCCTTGTTCTTGAACGCCGAGCCGGTGAGGACCGGCACGATCTCGCCGTCGACGGTGCCGGCGCGGATGGCGCGCTTGAGATCGGCGACGGTGATCTCCTCGTCGCCGATGTACTTCTCGAGGATCTCCTCGTCGAAGCCGGTGACGACGTCGAGCAGCTTCTCGCGCCACTCGGCAGCCTCGTCGGCGAGGTCGTCGGGGATGTCGACGACGTCGAACTTCGCGCCGAGCTCCTCGTCGTGCCAGACGATGCCCTTCATCTGCACGAGATCGACGACGCCCTTGAAGTTGCCCTCGGAACCGATGGGGATCTGCAGCACCGCGGTGGTGGCACCGAGGCGGTCGCGGATGGACTCCTCGGCCTTGAAGAAGTCGGCACCGAGGCGGTCGAGCTTGTTGATGAAGCAGATGCGCGGGACGTTGTACTTGTTCGCCTGCCGCCAGACCGTCTCGGACTGGGGCTCGACGCCGGCCACACCGTCGAACACCGCGACCGCGCCGTCGAGCACGCGCAGCGACCGCTCGACCTCGACCGTGAAGTCGACGTGGCCCGGGGTGTCGATGATGTTGATGCGGTGCTCGTTCCACATCGCGGTGGTGGCCGCGGAGGTGATGGTGATGCCCCGCTCCTGCTCCTGGACCATCCAGTCCATCGTCGCCGCACCCTCGTGGGTCTCACCCATCTTGTGGCTACGACCGGTGTAGTAGAGGATCCGCTCGGTGGTGGTGGTCTTGCCCGCGTCGATGTGGGCCATGATCCCGATGTTCCGGGTCTTTTCGATTGGATGGGTTCGATTCGTCATCGTGGGGCTCTCTGCTCGGGCGGAGGCGGCGGATCAGGGTGGAGACAGCGGGGCCCGGCACGGCCGAGCCCGCATCCGGCGGGGACACGGGCGGCGCATCGGGTGAGAGGAGGGGTCGGGGGGTGCTACCAGCGGTAGTGGGCGAAGGCCTTGTTCGACTCCGCCATCTTGTGCAGGTCCTCGCGGCGCTTCACCGACGCCCCGACGCCGTTGCTGGCATCGAGGATCTCGTTGGCGAGGCGCTCGGCCATCGAACGCTCGCGACGCTGCCGCGAGTAGCCGATGAGCCAACGGATGGCCAGGGTGTTGGCCCGGCGGGGGCGCACCTCGACCGGGACCTGGTAGGTGGCGCCACCGACACGGCGGCTGCGCACCTCGAGCTGCGGCTTGATGTTGTCGACCGCCCGCTTCAGGGTGCTGAGCGGCTCGGAGCCCGTCTTCTGTTCGACGATGGCGAGGGCGTCGTAGACGATCCGCTCGGCGAGGGCGCGCTTGCCCCGCTGGAGGACCTTGTTCACGACCTGGGTGACGAGCACCGACCGGTAGATGGGGTCGGGCATGAGTTCGCGACGGGGGGCAGGTCCCTTCCTCGGCATGTCAGCTTTCCTTCTTCGCGCCGTAGCGGCTACGGGCCTTCTTGCGGTCGCGCACTCCCGAGGTGTCGAGGGTGCCGCGGATGATCTTGTAGCGCACGCCCGGAAGGTCGCGGACTCGACCGCCGCGGATCAGGACGATGGAGTGCTCCTGGAGGTTGTGGCCCTCGCCGGGGATGTACGCGGTGACCTCGACGCCACTCGAGAGGCGGACACGGGCGACCTTGCGGAGCGCCGAGTTCGGCTTCTTCGGGGTGGAGGTGTAGACACGCGTGCAGACCCCGCGCCGCTGGGGCGCGCCCTTCAGTGCCGGCGTCTTGCCCTTCTGGGGCTTGGACTGACGGCCCTTGCGGACCAGCTGCTGGATGGTGGGCACAGTGAACCTCTCGAAGCTCCTCGGACACGGCCGTCGACGCGCGGGGGCGCTTCGGGCCGACTGTCCATCCTAGGGGGGTGCAGGAATCAGGGGCAAACCCTCCGCCGGGAAATCCGACGGAGGGTCGCCTCCACGTGCTATGGGGACCGGTACCGGACCGGGGTCAGCTCGCCGACTCGTCGGTGAGCTCGATGACCTCGGCACCGGGAGCGGCCATGGCGTCGGCAGCCTCGGCGAGGCGGGCCGACAGGTCGAGCTCGTCGTCGCCGTCGGTGGAGTAGAACTCCATCGGCTGGTAGTCGGGGGCGTAGGTCTCGATGTCGCGGTAGCGGGCGAGACCGGTGCCGGCCGGGATCAGCTTGCCGATGATGATGTTCTCCTTGAGGCCGAGCAGCGAGTCGGACTTCGACTCGATGGCAGCCTCGGTGAGCACCCGGGTGGTCTCCTGGAACGACGCTGCGGAGAGCCACGAATCGGTGGCGAGCGACGCCTTGGTGATCCCCATCAGCTCGGGACGGCCCTCGGCAGGGGTCTTGCCCTCCTGCACGAGCATGCGGTTCGTGTCGGCGTAGACCTTCTGGTCGACACGCTCGCCGGGCAGGAAGTCCGAGTCGCCCGGCTCCTGCACCGCGACCCGGCGGGTCATCTGGCGCACGATGAGCTCGATGTGCTTGTCGGCGATCGACACACCCTGGTCGCGGTACACCTTCTGCACCTCTTCGACCAGGTAGAGCTGGGTCTCGCGGACGCCCTTGATCTCGAGGAGCTCCTTGGGATCGCGGGGACCCTCGACGAGGGCGTCGCCGGCCTCGACCGTGTCGCCGTCGCGAACCTCGAGACGAGCGAGGGTGGGGACGATGTAGCTGTCCTCGGTGCCGTCGTCACCGACGATGGTGACGGTGCGGCCCTTGCCCTCGTCCTCGGCGATGCGCACCACGCCCGAGATGCGGGCGAGGGTGGCCTTGCCCTTCGGGCTGCGGGCCTCGAACAGCTCGACCACTCGGGGGAGACCGCCGGCGATGTCGCCGCCGGCGGCGATGCCTCCGGTGTGGAAGGTCCGCATCGTGAGCTGGGTACCCGGCTCGCCGATGGACTGGGCGGCGATGACGCCGACCGCCTCGCCGAGCTCGATGGTCTTGCCGGTGGCGAGGGAGCGTCCGTAGCACAGGGCGCAGACGCCGAACTCGGCGCGGCAGGTGAGCACCGAACGGAGCCGCACCCGGTTGACCTCGGGGTCGTCGCGGAGCAGCTCGAGCTCGTGGTCGCCGACCTCGGTGCCCGCCGGCAACACGGTGCCGTCGGAGAGGGTGACGTCGGCGGCGAGCGTGCGGCCGAAGAGGCGGGTCTCGAGGTAGTTCCGCTTGTTCGGCGTGTCGGGCTCGACGTTCTCGAGCCACACGCCGCGCACCGGCTCACCGTCGACCGCGCAGTCCTCCTCGCGGATGATGAGCTCCTGGGCGACGTCGACGAGACGACGGGTCAGGTAGCCCGAGTCGGCGGTGCGGAGGGCGGTGTCGACGAGGCCCTTCCGGGCGCCCGGCGTGGCGATGAAGTACTCGAGCATCGCCAGGCCCTCGCGGAAGTTGCTCTTGATCGGCCGGGGGATCATGTCGCCTCGGGGGTTGGCCACCAGGCCGCGCATGCCCGCGATCTGACGGACCTGCACCATGTTCCCTCGGGCGCCGGAGCCCACCATCATGTCGATGGGGTTGAAGCGCTCGGCCTTCAGCGAGGCCTCCATCGCGGCGCGCACCTGGTCGGTGGCGTCGTTCCAGATCTCGACCTCCTTCTGGCGGCGCTCACCGTCGGTGATGATGCCCCGCCGGAACTGGGTCTCGATCTTCTCGGCCTCGGCCTCGTGGGCCTCGAGGATGGCCGCCTTCTCGGGCGGGGTCTTCACGTCGTTGATCGACACGGTGAGACCCGACTTCGAGGCGTACTGGAAGCAGAGGTCCTTGATGGCGTCGAGGCTCTGGGCGACGACGGCCTTGGGGTAGTCGTTCGCCAGACGGTCGACGATCTCACCGACCTGCTTCTTGCGGAGCGTCTCGTTGACGTAGCCGAAGTCGTCGGGGAGGGTCTCGTTGAACAGCACCCGGCCCACCGTGGTGGTGAGGTACTGGCGAGTGCCGTCCTCGGCGACGGTGACGACCGACGGGTGGCGCCACTGGATCTCGGCGTGGACGGAGACCTCACCGGCCTCGTAGGCACGCTCGAGCTCGTGGAGGTGGCGGAACACCCGGCCCTCGCCCGGCGCGCCCTCGACCTTCTCGGTGAGGTAGTAGGCGCCGATGATCATGTCCTGGCTCGGCGTGACGAGCGTGCGGCCGTGGGCCGGCGAGAGCACGTTGTTCGCAGAGAGCATGAGGACACGGGCCTCGGCCTGGGCCTCGGCCGACAGCGGCAGGTGCACCGCCATCTGGTCGCCGTCGAAGTCGGCGTTGAACGCCACGCAGACGAGCGGGTGGATCTGGATGGCCTTGCCCTCGACGAGCACCGGCTCGAAGGCCTGGATGCCGAGGCGGTGGAGCGTCGGTGCACGGTTGAGCAGCACCGGGTGCTCCTTGATGACGTCCTCGAGGACGTCCCACACCTGCGGGCGGCGCCGCTCGACCATGCGCTTGGCCGACTTGATGTTCTGGGCGAGCTCCTGGTCGACGAGCTTCTTCATGACGAACGGCTTGAACAGCTCGAGCGCCATGAGCTTCGGCAGACCGCACTGGTGGAGCTTGAGGGTGGGGCCGACCACGATGACCGAACGGCCCGAGTAGTCGACGCGCTTGCCGAGCAGGTTCTGGCGGAACCGGCCCTGCTTGCCCTTCAGCATGTCGGAGAGCGACTTGAGCGGACGGTTGCCCGGACCGGTGACCGGACGACCGCGGCGGCCGTTGTCGAACAGCGCGTCGACGGCCTCCTGGAGCATCCGCTTCTCGTTGTTGACGATGATCTCGGGCGCACCGAGGTCGAGCAGTCGCTTGAGGCGGTTGTTGCGGTTGATGACCCGGCGGTAGAGGTCGTTGAGGTCGGAGGTCGCGAAGCGGCCACCGTCGAGCTGCACCATCGGGCGCAGCTCGGGCGGGATCACCGGCACGACGTCGAGGATCATCGCCTTCGGGTCGTTGACCCGACGACCCTGGTCGTCGCGGCGGTTGAACGCGGTGACGATCTTCAGCCGCTTGATGGCCTTCTGCTTGCGCTGGGCCGACAGCGGCCGCTGGCCGTCCTTGGGATCGATGGCCTCGCGGAGCTTGGTCTCCTCCTCGTCGAAGTCGATGCGGTCGATGAGCGCCTTGATGGCCTCGGCGCCCATGCCGCCCTCGAAGTACTCGCCGTAGCGGTCCTCGAGCTCGCGCCAGAGCATCTCGTCTTCGATGATCTTGCGGGGGAAGAGGTCCTTGAACTCGTCGAAGGCCCGCTGGAGCACGTCGAGCTCGATCTCGTAGCGCTCGCGGACCGCGGCCATCTCCTTTTCGGCCGCGCGCTGGCGGGCCTTCAGGTCGGCGTCCTTCGCGCCCTCGGACTCGAGCTGGGCGATCTCGCCCTCGAGGGCCTCGGCGATGCGGGCGAGCTCGAGCTCGCGCTCGCGCTCGATGGCCTCGCGCTCGCCGATCAGCTCGGCCTCGAGGTTCGGCAGGTCGTTGTGACGACGCTCCTCGTCGACCCAGGTGACGAGGTTCGCCGCGAAGTAGATGACCTTCTCGAGCTGCTTGGCCTTCAGCTCCTCGCGGGGCGTGGTGCCCATGAGGAGGTAGGCGAGCCACGAGCGGGTGCCGCGGAGGTACCAGATGTGACACGCCGGCGCGGCGAGCTCGATGTGGCCCATGCGCTCGCGCCGGACCTTCGAGCGGGTGACCTCCACGCCGCAGCGCTCACAGATGATGCCCTTGAAGCGGACGCGCTTGTACTTGCCGCAGTAGCACTCCCAGT
>CAZAVX010000112.1:0-7263 GCA_964488835.1 uncultured Iamiaceae bacterium | reverse complement strand
CACCGCCTCGCCGAGGTCAGCGTCAACATCATCGACCAGTGCGTCGCCCAGGGCGTGCCCTTCGCCCGCGAGTACGGCGGCCTGCTCGACAACCGCTCCTTCGGCGGCGCCCAGGTGAGCCGCACCTTCTACGCCCGTGGCCAGACCGGCCAGCAGCTGCTGCTCGGCGCCTACCAGGCGATGATGCGCCAGGTGCACCTCGGCACCGTGCAGCTCTACACCCGCGCCGAGATGCTCGAGGTCGTCGTGAAGGACGGGGTGGCCTGCGGCATCGTCACCCGCGACCTCAGCACCGGTGAGATCACCTCGCACTCGGCCCACGCCGTGCTCCTCTGCACCGGCGGCTACGCCAACGCGTACTACCTCTCCACCAACGCCATGGCGTCGAACGTCACCGCGGCGTGGCGGGCCCACCGCAAGGGCGCGTTCTTCGCGAACGCCTGCTACACGCAGATCCACCCCACGTGCATCCCCGCGAGCGACGAGTTCCAGTCGAAGCTCACGCTGATGTCCGAGTCGCTCCGCAACGACGGGCGCATCTGGGTGCCGAAGAACCCCGACGATACGCGGGCGCCCGCCCAGATCCCCGAGGACGAGCGCGACTACTACCTCGAGCGCAAGTACCCGGCGTTCGGCAACCTCGTGCCCCGCGACGTCGCCTCCCGCAACGCGAAGACGATGGTCGACGCGGGCCACGGCGTCGGCCCCCTGAAGAACGGCGTGTACCTCGACTTCGCCGACGCGATCCAGCGCCTCGGCAAGAAGACCATCGAGGAGCGCTACGGCAACCTCTTCGACATGTACCAGCGCATCACCGACGAGAACCCCTACGAGGTTCCGATGCGCATCTACCCCGCCACCCACTACACGATGGGCGGCCTGTGGGTCGACTACGACCTGATGACCACCGTGCCCGGGCTCTACGCCCTCGGCGAGGCGAACTTCTCCGACCACGGCGCGAACCGCCTCGGCGCCTCGGCCCTCATGCAGGGCCTCGCCGACGGCTACTTCGTCATCCCCGCCACCATCGGCAACTACCTGTCGGGCCTCCTCGGCACCACTCCGGTGCCCACCTCCGACCCGGTGTTCGTCGAGGCCGAGAACGACGTGCGCGACCGCACGAAGCGCTGGCTGTCGATCAAGGGCACCAAGTCGGTCGACCACTACCACCGCGAACTCGGCAAGATCGTCTGGGACTACATCGGCATGGAGCGCACCGCCGAGGGGCTCCAGAAGGCCCTCTCGGAGATCCCGGCGCTGCAGGCCGAGTTCGAGAAGGATGTCAAGGTGCTCGGCACCGACGAGTCGCCGAACCAGTCCATCGAGAAGGTCGGCCGGGTCGCCGACTTCTTCGAGCTCGCCCAGCTGATGGCCCGCGACGCCCTCCACCGCGAGGAGTCGTGCGGCGGCCACTTCCGGGCCGAGCACCAGACCGAGGACGGCGAGGCCAAGCGCGACGACGAGAACTTCGCCTACGTCGGCGCGTGGGAGTGGCAGGGGCCCGACGCCCCGCAGGCCCTCCACAAGGAACCCCTCGTGTTCGAGAACGTCGCGCTCACCCAGAGGAGCTACAAGTGACCCTGAACCTCACGCTGAAGGTCTGGCGTCAGGAGGGGCCCGACGCGCCGGGCCGCTTCGAGACCTACCGCGCCGAGAACATCAGCAAGGACATGTCGTTCCTCGAGATGCTCGACACGGTGAACGAGGCGCTCATCGACCAGGGCATCGAGCCCATCGAGTTCGACCACGACTGCCGTGAGGGCATCTGTGGCTCGTGCGGCATCATGATCGATGGCCGGGCGCACGGCCCCGAGAAGGGCACCGCCACCTGCCAGCTGCACATGCGGCACTACACCGACGGCGACACCATCGTCCTCGAACCGTGGCGGGCAGGCGCCTTCCCGGTCATCCGCGACCTCATGGTCGACCGGCGGCCGCTCGACGAGATCGTCGCCGCCGGCGGCTACATCTCGGTCAACACCGGCAGCGCGCCCGACGCCAACCTCATCCTCATCCCCAAGCCCGCCGCCGACTCGGCGATGGACGCCGCGGCCTGCATCGGGTGCGGGGCGTGCGTCGCCGCCTGCCCGAACAGCGCCGCCCAGCTCTTCACCGCCGCGAAGATCCAGCACCTCAACCAGCTCCCGCAGGGGCAGGCCGAGCGGTGGTCGCGCACCGAGGCGATGGTCGAGCGGATGGAGGACTTCTTCGGCTCGTGCACGAACCACGGCGAGTGTGAGGAGGCGTGCCCGAAGGAGATCTCGATCGACTTCATCGCCTACATGAACCGCGACTACGTGAAGGCGAAGGTCAAGAACCGGCGCCTGCTCGGACAGACCTGAGCCCGGACCGCCGAGCGACCCGAACCCCACGCGACGACGTGCGACGCAACGCGCCGAGCCAGGTGCTCGCCCAGCTGGGGCGCGGCTTCCTCATGGGCTCGGCCGACGTCGTGCCCGGCGTGTCCGGGGGCACGGTCGCCTTGGTGCTCGGCATCTACGAGCGCCTGGTGGCGAACATCCGGGCGGGGGCATCGGTCCTCGGCAAGGCGGTCCGCGGCCAACCTCGCGCCGCCCTCGGCCAGCTCGCCCACGTCGAGTGGGTGTGGGTCGTCGCCCTCCTCGCGGGGGTCGGGCTCGCGGTCGCCACGCTCGCCCACACGATCGAGACGCTGCTCGAGGAGCAGCCGGTGCGCATGGCCGCGCTGTTCTTCGGACTCATCACCGGCTCGGTCGCCATCGCCTGGCGGCTCGTCCGCAGACGGGATGCGTTCCGCGTGGTGGTGGCCGCCGTCACCGCCGTCGGCGCGTTCTTCGTCCTCGGACTCCAGTCCGGACCGGTCGAGGACCCGACCTGGTGGATGTTCCTCCTCGCGGGGGCGGTCGCGATCTGCGCCATGATCCTGCCCGGCGTGTCGGGGTCGTTCCTCCTCCTGATGCTCGGCATGTACGACTCGGTGCTCGGCCTCGTCACCGACCGCGAGGTGGTGCTCCTCGCGGTGTTCCTGGTCGGCTGCGTCGTGGGCCTGGCCCTCTTCTCCACCAGCCTCCACTGGGCTCTCGCCCACCACCACGACACGGTGCTCGCGGCGATGGTCGGTCTGATGGTCGGGTCGCTGCGGGTGCTGTGGCCGTGGCCCGACGGCACCGACTCCCCGGAACTGTCGGCACCGAGCGGCGACGTCGTCGTCCCGATCCTCATCGCGGTCGTGGCGTCTGGCGTCGTGTTGGCCGTCACCTCGGTGGCCGAGCGCCGCAGCGGCGCCCGCTGAGGAACCGGGGGCCGTCGGGCTCAGCCCGGGTGGGGCACCTCCGGCGCCTTCGACACGAGGCGGAGGAACAGGTATCCGAGCACGCCCGCGACCAGCGAGGCCGCGAGGATCCCGATCTTCGCCTGGTCGGCGATCGCACCGTGATCGAAGGCGAGCTCGGTGACGAACAGCGCGACGGTGAAGCCGATGCCGCCGAGCATCGCGACGCCGAGCACCTGTCGCCACGACGCGCCCACGGGCATCCTGCCGACACCGAGCCTGACCGCCGCCCACGTGAAGGCGAAGATGCCGATCGCCTTGCCGAACACCAGGCCGAACATCACCCCGAGGGTGACCGGCTCGGCGAACACGTCGGCGAGATCCCCGAAGCTGACCGCCACCCCCGCGTTCGCGAGTGCGAAGACCGGGACGATCAGGAAGCTCGTCCACGGCACGAGCCGGCGCTCGAGACGATCGAGAGGAGGCTGGGACTCGAGGGCGACGGTGACGAGGGTGTCGAGCGCGTCGGCCTCCTCGGCCTCGTGGTCCTCTATCGCACCGTGGTGCCCGGCGTCGGCCTCGGCCTCCTCCACCTGGTCGACGACGCGCTCGACCCGGGCCCGGAAGAAGCGGCGGTCGTAGAACGCGTGGCTCGGGGTGAGCAGACCGAACGTCACTCCCGCGAGCGTGGCGTGCACGCCCGACTCGTGGAGCGCGAACCAGCACACGCCCGCCAGGGCGATGTACGGCAGGAGCGAGCGGACGTCCTGGCGCTTCATTACGTACGCCGCGAGCAGGGTGCCAACCGCAACGGCCAGCCACTCGAACGACACCGACGCCGTGTAGAAGACGGCGATGACGAGGATGGCGCCCAGGTCGTCGACGATGGCGAGCGAGAGCAGGAACACCACGAGCGACGACGGGATGCGCCGGCCGAGCAGTGACAGCACACCGATGGCGAAGGCGATGTCGGTGGCCATCGGGATCCCCCATCCGCTGCTGCCCTCACCACCCGCGTTGAACGCCGTGTAGATGAGCGCCGGCACCACCATGCCGCCGATCGCGGCGATGGCAGGCAGCGCAGCCGACCGGAGATCGGCGAGCTCGCCACGCACCAGCTCCCGCTTGATCTCGAGGGCGACGACGAAGAAGAACAGCCCCATGAAGAGGTCGTTGATCCACGCGCGCACCGTGAGCTCGATGTGGAAGAGCGAGCCGACCTCGACCGACACGACAGCGTTCCAGAACTGCACGTAGGTCTCCGCCGCGTCGGAGTTGGCCCACACCAGGGCGACGAGTGCCATGCCGAGCATGACGACACCACTCGCGGCGGAGGTGTCCGCGAAGCGCCGCAGGGGGCGGACGATCGTGCGGGGGACCAGACGGTCCGAGGCGCTCCACGGGACGCGTGTGGGTTCTGGTTCGAGCGACATCGTGCCGGTCACCGGCGCAGTATCGCACTCACGTCGCGCGGTGAGCCACGTGGGAGGACACCCACGCCGGCGCCAGCGGACCGTCGCCGCAGAGCATCGTGCCGACGCCGATCGAGGTGACCAGCCCGAGCGCGTCGGGCACCTGGAGCGCTGCGGCCAGATCGACCGGACCCGGCGGCGGGCCGACGCCAGCGGCGCGGGGGTGCGCCCACCAGTCGGGAAGGGCCGCACCGGTGCCCCAGCGGTGGAGACGCTGGCCCCAGCCCTCGAGCTCGATCGCCTGGTCGCCGAGCAGCACCTCCCCGTGCGCCGTGCCCGCGGTGACGTAGCCCTCGTCGCCCCGGATCTCGACCGGGATCGGGTCGGCGGGAGTCTCCCATTCGACGTCGAGGCCGAAGGGGACCGGGAGCCCTCGGCCGGAGGCGACGAGGTCGGTGGGGGCATCGATCGCGAGCCCGAACGCCTCGAGCCCGACCGACCAGCGCCGGTGCGGCTCCTCGCAGATGTGGTCGGCCCACAGACCGCTCGCTCGCAGTTCGAGCCCGGTGCGCGGCGCGTCGATGTCGTGCTCGACGACCGCGACGGTCGCCCGGGAGCGCCCGAGCAGCGCCGCCCAGTAGCTGAGTCGACCTTCGGCGGGGCGGCGACCCACGGCGACGACGACGGCGGTGGTGAGGTCGTCGGAGGCCGCCCGGAACTCCCAGGTCTCGGACCATGCCGAGGTGGGTCCGACGAAGTGGTCGAGCTCGTCGGACGGATCCATCCGGACGAGCCTACGGCGCCTCGGAGTCACCCCCAAGGTCGGTCCACGGTGCTTCGAGACCGATCACCACGGTGCCTGCCACCAGGTCGTGCAGGCCTCGACGCGTCGGCCAGACGAGGACCGGGACCACGATCGCGAGGGAGAGCAGCGGCCCGACGACCGGGACCGCGAGCGGGCCGTAGAGCACGAGCGCGCGCAGCAGCGCGTCGAGCGCGTGCGGCGGCCCGAAGGTGTCGAGCCGCACGACACGGAGCCCGAGCATCGCCTTCCCGAGCGTCGCCCCCCGCAGCGCGACCGGGAGGACCTCGCACACCGCGACGACGAGGCCGATCCCGACGACGGTGCGCAGGCTCGACAGCGACTCGAGGTGGCGCGCCGGGGATCCGCGCCCGAGCGGATCGCCACCGAGCAGGCGCCCGAGCAGCTCGACCAGCACGAAGAGGCTCAGCCAGCTGACCACGACGACGTCGACCACCCGGGCTCCCACTCGGCGGCCGAGTGGGGCGGGAGGCGTGCTCGTTCCGTCGCGCGGCAGCCGGTCGGGGTCGTGATCGCTGATCGGCCGAGCCTAGCGACGGCCCTACGATGGCCAGGTGGTTCGCTTCCTGTCCGACGAGTGGATCGACGCGATGGACCGGGCTGCCGCCGGGCCCGGTGGGCCACGCAGCGCGGAGGGCACCGTCGTGGTCCAGCACGTGGTCACCGACGTTCCCGCGGGCGGCGACGGCCGACCCACCGAGGAGCGCAGCTACCACCTCGTGATCACGCCCGACTCGGCGAGGGTGCGCCCGGGCCGGGCCGACGAGCACACGATCAGCTTCACCGGCACCTACGAGGTGGCGGCCGAGGTCGCCCGCGGCGAGCGCAGCGCACAGGCCGCGTTCATGGCGGGCGAGCTGCGCCTCGGCGGTTCCGTCGACGCGCTCCTCGCCCAACACGCGGCCCTCGGCGCGTCCCCCGATCCCTTCGCCGACGTCCGCGCGACGACGGAGTACTGAGGTGCCCGAGCTCCCCGAGATCCAGGCCCACGCCGAACGGCTCGAGCGGGAGTTCGGCGGTGCGACCCTCTCCCGGTTCGAGCCCCTCAGCTTCACCGTGCTCCGCACCTACACGCCGGCTCCCGAGGCCGCGGTCGGCCGCACCCTCGACTCGATCGGCCGGCGCGGCAAGCTGCTCCTCCTCGCCTTCGGCGCCCTCACGTTCGTCGTCCACCCCATGCAGGGCGGGCGACTCCGTCCCGATCCCAGGCAGTCGGCGAAGCCGCGCAACGGCATCGCCCGGTGGCGCTTCGACGACGGGCGGGCCCTGCTGCTCACCGAACCGGGCACCGAGCGCAAGGCCGGGGTCTGGGTGGTCGAGGGCGATCCCCTCGCCCAGCCTCCCCTCGACGACCTCGGCCCCGAGGCCGACACACTCTCCCTCGACGAGCTCGGCGCGCTCCTGCGCGCCGACTCCACCCGGGTGCACGGCTGGCTCCGCGACCAGCACCACCTCGCGGGCATCGGCCGCCGCCTCGCGAACGAGCTGTGCCACCGCGCCCGCCTCTCGCCCTTCGCCAACACGTCCAAGCTCTCCGACGACGACGTCGCGCGACTGCACACCGCCATCGGCGAGGTCGTCGCCGAGTCGCTCGACTTCGAGCGGGCCCAGGACGAGATGGTGAACAGCGCCGACCGCCCCGGTGCGGTGCACAACCGCGTCGGCGAGCCCTGCCCGGTCTGCGACGACACGATCCGAGCCGTCGAGTACCGCGCGTACACCGTGGCCTACTGCCCGACGTGCCAGACGAACGGCAAGGTGCTCGCCGACAACACCAC
>CAZAVX010000111.1:1620-7413 GCA_964488835.1 uncultured Iamiaceae bacterium | reverse complement strand
GTGTAGTCGAACTTCTCGACCGCACGCATCAGCCCGAGGTTTCCCTCCTGGATGAGGTCGAGGATGAGCATGCCCCGGCCGACGTAGCGCTTCGCGATCGACACGACGAGGCGGAGATTCGCGGCGGTGAGCTCCTCGCGCGCGTGGTCGCCGTCCTTGACGAGCCGTTCGAGCCGCCGCCGCTCGGCGGGTTCGAGGGGCTGGGGCGGACCGGCCTCGGGGTCGTTGGGGTCGGGGTGGGCGGCGTCGAGGCGCTCCTGGGCCTCCTTGCCCGCCTCGATGCGCTTGGCGAGCGCCACCTCCTCGGCCGCGGTGAGCAGCGGGACCCGGCCGATCTCCTTCAGGTAGAGACGGACCGAGTCGGAGCTGCCGCCACCGCTGTCGGTGGGGACCGAGATCCGGGTGGGTCGCGCGGGGCGGGCCGGCGCACGGGGCGCTGCGGCGGGCACGGGTTCGGCCGCTGCGGCTGGGACGGGCTCACGCACCGGTTCGGGCTCGGCGGGACCGTCGCGGTCGTCGGCGTCGTCGGCTTCGTCGAGGGTGTCGACGCTCTCGTCGATGCTGATCCCCGCCGCGGCGAAGTAGTCGCGGATCTGGATGATCGTCTCGGAGGTCGGCTCGACGTCCTTGAGGACCATCATCACCTGGTCGCTGGTGAGCGTCCCGCGAGCCCGGCCCAGCTCAGTGAGACGGCGGAGTTCGTCCGCTGGGACCTCGGCCCACGGAGAGCTCGATTGCGTCCGATCGTTCATCGCTCCCCTATGGCCCGTTGCCGATGCCAGGCTAGCAACTGGTCGAACGCACTCCGCTCGACATGTCCGTCGCGGAGCTCCATGAGTCGCTCCTTCAGCCAGGTGTGCGTCGGGGCGTAGACGAGCGGATCCTCCGCCTGGCGGATCTCCACGTCGAGCTCGGCGATCGCGCGACGCGTGGCCTCCTCGACGAGACGCGTGGCGACGTCGAACGCGTCGGCCTCGGACTCGGAGACGACGATGCGCTGGAGCAGGTCGGCGGTGGCGGGATCGACCGCGTCGATCGCCTCGCGGATCGACGGGTGGTCGAGGATCGCCCGGAAGGCGGCGGCCTCGGCCTCGTCGTCGAAGAGCGCCTCGTCGAGCAGGTCGCGGATGTCCTCGGGCCGGTGCACGAGCACCCGGAGGGCCTCGACCGCCGGGGTGGCGCGGGTGCGCACCGCTGCGGGGCGCGGGTCGGCCGCTCCCGGGCGGGGGCGTTCCGCACGCCCCCGACGGGGATTGCGCAGCTGCTCGCGGAGCTGGTCGACGTCGATACGGCACCGGTCGGCGACCGTCATGAGGTACTGGTCGCGCACGAGCTGGTTCGGGTGCTCGGCCACCACGGCGAGCGCGGCCTCGGCCGCCCGGGCACGGCCCTCTGGGCGAGAGAGGTCGGCGGCGGCCAGCACCCGCTCGAGGCGGAAGCCGAGGAACGGATGGGCGCCGGCGATGGCGGCCTGGAGCGCCGCGGGGTCGCGGCGGCCCAGCTCGGCGGGATCGACGCCGGAGGGCAGCGCGGCCACCGCCACGTCGATCTCGAACTGCCGCTCCCACTCATAGAAGCGCTCGGCCGCGGCCTGCCCCGCCGAGTCGGCGTCGAAGGCGAGGACGACACGGCGGGCGTACTTCCGCAGGACCTGGACGTGGGACTCGGTGAGCGCCGTCCCACAGGTGGCGACCGCTCGGGGCACCCCCGCCTCGGCGAACGCGATGACATCGGTGTAGCCCTCGCAGACCACCACCTCGTCGGCCGCCACGATGTCGGACTTCGCCCAGTTGAGGCCGTAGAGCACCCGGCTCTTCGCGTAGATCGGCGACTCGTGGGAGTTGATGTACTTCGCCCCCTCCGCACCCGGCAGGATGCGGCCGCCGAAGGCGACCGGGTCGCCGTTCACGTCGAAGATCGGGAAGAGGATCCGGCCGCGGAAGGCATCCTGCTGGCGGCCCCGCCGGTTCACGAAGCCGAGCCCGGCGTCGCGCAACAGGTCGTCGGGGAGCTTCAGCTCGCGCGCGAGCTGATCCCAGTCGTCGGGCGCCCAGCCGAGCCGGTAGCGCTCGACGGTCTCCTTCGTGAAGCCACGTGAACGCAGGTACGAGCGAGCCGCGCCCGCGTCCGGCGCGGTCTTCAGCCGCTCGTGGTACCAGTCGACCGCCCGCGCGACGGCCTCCACCAGGCGGGCACGACGCTTGCGGTTCTCCCCCTCGTTCTCGTCGGTGTACCGCAGGGTGATGCCGGTCTTGGCCGCCAGCCACTCGACGGCCCCGACGAAGTCGAGGTGCTCGATCTCCCGGACGAAGCTGATCGCGTCGCCCTTGGCCTGACAGCCGAAGCAGTAGAAGAACCCCTTCTCGCCGTTGACCGAGAACGACGGGGTCTTCTCGGAGTGGAACGGGCAGAGTCCGGAGAAGTTCCGACCCACCCGCTTCAGCTGGGTGTACTGCCCGACGATGGCCACCAGATCGGCGGCCTCCCGCACCGCAGCGACGTCCTCGTCCCTGATCCCCACGGCGGTGAGGCTACCGCCGGCGTGTCGAACCGCCTTCACGGGTCGTTCGGCTCATTTGGGGTCACAGGGTCAGCACCGCCGGCCGGCGTCCGATCCACGACCCAGCGGACCCTCGCCCGACCCGCTTCCACCGATGATGACGACACCGCACCGGCTCCCCACCCCTTCCACCACGGCCCACCCGCCCGCGCCCGGCACGACGTGTCCGGCGTGTCAGCGCCCCGACGCGCTGCGCGTCACCCGGACCGAGACCGGACGCGTGTACCGGTGCCGGTACGCCGAGGTGGACGAGTGCAGCTTCGGCGGGTACGAGCGGCCGTTCCGTCGTGCCCCGATGGAGCGGACGACCGCCGCCTTCGCCGAGCGACTCGCGCGCATCGCGGACCGGGTGGTCGAGGAGTGCGAGCAGCGTGGCGAAGCCGTCGCCCGGGTCGATCCGGCGATGGCGACGGCGCTGCGGGCGGCGGTACGACGCTCGGCGAGGGAGCGCGGCATCCAGGTGCGAACCGCACACATCGGCGACGGCCGGGTCGAGATCCGGATCGTCTGAGGGAGAGAACGAGCGACGATGACCAACCTTCTCGATCGGATGACGATCCGTGGCCGTGTGCTCGCGATCGTCCTGTCGATCCTCACCGTGCTCGGCAGCGTGGTGGGGCTCTCGATCCTGCGCACCGGTGCCGTCCGCGACGAGGTCGCCGAGTTGGAGACCGAGGCCGCGCCGTCGGCCATGCTGCTCCTCAACATCGACCGGGACGCCTATCAGGCACAGGTGTCGGTGGAGCGGGTCACCAACCGCCAGGCCACCAACGCCCAGGTCGAGGCGGCCGTCGCGTTCTACGAGGAGAACGTGCAGCAGATCCAGGATCGCTGGACCGAGTTCCTCGCGACCGAGCCGCTCCCCGGCGAGACCGCCCACCGCGAGCGGTTCCAGGCCCTCTACGACGAGTGGGCCGCCACCGGCCGACAGATCGTCGACACCCGCCACACGATCACCACCTCCACGCTCCTCCAGCAGATCGACGAGCAGTTCCAGGCGATGCGCGACGTCATCGACGTGATCAGCGCGGACTACCGCGAGCCCTACATCGAGGTGATCACCTCGACGGTGGCGACCGATGTCGCCTCGCTCAACCAGCTCCTCGTCGTGCTCCTCGTCGTGGGTCTCGGCATCGGCCTCTTCATCGGCTGGTTCGTCACCCGCTCGATCGTGCAGTCCGTCTCCACCGCCAGCGAGGCCGTCGAGCTGTCGGTCTCCTCGCTCGGCGCCGTCTCGACCCAGGTCGGCGCGAACGCCGAGCAGACCTCGGCCCAGGCCGGTGTGGTGTCGGCCGCCGCCGAGGAGGTCTCGGCGAACGTCAGCACCGTCGCGACGGCGGTCGAGGAGATGACGAGCTCGATCGGTGAGATCGCCCGCAACGCGAGCGAGGCGAGCCGGGTGAGCACCGAGGCGGTCGACGCCGCCCGGGCCACCAACGACACGGTCTCCCAGCTCGGCCGCTCCTCCGCCGAGATCGGCGAGGTGATCGAGGTCATCACCTCCATCGCCGAGCAGACCAACCTGCTCGCCCTCAACGCCACCATCGAAGCCGCCCGCGCCGGCGAGTCGGGGAAGGGCTTCGCCGTTGTCGCGAACGAGGTGAAGGAGCTCGCCAAGCAGACCGCCGAGGCGACCGACGCGATCGGCGGCAAGATCGCCGCCATCCAGGCCGACTCGGCCGGTGCGGTCGAGGCGATCTCGCACATCCAGGAGGTCATCGCCCGGGTCGCGGACCTGCAGACCACGATCGCCGCGGCGGTCGAGGAGCAGACCGCCACGACCGGTGAGATCTCCCGCAACGTCACCGACGCGGCCCGCGGCTCCTCGGAGATCGCGGAGAACATCTCGTCGGTGGCCACCGCTGCCGAGTCGACCACTTCTGGTGCACTCGCCACCCAGCAGGCCGCCGACGAGCTCCAGCAGATCGCGGCGAGTCTGCGGCGCCTCGTCGACGGTGTCGGCAGCGGCGACGGACAGCGCGACGGCGAGACCGGCGCCGGACGCCTCCGGCTCCGCCGGTCCGCCAGCGACGATCTCGTCCCCGCACCGGTCGGCGCCTGATCGCATCCGTTGGTGATGCCGGGGTCCGCCCCGGCATCATGCAGCGATGAACCGATCCGAACTGCGCGCGGGTGCCCGCGCCTCTGCGCCGATGCTCGCCGCGGTGATCCCGTTCGGGCTGGTCGCCGGGGCCGCGCCCGCCGCCGCCGGCTTCGGGGTGCTCCCCGCGCTCGGCATGAGCACGATCATCTTCGCCGGGGCCTCGCAGCTCGCACTCACCGACGTGCTCGCCGACGGCGGCTCGGCCCTGGTCGCCGCGATGGCGGCGTGGACGATCAACCTGCGGATCCTCCTCTACTCGGCCTCGCTCGCGCCCTACCTGACCCACGAGCCGCTCCGGCGGCGACTCTTCGCCGCGTACGTCACCGTCGACCAGAACTACGCCCTCTCGGTCTCCCACTGGGCGAACCCCGGCGTGCGACCCGATGCGTCGTACCACATCGGCGCAGGGCTGCTGCTCGGCACCGCCTGGGTCGTCTGCACGGTGATCGGGGCGTTCGTCGGTGCCAGCCTGCCCGAGGACCTGCCGCTCGACTTCGCCGTGCCGCTGGTGTTCCTCGTCCTCCTCGTCCCGGTCCTCACCACCAAGCCGGCCTGGGCCGCGGCAGCGGGCGGCGGCGGGCTCGCGGTGCTGTCCGCCGAGCTCGGCGCCGGCCACTGGGCGGTGATGATCGGTGCGGTCACCGGCATCGCCCTCGGCGCCCTGCTCGAGTGGCGGCTCGAGGAGCGCCCCGATGAGCAGCCCGAGGAGCGCCCGGAGGAACGCCCGGCATGAGCGACGTCTGGCTCGCCATCGTGCTCGCCGGCGCGGGCACCTACGCCATGCGCGCGTCGTTCCTCGCGGCCGCCGACCGGATGTCGGAGGTCCCCCCGTGGGCGGCGCGGCTGTTGCGTCAGATCCCGCCGGCCGCGCTGGCGGCCATCGTCCTCCCCGCACTCGTCCGCCCCGAGGGCACCATCGACCTCGCCCAGCCACGGTTGGTCGCCGGGCTCTTCGCGGGTCTCGTCGCCTGGAAGAGCCGCAACGTCGTGCTGACGCTCATCCTCGGCATCGGCGGTCTGATGCTCCTCGAGGCCATCTGGTAACACCTGATCCTCATGGAAGTCGCCCACCTGCTCCGAGTCGCCCGTCGGCGCGCCGGACTCACGCTCCGAGCGCTCGCCGAGCGTG
>CAZAVX010000111.1:0-1520 GCA_964488835.1 uncultured Iamiaceae bacterium | reverse complement strand
CTGTGGTGGGACCGCACCCCCGGCGACCTGTACTTCCGCACCACCGAGTTCCACGACGAGGCGCTGTCGAGGGTTCGCCACGAACCCTTCCTCGGCTGACGCCCTGCGGTGCAGGTCAGGAGGCGAGGCGCACCACCCGTGCGGCCAGGTAGCGGTACAGCGGATCGCCGCTGCGCGCCTCCTCGGCGAGTGCCACGTTGGCGAGCTTGATGACGTGGGGATCGGGCGAGTCGATCGCCGCCGCGGCGATCCTCGCCGCGTCCGGTAGTTCACGCGAGCGCAGCTCGTGCAGCGCGTCGCCGTCGAGTAGTGGCGGCGCACCGACGGCCGCGTAGCCGACGGCGACCGCGGGCAGGGCGTTCGCGACGAGCGCCCGGGCGGTGTCGGGCTCGACGTGGCGAGTGACGACGCGGAGGGCCCGGGCCCCGGTCACCAGATGGAGGGTGAGGAAGTCGTCGGCGGTGGCGTGGAGGACCCGCACGAAGCCGGAGATGTCATCGAGCGACTGGTCGTCGAGGGCCACGCCCTGGAGCGCGGCTGCCATCTCGGGGCGCCGGGCGATCCCCACGAGATCGAAGGTCCGGGGCCAGGCCTCGGATCCGACCGCAGCGAGCTCGCCGGCCACGTCGGCCAGACGCTTGGGACCGGCGGCGATCGCCGGCACCGGGAGGATCACGTGGCGGCGCTCCCAGTCGAGCAGCGCTGCGGCCACCTGTCCCGGGTGCCCCGCCTCGAGGCCGTAGGCGAGGCGGATCATCGGATGGAAGAGCTGGCTGGCCGGACCGGCCACCAGCGCCGGGACCCGTCGCCGCACGGTGGCCTCGATGCCGTCCCGCTCGACCTCGCGGCGACGCTCGGCGAGGTCGTCGACATCGGTCCGCGGCTCGGACTCGGCCCGTGCGTGGGCGTCGAACTCGTCGCGCAGCCGCTCGGCGCTCGCGCCCATCTGGTCGAGGGCGACGAGCGACATCGCCAGGTGGTTGCTGTAGCGCCCGCGGAAGCTCGGCGAGAACGCCAGCTCCTCGTCGAGGAGCGCGAGGAGGGTGTCGGAAGGCCGTCGGGTGATCGTCAGTGTCGCCATGTGGGCGACGCTACGACCTCAAGCTTCCTTGAGGTCAAGGACCGACTCAGACGAGGCGCTCGCGGAACCAGGCGAGCAGCTCCGCGATCGGCACCCGCTCCTGCTCCATCGAGTCGCGCTCGCGGATGGTGACCGCCTTGTCGTCGAGGGTGTCGAAGTCGATCGTCACGCAGTACGGCGTGCCGAGCTCGTCCTGACGGCGGTAGCGACGTCCGATGGCCTGGGTCTCGTCGTAGTCGCACATGAAGTGCGGCTGGAGCTGGCCGAGCACCTCCTGGGCGGGTGGGAGCAGCGTGTCCTTCTTCGACAGGGGCAGCACGGCGATCTGGTACGGCGCGATGCGGTGGTGCAGACGCAGCACGGTGCGGGTCTCGCCCCGCACCTCCTCCTCGTCGTAGGCCGCCATGAGGAACGCCATCATCGTGCGGGTGGCGCCGGC
>CAZAVX010000110.1:0-8041 GCA_964488835.1 uncultured Iamiaceae bacterium | reverse complement strand
CGGCGACCGGGCGGGTGCGCACGAGGCCTTCGGGGCCGACGAGGTCCTTGGTGGACCGCACGAACAACACCGTGAGCACACCGAGCGCGGCCACCGCGGCCCCCACGAGGTAGGCCTCGGAGTACGACGACACGACGCCCACCTGGTCGACCCGCGACGACTGGACCGTCTGGAGGATCTGGATGCCGGTCACGACGGCGACCTGGGTCATCATCTGCTGGGCGGCGCCGGCCACCCCGAGGTCGCGTTCGTCGACCGCGTTGGCGATCGACGCGGCCATCGCCGGCGAGGCGGCGCCGACCCCGATGCCCGACAACCCGAGCGCCCCCATGATGAACAGGTCGCTCGAGCCGGGCGCGATCTGTGCCATGAGCACCATCGATCCGACGACGCACAGCGAGCCGAACAACCCGGCGTTGCGCTCCCCCACCCGCACGGCCATGTACCCGGCGATCGGCCCGGCGATGGCGAACAGGAGCGGCCGGGCGATCGAGAGCAGACCGGTGCGGGTCTCGCCGTAGCCCATCACCTCCTGGAGCAATAGCGGGGTCATGATGAACCCGCCCATGTAGGCGAAGTTCAGCGTCATCTGGGTGGCGATCGGCAGGGTGAAGTTCCGCAGCCGCACGTAGGCGAGCGGGATGAGCGGGAAGGCGAACCGCTGCTGGCGCCACACGAAGAGGGCGATGCCGATCGGCGCCCAGCCGAAGCCGGCGAGCACCACCGGGTGGTCCCAGCCGAGCAACGGCCCGCGGTTCAACGCGAGCATGCCGAGCGCCGTGGTACCGCCGAGCAGGACGGCGCCCACCACGTCGAAGGGCTCGCGGGCCTGCCGCTCGCTCGCCGGCAGGAGGGCGAAGGCGACGAGCAGGCCGGCCACCACGAACGGCACCTGGCCGACGAAGATCCAGCGCCACCCGAACGCCTCGACGATCGGCCCGCCCGCCACCACGCCGAGCACCGGGCCCCCGGCGCCGACGAGCGACCAATACCCCATCGCCTGTGACCGGGCCTGGGGCGTGAACACCTTGTTGATCATCGCCATCGACGCCGGACCGCACGCCGCACCGAGGGTCGCCCCGATCACCCGGAAGGCGATGAGCGACGCCGCGTTCCACGACACGGCGGTGAGGGCGGCGAAGAGGCCCGCTCCGGCCAGGCCGAGCAGGTAGATCCGCCGGTGGCCGTAGGTGTCGGCGAGCTTGCCGGCTGCGGGGCCGAAGATGGCGAAGGCGAGCATCGGCCCGGTGATGACCCAGGTGAGCGTCGCCTCGGCGGCCCCCAGGTCGTCGGACATCTGTGGGATCGACACGGCGAGGATCGTGATGGTGAAGCCCACGGTGAAGAGCCCGAACAGCGCCGTCGCGAGCACGATCCACGGGTAGCGCTCGCTGCGCGCCACCTTCGCGCGCAGCCGCTCGCGGATCATCAGCGGCCAAGGGACGACGCTCACCGAGTCGACGCCTGGGGCGTCGACGGTCAGATCGGTCGAGGCGTGGTGCGACGGTGCTGAACGAGCGCCGCCGTCGCTCCGTGCCCTCCCGTGCGATCCCTCCGCCTCGCCCGAATCACCGGTCGAGTCGTCACGATCCACGGCTCCGAGGCTACCGATCCGCCGCAGGCGCGAGCCCAACGCAATGCCGAGACATCGGTCACAACTCGGTCGGGGGACGAGGAATCCCGCTCGACCCCTGTTCGGGCGCAGCTCGCGTCCGACCAACACCCCATGCTGCAGTGGAGACGACGCCGGCGTCCCGACCGCCGGCCCGAGGCCGCCGGCGGAGCCGACGATCTCGGAACCCTCGACGAGCCCCTCGCGCCGACCCCGTCGGCGTTCACGCCCCTCGACGACCTCGACGCCGCCTCACTCGAGGCGAGCGGCCCCCACACCTACGTCGGACGGGCGCCCGTGTTCGATCGCCGGCTCGGCGTCGCCGGCTTCCACCTCATGGTCGACGAGTTCGGGTCGGCCGGCCCCACCCCCGAGGACTTCACCGAGGCACGGCGCACCGAACGCTCGAAGCGCCTCCTCACCCGGGCCCTGCTCGAAGTCGGGCTCGACAGCCTCATCGGCGGCAAGCTCGGCTTCGTCGAGGTGCCTCTCGCCCTCGTCGCCGACGGCGCTCACCTCGCGCTCCCGCCCCACCGGGTGATGCTCGAGGTGCCCGGACCGGTCGACCGCGCCGGGCTCGACCTGATGCGCGAGCTCCGCGACGAGGGCTACCGGGTCATCGTCGGCGACGTCGAGATCTGTGAGCACCCACCCCAGACGGCGCGGCTCGCCGCCGGTGTGCGGGTCGATGCCCGCGACGAGCGTCTCGACGAGCTCGTCGACCAGGTGCTGCGCTGGAACCCGCGCTCACAGATCCTCGTCAGCGGCCTGGCCGACGACGCGACGATCGAACGGTGCAAGACCCTGGGGGTCACGTGGATGCGGGGCGACGTGCTCCGTGCGCCCGACACCGTCGACGAGCCCACCGTGCCCACCCACCGACTCGCCCTGCTGCAGCTGCTGGCCGAGCTCGAACGACCCGATGTCGACTTCGACGACATCGACCGGCTCGTCAGCGTCGACCTCGGCATGTCCTACAAGATCCTGCGGATGGCGAACTCGAGCTACCTCGCGCTCGAACGGCGGGTCGAGCGCACCCGCGATGCCGTCGTCTACCTCGGCATCGACACCGTGCGGGCCGCCGCCGCGCTCCTCGCGCTCTCCGAGGCATCCGACCACCCGCCCGAGATCGTCCACCTCAGCCTCGTGCGGGCCCGGCACTGCGAGGAGGTGATGCGGGCCCGGCGACCCGAGTTCGCCCACGCCGCGTTCACCACCGGGTTGTTCTCGACCCTCGACGTGCTCCTCGGGCTGACGATGGAGCAGATCATGATGCGCATCCCCGTCGCCGACCACATCGCCGACGCCCTGCGCGACCGCACCGGCGAGCTCGGCCGGGTGCTCGAGATCGTCTGCGCCTACGAGCGGGGCGACCTCCGCACGATGTCGGAGCTCGGCGCCGACCCGGCGATCACGGTGCTCGGCTACCGCCGGGCGCTCGGATGGATGGCGTCGCTCAACAAGGCGCTCACCGGCGAAGGGCAGGGCCGCTGAGCCTCGCTCACCGGCGAGGGAGATGGCCGCTGAGCATCGCTCGCCGGCGAGAGCCGCTGAGGCTCGCCCCGAGGTGAACCGTCAGGCGCCGGCCACGGCGGCGTAGTCGCCGCCCTCGCCCTCGGCGGTGCCGCCGGTCAACCCGTCGATGCCGAGGGCACGGATGGCGTCCATCGTGCGGTTCTGGGCGTCGAGACGGGTCCGCCAGTCGGCGTGGGCGGCGACCTCGGCGGCGAAGCGCGCCTTGCGGATCGCCACGCGACCCACCGGCTTCGACTCGTCGCGGGGCCGGTACTGGGCCTCGATGGCGTCGCGGATCATCTCCACCGCGTCGGCACGGAGCTGGGAGACCCGCGAGGGGGTCACACCGAGGAAGTCGGCGAGCTCCTCGAAGGAGCGCTGCTCGAAGTAGTGGCCGATCACGACGATGCGGTGCCGCTCCGGCAGGTGCTCGAGGGCGCTGCGCAGGTAGCCCTTCAGCTCCTCCTGCTCGAGGCGCTCGTCGGGGCCCTCCGCACCGCGGTCGAAGAGACGCTCGAGGGGGTTCGACCCCTCGTCGTCGACGCCGCGGGGCTCGAGCGACTGGACGACACCACGCTGCACCCGACCACGCAGCTCCTGGAGCTCGGCGGCGGTGATCCCGAGCTCGTCGGAGAGCTCCTCGTCGCTCGGGGTGCGGCCGTGGCGGGCGGCGAAGGCCTGGGTGGCGGCGTCGGCCTGGCGGGCGAGCTGCCGGGTCGAGCGCGGGGCCCAGTCGGCGCTGCGCACCGCGTCGAGGACGGCACCGCGGATGCGGCGGGCGGCGTAGCGCCCGAACGGCACGCCGCGCTCCTCGTCGTAGCGGAGGGCGGCCTCGACGAGGCCGAGGGTGCCGGCGGCGATCAGCTCGCTGCGGTCGACGTGACGGGGGAAGCTCGCACTCGCCCGGAGGACCAAATGCTCCACGAGGGGAAGGTGTGAATCGACCAGAGCTTGTTGCGTCGGCGTCATCTCATCGGGCCTTTCGGCGAGTGCTGGCGGGTGGTGCACCTCACACATCGTGCGGAAACGCCCGGAACTAGAGGGCTTTTTGCCTCGCGGAGCGGAAATGAGTCGGGCGGCCTGTGCCGTTGGACCCATTGTCAGGAACCGACCGATCGGTAACCGGGTCGTTCGACCTGTACGGCGTACGGACCCTGCGCGGCGTACGGACCCTGCGCGGCGTACCGACGACGCGCGGGCGCGCCGGACCTTCCCGCGGTCCCCGGGGCACCGCGGCCCCTCGCCCACTCAGGTCGGCGATCGGGTGAGATCAGTCGCGCGCGGGCGCGCGGGGTAGGCGACCGAGGTCGGCCGAGCGCACCTCGGCCGCCGACTGGTTCGCCCGCTGGATCTCCGCGTGCACCTCTTCGCGGTGCACGGTGACGCTGCGCGGCGCGTCGATGCCGAGGCGCACCTGGTCGCCTCGGATCTCGAGCACGGTGACGGTGATCTCACCGCCGATCACGATCGACTCGTTCGACCGCCGCGACAGGACGAGCATCAGCCCCCCGCCAGCGGCACGCGGGCCGAGTAGTTCGAGTCGTCGAGCACGATCTGTCGCCCGATGCGGGTCGCCGCGTTCACCACGAGCGGTCCGAGCAGGTTCGCGGTGACGGCCTCCTCGGTGAAGGTGAGCAGGCAGAACACGAGGGCCTGGGACGGATCGGTGATGGCGAGGTCGTCCTGGTCGGCCTGGGAGAGCTCGGGCTCGTAGTCGGGGAAGAACGCCCAGGGAACCGCGGCGAGGAACGCCAGGTGGGCGTCGTCGATGGACTGGAGCCAGAAGTAGGTGCCGTCGTCGCCGGCGTCGACGAGGGCGAAGCGCTGGTCGGCAGGGAACCCGAGGAGCCCCTCGGGGAACGTGAGGATCTTGGTCTCGTCGACCTCGACCGCGCCCAGGCGTTCGGACTCAATGAGCACTGTTGGAGCCTACCGAGTCTGCCGACGCCGTTGGGGATGGGTCCTCGGCGGCGTCGTCGTCCACGTGCGCCGGGAGCAACCGGGAGTGACCCACCATGGCGAACGCGCCGCCCACGATGCCCACGAGCACCCACGCGACGACGAGGGCCGCGAGGTAGAGCGCGAGCGCGGCGGGCACGCTCCGGTTGCCGAGCGCCGCCGCGGTGAGCACGGGCGAGGCCACGAGGGTGGCGACGAGGAGGCTCAGCCCGAAATGCACGGCGGGCTCGGGAGTCGAGAGCTCGCTCGCCACCTGCGCAGCGAGTCGGTCGTCAGCGGTGGTCGACATCGGTCCTCCGTTCGTACAGCAACGCGGCCCACAGTTCGGCGGTGGCCGGGCGCCCGTCGATGCCGAGCACCGGCATGTCGAGCTCGAGGAACAGCTCGGGCTCGGCCGCAGCGGCCATCTCGACGAGGTCGAGGCCGTCGACCCCGCCGAGCACGGCGGCCTTCGCCGCCAGCTGGTCGGTGAGCTGCCAGGACTTCGCGACGAGCCGCACCTGGTCGGCGGCGATCGCCTCGAGCATCGACGCGGCCCACGCGTGGCCCTCGCGGCCCGGGACGAGCTCGACCGCGATCACTCGCGGGCTGCCGCTGCGGCGCCAGCGGGACGAGCGGGCGGCGACGTCGGCCGGGGTGTGGAGGCGGAGCCACACGGGCAACTCGTCGTCCACCTCCTGGCTGGCGACGATCACGTCGGAGTCGTCGAGCCCGAGGCGCACGGCGAGGGCGGCGGCCACGCCGCGAACGGTGTGGTGGTCGCCGACGACCGCGATGGTCGGCGAGGCGCCGGTGGGGAGCAGCGCCGCGGGCACCATCTCGTCGAGGTGGGCGAGCAGGAGCGGCAGCTCGAGGTCGCGGAGTCGCCGGGTGGCCGGCGCAGGCACCGGGTCGCGGCGGCCCGGCGCCGGCGCCGGCGCGGGCGTCGATGGGGCAGCCTGTCGGTGCCTGGGCGCCGAATCCTCGAGAACGGGCGGCGCCGGGTCGGCCCCCTCGGTCAGACCCGCGGATCGCTGCACGCTCGCCAGCGCGAGCTCGAACGCCCGCGACTCGGCGGCTGTCGGGGTGCGGGTCTCCCGCACGTCGTCCACCGCGGAGGCCATGGCGAGGAACGGATCCGCGTCGACCGTCTCGCCCTTCTCGCTCTCCTCGCCCTCCAGGGTGAGGCTCGCGCCGGGGTCGACGACCACCTCGAACCACTCCTTGGCGAAGAAGCCGGCCACCCCGCCGCGGCGGGTGCGGTTGGCCTCCACGATCGTCACGTCGCTCCCGAGCTCGGCCTGGACGCGCTCGAGGAGCTCCTCGAGGCGCGGGCCGTCAAACTTCAACAGCGTGTTCAAGGGTCACCGTTCCCATGGTCTCGATCGTCAGGTGGTCGGCCAGCTCCTCGTAGGAGAGGACCGGGAGTTGGGGCAGGACACGGCCGAGGAACCGCCGCAGCGGCCCTCGGAGCGTGGGGGCGCACACGAGCACCGGCGACAGCCCGGTCTGCTCGGCGGTCATCAGCCGCTCGGCCACCGTGCGGCTGAGCAGCTCCGCGTGCTCGGGCTCGATGGCGAGGAAGCGGCCCTCGTCGCCGGGCTGCACCGAGGTGATGAGCGCCCGTTCGAGCATCGGGTCGAGGGTGAGCACCGGCAGGGTGTTGTCGGTGGCATGACCCATCGAGATCGCCGGGCCCACCGCGGTGCGGGCCGCTTCGATCAACAGATCGGTGTCGCGGGTCTGGCGGGCGCGCTGGCCGACGGCGTCGAGGATCCGCACGAGGTCGCGGATCGACACCTGCTCGGCGAGCAGGCCCTGGAGGACGAGCTGGATCTCCCCGGGGGTCACCTGGGCGGCGGTCAGGTCCTCGACCACAGCGGGATCCGACCGGCGGACGACATCGATGAGGCCCTTCACGTCCTGGCGGCTCAGCAGCTCGGGGGCGTGGCGCCGGCAGATCTCGGCGAGGTGGGTGGTGATCACCGACGCCCGGTCCACCACGGTCCCGCCCACGGCCTCGGCATGGGCGCGATGGCCGGTGGGGATCCATTTCGCCGGCAGCCCGAACACCGCCTCGCGGGTCTCGGGGCCGGGCAGGGCGGCGAGATCGTCGGCGATGACGAGCACCTGGCCGGGCGGCGCGGTCCCCCGCCCCACCTCCACGCCGTGCAGGCGCACCACGTAGGTGCCGAGCGGCAGGTCGAGGTTGTCGCGGGTGCGCACCGGCGGGATGATCACGCCGAGCTCCATGGCGAGCTTGCGCCGCAGGCCCCGCACCCGGTCGAGCAGGTCGCCGCCGGCGGTGGGATCCACGAGGTCGACGAGGTCGACCGCCAGCTCGAGGCTCACCGGCTCGACCCGCATCGTACGGACGAGCTCCGCGGGGTCGTCGGGGTCGGGCGGTGGGGGCAGGCGGTCGGGCTCGGCGTCCGCGGCGGCCGCCTCCTTCGCCAGGCGACTGCCGACGACGAGGAGGGTCACGCCGACGACGAGGAACGGCAGGAGGGGCAGACCCGGCACGAAGCCGACGGCGACGAGCGCGGCCCCACCCGTGCGCAGCGCGTGGTGCTGAGCGGCGAACTGGCGGAACACGTCGGAGCCGAGGTCCGACTCACCGGCCGCCCTCGTCACGACGAGGCCGGCGGAGATCGACACCAGGAGGGCGGGGATCTGGGAGACGAGGCCGTCGCCCACGGTGAGGAGGCTGTAGCGGTTCACCGCGTCGCCCACCGGCATGCCCATCTGGCCGACGCCGATGGCGAGCCCGCCGACGATGTTGATGATCGTGATGATGATGCCGGCGATGGCGTCGCCCTTCACGAACTTCGAGGCGCCGTCCATCGCACCGTAGAAGTCGGCCTCCGCCCCGATCTCGGCGCGGCGCCGGCGGGCCTCGTCGTCGTCGATGACGCCGGCGTTGAGGTCGGCGTCGATCGCCATCTGCTTGCCGGGCATGGCGTCGAGGGTGAAGCG
>CAZAVX010000109.1:0-8215 GCA_964488835.1 uncultured Iamiaceae bacterium | reverse complement strand
GCCCAGTGTGGCCCGACCCACGGCGCGGACGCGACCGGTTACCGACCGGTCAGGAACGGGCGTGCCGTCGGGGACGGTCAGGGCTTGGTGGGAACCTCGGCGCCGTCGGTGAGGTCGAGCACGAGGGAGTTGGCGGCCCGCTCCTTCCACTCCCGCAGGTCGATCTCGTCCCACTCGAGGCGTGCGCCGGCCGACCGGTTCAGCTTGCGCCGGTACTGGGCGGCGGAGCGGCCCGACCGACCCGTCGAGCGCACACCGCCTTCGGCGAGGGCGCAGTCGACGCAGAGGATGCGACGACGGGCCTCCACCCAGCAGGTGGCGCAGAGACGGTCGTCGCAGCGGGCGCACTGGGTCAAGGCGGGCTCGAACGGATGGTGGACACAACAGCTCACGGCGAAATCCCCACAACCTCTGTGCCCTGATCCACTCAGGGCGGTCGTCCCTGTATCGGCCGCTCACGCTCCGCGGTTGAGGGATTTCTGGGTCGAACGGCCCAGGTCGTCCGGCCCGGGTCGATCGGCCCAGTCCGACGAGCGGTTACCAGGCGTCCTCGAGCAGGGCCCGCACGTCGGCCTCCCCCACCGGACGCGGGTGGGTCTGGACCCCGCGCTGGGCCTGCGACTGGCGGGCGACGGACTCGATGTCGTCGTCGGTGACCCCGAGCGCCTCGAGCCCCGGGGTGACCCCGACCGATGCGAGCAGGTCGCGGACGAGCTCGGCCGGGTCGGCGTCGGCGTCGCCGAGCGACCTGCCGATGATCCGCGCCGGCTCGCCGAGGGTGTCGGCGGTGAACGCGACGATGGGTGCGAGGATGGCCGCCGTGACGAGGCCGTAGGGGGCGTCGGTGCGGCTCGCGAGCAGCTGGGCGAGCGAGTGCAGGAGCCCGTCGCCGACGTGTTGGCGTGCCCGCCCGGCGAGCACCGCTCCGTCGAGCACCGCGGCCCGCAGCTCGGCGTCGTCGGGCTCGGCGACCGAGTGCGGCGCCCACTGGGCGAGCCGGGACACACCGGCGATGGCGACGGCCTCGACCTCGGGGGTGCGGTCGGGGGCCCAGAGCGTGTCGAGCCCGTGAGCGAGCGCCGCCGCGATCGACCCTCCGTAGCGAGTGGCGTCGAGGTCGCCGACCAGGCCGGCGTCGGCGACCACCCCGACCGGGACGAGGGTGATGGCCCCCGTCGAGGTCGACCGGCGCGTGCTGGGGTCGAACATGGCGAAGCCGCCCGTGTACGCCGCGCCGACGAGGGTGGTGGGCACCGCGACATGGGGCAGGAGTGGCCGGTCGGCGAAGCCGGCGGCAGGTGCGCCGCTCTCGTGCTCGTGGAAGAACGCGAGGGCCTTGGTGGTGTCGATGGCGGCCCCGCCACCGAGGCTGACCACGGCGTCGACCGGTTCGCTGCGCAACGCCCGCACGGCCTGCTGGGCCGCCGTCGCCGGCACACCCCGCTCGACCCCGTCGAAGGTGACCGCCAGGGTCCGCCCGAGCGCACGTCGCACCGCCTCGCCCGCCTCCGAGTCGGCCCGGCCGGGGGTGCAGACGAGCATCACCCGTCGGGCACCCACCTCACGGAGGATGTCGGGCAGCGCGTGCAGCGCTCCGTGCCCGGTGACGACACGCTGGGCCGGGGAGGTGTGGGTCCAGGCCATCGACATCAGAGGACCTCGCTGTGACCGATCGCCCCGGACTCGACGAGCCGGAGCCCACCGTCATGCTGCTCGACGACGGTGACCGAGCAGTACGTGACCGGGTCGATCATCACCCGGTCGTCGCCGGTGGCCCACCCGATGACGGCGTTCACCGCGACGAAGTGGGTGAAGAGCACGGCGTCGGTGTCGATGCCGAGGAGCCGGTCGACGAGTGTCTCCCGCCACCGGCGGGGCTCGTCCTCGAGCTCGGACCACGTGCTCGCCATCGCGACACGCAGCCACTCGGACCGGCCCGAGAGGTCGGCGACGGGCGCCGCGACCTCCGCGATGGCGGGTTCGATCGTCGGCGTCGTCGACCAGCGCGCCGCGAGCGGTGCGGCGGTCTCCCGGCAGCGGCGCAACGGCGAGGTGAGGATCGGGAGCGGTCCGAGCTGCGCGAGCGCCTCGGCCACCGTCTCGGCCTGGCCGTGGCCCTCCTCGGAGAGCCCCGGGTCGTGGTCGTCGCCGTAGCCGGCGGCGGCGCGTCCGTGGCGGACGAGGTGGAGGCGCGCCATCAGTCGAGCCCCGGAGGGAGACGGACGGGGGTCGGGCCGGCGGTGTGGCCGGCACCGTGCTCGATGTACCACTCGGTGCCGAACGCCGCGGCGAACGCCTCGGCCGGCATCGTGAGGAAGAACGACTCGGCGGTGATCTGGCTGGCGTGGGCCATCATCGAGCGCCGTTTCACGTCGACGAGGTCGACGACGTCGACCGCGAAGCTGATCTGTGCCTCGGGGGTGCCGAAGTCGGGGTCGTCGGGCACGTCGTCCACCGACAGGTCGGGGTCGGCGGCGACCGCCTCGTCGCGGAAGCGTGCGATGGCGTCGCGGTTCATCGTCGCCTCGTACACGTGTGGGGTGCCCGCGAGTGCGGCTGCCCGCGCGCCCACCCGGTGCACCTGGATGTGGTCGGGGTGCCCGTAGTTGCCGTGGTCGTCGTAGATGGTGAGGACCTCGGCCGATTCCTCCTCGAGGATCGCCGCGAGCCGCCGGGCGGCGGAGTCGACCGACGCCGTCCAGAACGAATACGGGGCGTCGTTCTCGGGCTCGCCCATCATCCCGGAGTCGACGTAGCCGAGGAACTCGACCCGGTCGACGCCGAGGACCTCCGCCGATGCGAAGGTCTCGGCCACCCGGCGCACGCCGAGCTGTTCGCCCTCGTCGAGGAACCCCGGCGCCACCTCACCGTGTTCGCCCCTGGTCGCGACGACGAGCACCACGCGGTGCCCCTCGGCGGCGGCCCGGGCCAACAGCCCTCCGGTGGCGATCGACTCGTCGTCTGGATGGGCGTGGAAGGACACGAGCGTTGCCATCGACGCGCACCCTACCGCCTGAGGGTCGAAGGCTCAGATGGGAATCCCCGCTGCCGATCACCTGACCATGGCCGACACGGGCTGGACGCGCGACGCGCTCATCGAGCTGGTGGCCGGCACGCGCCTGTTCGCCCGTGGGCCGGACGCCGAGAAGGTCGAACCTCCCGGGTGGCTGGCCGCGGTCGCCGGTGAGGTGAGCGACTGGAACTCCGCGGAGAGCGTCGACGCCACCCATCCCGAGGACCGCACCACCCTCATCGAGGCGTTCCTCGAGGCGGGCGAGAACCCCGGCGTGGAGGTCCCCTGCCGGATCCGCCTGCAGCGCGACGGCGTGTGGAAGCACGGCGAGCTCACCTGGGTCAACCTGCTCGACCATCCCGACGTCGGCGCCGTCATCTGCGCCGCGGTCGACGTCGATGGTCCCCCCATCGAACCGCCCGGCGACCTCATCGAAGGCGTCACCGGCGCGACGAACTGGACGATCGCCACCCTCGACGACTCGGGTCGTGTGACGGGCGCCCGCGGCCGCCTCGAGGAGGTGCTCGGGTACACCGCCGAGGAGGTCCACGGACACCTCCTGACCGACTACATCCACCCCGACTGCATGAGCGAGGCCATCGAGAACTGGGTCGCGCTGTGGGAGCACCCCGGACAGACCCGTACGGCACGGTGGGTGTGGCGGCACCGCGACGGGAGCGACGTCTGGCTCGACTCGTCCTACCTCGTCCACGAGGACCGCAAGGTCGAGATCGTCATCGTCGACGTGAACGAGCAGGTGGCGAACGAGCAGGCCCTCGCCGCGAGCCAGCGTGAGATCGAGGCGCTCGCCGAGGACTTCCGGCTGCTCGCCGAGGAGATCCCCACCGCCGTGTTCCGATGCGACGCGCTCGGCGGCGTGCAGTTCCACAACAACCGCTGGTGTGAGATGTTCGCCGAGCTCGGGCAGGTCACCCGACTGCACGACGTCGTCGAGCCGGACGCACGGAGCCGCCTCGACGACCTGCTCGCCGCACTCGGCCGAGGCGACCCCGACACCCCGTCGTCGGTCGAGGTGCTCGCGGTCGACCGCTCACGGGTCCTCGAGATCAGCTGCCGGGTCGTGACGAGCGTGGACGGCGACCCTCGCTTCGTCGGCACGATCGCCGACGTGACCTCCGCCGTGGAGTTCCGCCACCGTGCCATGCACGACGCGCTGACCGATCTCCCCAACCGAGCGCGGTTGGAGCAGATCCTCCGCGAGGCCGTCGCCGACGATCCCGCCGGCACCCTCGTCGTCTTCATCGACCTCGACGGGTTCAAGGCGGTCAACGACGAGCACGGACACGCCGCGGGCGACGCCGTCCTCAACGTCGTCGCCTCCCGGCTCTCGGCCGCCGTGCGACCCTGCGACACCGTCGGACGGTTCGGCGGCGACGAGTTCGTCGTCGTGTGCCGCGGCGTGGCCACCGGTGCCGACGCGCAGATCCTCGATCGACTGCGGGAGGTGTTCGTCGCCCCGATCGAGGTCGAGGGGGTGCGCTGGTCGCCCGGCGCGAGCATCGGTGTCGCTCGCCCGGAACCGGGCGTCGACTCCGACACGGTGCTGCGCCGGGCGGACCAGGCGATGTTCGAGCAGAAGCGCACCCGTCGGGCCTGACCGCCGAGTCGACGGCGCGGGCGGCGGCGGGCCGGACGGCGAACCCGCCTCAGGCGACGGCGCCCGCCTCGCGCAGCGCGGCGATGCGATCGGCGTCGACCCCCGCTTCGGCGAGGATCTCGTCGGTGTGCTGGCCGGCGTGGGCGGGCGGCCGCTGGATCTCCGCGGTCGTCCGGCTGAACCGCGGGGCCGGGGCGGGCTGGGTGATGCCGGCGACCTCGACGAAGGTGCCCCGCTCGACGTTGTGGGGGTGGGTGGGCGCCTCGCTGATCGACAGCACCGGGGCGAAGCACACGTCGGTGCCCTCCATGATCTCGCACCACTCGTCGCGGGTCTTGGTGCGGAACACCTCCGCGAGGCGCTCGGTGAGCTCGGGCCACCGCGAACGCTCCATCTGCGCGGCGAAGTCGGCGTCGTCGGTGAGCCCGGTGAGGCGCAGCAGCTCGGCGTAGAACTGGGGCTCGATCGAGCCGATCGACACGTACTTGCCGTCGGCGGTCTCGTAGGTGTCGTAGAAGTGGGCGCCGGTGTCGAGCAGGTTGGTCCCCCGCTCGTCGTTCCAGATGCCCATGGCGGTGAAGGCGTGGAACATCGTCATCAGCACCGCGGCACCGTCGACCATCGCGGCGTCGACGACCTGCCCCTCGCCGGTGCGGGAGGCCTCGAGCAGCGCGCACACCATGCCGAAGGCGAGCATGAGCCCGCCGCCGCCGAAGTCGCCGACCAGGTTGAGGGGCGGCACCGGAGGGCCACCCGCCCGACCGATCGGGTCGAGCGCGCCGGCGAGGGCGATGTAGTTGATGTCGTGGCCGGCGGTGTGGGCGTAGGGGCCCGACTGGCCCCAGCCGGTCATGCGCCCGTACACCAGCTTCGGGTTGCGGGCGAGGCAGTCGTCGGGACCGATGCCGAGCCGCTCGGCGACCCCCGGCCGGAAGCCCTCGAGGAGGGCGTCGGCCCCCTCGACGAGATCGAGCACCACCGCGACACCGTCGGGGTGCTTGAGGTCGACGCCGATCGAGCGTCGGCCCCGGTTCAACACGTCGGCCGGCGGCGCGGACGGATCGCCACCGCGGACCGACTGGGCCCGATCGACCCGGATGACGTCGGCCCCCATGTCGGCGAGCATCATGGCGCAGAAGGGGCCAGGACCGATCCCAGCGATCTCGATGACCCGAACACCTGACAGCGGTCCCATCGTCTCTCTCCTCGTTCGGGCGTGGCGTGCCACACCCCTCGTCGCGATCAGCTCCCCTGGCGGGGGCCACGATAACGTCGCCGCCGTGTCAGCCGAGAACTCGACGATCCACCGCCGCTGGTCCACCGAGCTGTCGGCGCGGGAGCTCCACGACCTGCTGCGCCTCCGGATCGACGTGTTCGTCGTCGAGCAGAACTGCCCGTACCACGAGCTCGACGGGCTCGACCTGCGCCCCGACACGCAGCACTGGTGGATCGAGCGTGACGGCACCGTCGCCGCCACGATCCGCCTCCTCGCCGAGCCCGGCGGCGGCTCGCGGATCGGTCGGGTCGTCACCCACCCGGACCACCGTGGCACGGGCCTCGCAGCGACCCTCATCCGTGCGGCGCTCACCGAGCTCGAACGTCCCGTGCACCTCCACGCCCAGGCGCACCTCCGCGGCTGGTACGAGTCGCTCGGGTTCGAGGTGTGCGGCCCGCTCTTCGTCGAGGACGGCATCGACCACTACCCGATGGTGATCCCATGAGCGCTCCGGCGGCCGGTACTGTCGGCCGTCGCACTCCTGCCCGCGGCGGGAGCTGGCAGCGCAACGGTCACGAGGAGTCGAGGGTGCCAACACGAGCGAGTCGGATGGTGGGGGCGATCTGTGCGCTCGCCCTCCTCGCGGCGACGGCCGCCTGCACGTCCGAGACTGCACAGGGGTCCGGCACCACGACCACGGCCGCGGTCGGCACCGACGGGACGAGCCCGACCACCACCTCGACGAGCACGACCGCACCGCCCGATCCGAGCCTCGAACCGGCGTGGCCGGTCCCCGACTGGGAGGTCGTCGACCCCGCCGACGCGGGCGTGGACCCCGCGGCGCTCGAGGCGATCGCGGCCCGCGCGGAGGAGGCCGGTTCGGACTGCCTCGTGCTGACCCGTGACGGCCGCATCGTCGGCGAGTGGTACTGGAACGGCACCACGCCCGACACCGAGCGCGAAGCGTTCTCGGTCACCAAGTCGATCACCTCGACCCTCGTCGGCATCGCCGAGGACCTCGGCTACCTCGACATCGACCAGCCGGCCTCGGACTTCGTCGAGGAGTGGAAGGGCACGCCGAGCGAGGCGATCACCATCCGCAATCTCCTCTCGAACGACTCGGGTCGCTTCCAGACCGCCCACAGCGACTACGTGCAGATGGCCACCATCGAGGAGGACAAGACGGCGTACGCCATCGGGCTCACCCAGGAGCACGAGATCGGCACCTTCTGGGTCTACAACAACGCCGCGATCCAGGTGCTCGAGGCGGTGCTCGAGCGGGCCACCGGCACCGACGTGAACGCCTTCGCCGCCGAGCACCTCTTCGGGCCGCTCGGCATGACCACCCACATCAGCACCGACGCCGCGGGCAACACGCTCACGTTCATGGGTGCCCAGATGAGCTGTCGCGACATGGCCCGCTTCGGCCTCCTCCACCTGCGGGGCGGCGAGTGGAACGGCACCCAGGTGGTGCCCGAGCAGTGGGTCACCGACGCGACGAGCCCCTCCACCGAGCTCAACCCCGGCTACGGCTACCTGTGGTGGCTGTTCGGGGCGGGCGACGAGGAGACCGAGACCGCACCGGGCCAGCCCACCGTCGCCCCCGGCATCGAGGGCTACGCGGCGATCGGACTCGGCGGCCAGGTCATCGCCGTGGTGCCCGAGCACGACGTCGTCGTGACCCGTCTCGGACCCGTCTCGGCCGGCCAGTTCAGCCTCTACGACCTGCTCGACCGGGTGCAGAACCAGCTCATCGTCGACTGACCCGGATTCTCCGAGTCCCAACGGCCGCGTCGCGCCCGCTCAGACTCGCAGTTCGGGAGGTGGGGGGCTCGGGGGCCCCTGGGCGGAAAGAGAACCGGTCACGGACCCCTGGAGAGGGGCCCGTGACCGGGCGACGCAAGGGCGAGCGGCTGTCCAGGGGGAACAGTTCAGCCGGCCGCTGCCTCGCGATCCTTGGCGACCTCGTCGAGCATCTCGTACTCCTCGCCCGTGTCGACCCAGTCCTCGAACTGGGTGACACCGAGGGTGTCGAAACGCTGACGGAGCCATCCGTCGTTGGCGTCGAGGAGGCCGAGCTTCTTGCAGTTCGGCACGATCTTCGAGAAGAGGAGCTGCTGGAACGGGTCCTTGTTCTTCTCCTCGTCGGGCTTGTTGAACAGCCGGATGGCCTCGCGCACGTCGACGCCCATCTCCTCCCAGACCTCCTGCTGGAGGAACCGGTCGCGCATGCGGACCGCGGCCTCGAAGGCGAACTCCTGACGGTCCTTCATCTCGGCGTCGGAGAGGCCCTCGTAGTACTCCTTCAGCGAGAGCACGCCGAAGGCGACGTGGCGGGCCTCGTCGCTCATCACGTAGCGGAGCAGCT
>CAZAVX010000108.1:2090-8452 GCA_964488835.1 uncultured Iamiaceae bacterium | reverse complement strand
GGCGTGGCGTCCACCGAGCACGAGCCCACGGCCAGCGGCCCGACGGACACGGCCCGCGGTCACGAGCCCACGGCCAGCGACCCGAGGGACACGGTCGTCGCTGAGCTGGTGGCCGCCCTGCCGGCGGGCTCGGTCGTCACCGACCCCGACGTCGTCGAGTCGTACCGCTACGACCGCGCCTCCACCGTTCGGCCGGGTCGCCCGCTCGCAGTGGTGCGAGCCGCGTCGACCGCCGAGGTCCAGGCGACGGTGCGGGTTGCGAGTACCCACCGCGTGCCGATCGTGACCCGGGGAGCGGGTACCGGCCTGTCGGGCGGCGCCGCGGCCGTCGACGGCTGCATCACCCTCTCCACCGAGCGGATGCGGGCCATCACCGTCGATCCGGCGGCGATGGTCGCGGTCGTCCAACCGGGGCTCCTCAACGCCGAGGTGAAGGCCGCGGCCGCCGAGCACGGCCTCTGGTACCCGCCCGACCCCTCGTCGTTCGAGATCTGCTCGATCGGCGGCAACCTCGCCACCAACGCCGGCGGCCTGTGCTGCGTGCGCCAGGGGGTCACGACCGACTACGTGCTCGGCCTCGAGGTCGTCCTCGCCGACGGCCGGGCGGTGCGCCTCGGCGGCCGCACGATCAAAGACGTCGCCGGCTACGACCTCAAGCGCCTCTTCGTCGGTTCGGAGGGCACGCTCGGGATCATCACCGAGGCCACCCTCCGGCTCCGACCCGCACCGCCCCCGCTCTCCACGATCGCGGCCACCTTCACCGATGTCGTCGACGCCGGGCGGGCGGTGACCGACATCGTCACCCGCCTGCGGCCCTCCACGCTCGAGCTGATGGACGCCGGTGCGGTCGCCGCCGTCGAGGCGGTCAACCCGATGGGCCTCGGCGGGGTGGGTGCCCTCCTGCTCGCCCAGTGCGAGGTGGGCAGCCCCGACACGACGGCGGTGGTCGAGTGCTGCGAGGCTGCCGGTGCGAGCTACGTGGCGGCCACCGACGACCCCGACGAGGGGGAGCTGTTGCTCGGCGCCCGGCGGATGGCCATCCCCTGCGTCGAGCGTCAGGGTTCGGTGCTCATCGAGGACGTCGGCGTGCCCATCCCGCGCATCCCCGACCTCATCGCCGCGGTCACCGAGATCGCCGCCCGCACCGACACCCTCATCCCCATCATCGGCCACGCCGGCGACGGCAACTTCCACCCCCTCGTCACCTTCGACCCCACCGACGAGGACGCTGCCCGTCGCGCCGCGGTCGCCTTCGACGAGGTGATGACCGCCGCCCTCGCCCTCGGCGGCACGATCACCGGCGAGCACGGCGTGGGCAGCCTGAAGGCCGCGCACCTCGCCGAGCAGCTCGGGCCCGACGTGCTCGACCTCTCCCGCCGGGTGAAGGACGCCCTCGACCCGCTCGGGATCCTCAACCCCGGCAAGTGGATCTGAGCCCGCTCAACGGGTCGGATCGAGGTGGTGGCGGCCGGTGGCGAACCACACGGCCGTGCCGACGGTGAGCAGGACGACTCCACCCACCACCGACTCGAGCGGGAGCGCGACGGCGAGCACCGCGCACAGCACGACCCCGCACCCTGCGAGCCAGCGCGGCCAGCGGCGCTGCTCGGACCGGAGCGTCCAGGCCGACGCGTTCGCCAGCAGGTAGTAGGTGAGCACGGCGAAGGAGCTGAACCCGATCGCGCCGCGGAGGTCGGCGACCAGCACCACGGCGCACACGACGAGCGCCACGGCGACCTCGGCCCGGTAGGGCGTCTGGAACCGCGGGTGCACACCGTCGAGCGCCGACGGGAGCTCGCGGCGGCGGGCCATGGCGAGGGCGGTGCGGCTCACCCCGGCGAGGAGGGAGAGCAGCACGCCGGCGGCGGCGACCGCCGCACCGATGCGGACGACCGGCGCGAGCGACGACCAGCCGCTGGCCTCGACGACCCGGACGAGCGGGGCGGGGGAGCTCGCGAGCGCCGTCGGGCCGATCGCGAGCAGGGCCGCCCCGAGCACGGTGGCGTAGATCGCCACCGCGGCCCCGAGCGCGAGTGGGATGGCCCGAGGGATCGTGGTCTCCGGATCGACCACCTCCTCGCCGAGTGTCGCGATGCGCGCATACCCGGCGAAGGCGAAGAAGAGGAGACCCGCCGATCGGAGCACTCCCCACCACCCCGACTGGAGGTCGCCGGTGAGTCGGCTGGTGTCGCCATCGGTGGCGAGGACGGCCGACGCCGCGACGACGGCGAGCGCCGCGAGGACGGCGGCGAGCAGAACCCGGGTGAGCCCGGCGGTCTTCTCCACGCCGAGCAGGTTCACCGTGGTGAGCGCGACGACCGCGCCGATGCCGAGCGGGCGGGCGAGGTCGGGGTCGACGTAGGCCCCGAAGGTGAGGGTCATCGCGGCGAGGCTGGCGGTCTTGCCGACGACGAAGCTCCATCCGGCGAGGAACCCCCAGTAGGCGCCGAGGTGGTGGCGCGCGTACACGTAGGTGCCGCCCGACTCGGGATGGAGCGCGGCCAGCTGGGCCGACGACGTGGCGTTGGCGTAGGCGACGAGCGCGGCGAGGGCGAGTCCCACGAGGAGCCACGAGCCGGCCGCGGCGGCCGCCGGACCCGGTGCGGCGAACACGCCCGCACCGACCATCGCGCCGAGGCCGATGACCACGGCATCGCCGGTGGAGAGGCGACGGGCGAGCCGTCCGGTCGATTCGGTAGACATATCAAAGCAGTTTGATGTATTGTCGGACTCATGTCCAGCGTCGCGACGATCCCTGCGCCCGAAGGCCTGAAGCTCGTCGGCCATCCCCACCGGTGGCGCGTGCTGTCCGAGCTGGCGCAGAGCGACCTGCGGGTGGGGGAGCTGAGCTCGCGTCTCGGCGAACCGCAGAACCTCGTCTCGTACCACCTGCGTGAGCTGCGTCGCGGGGGCCTCGTCTCGGCGAGGAAGAGCGCGGCCGACGGGCGCGACACCTACTACCGGGTCGACCTCCGCGCGTGCACCGGGCTGCTCGCCGCGGCGGGAACGGCGCTGCATCCCGGCGCCCGGCTCGTGCCGGAGGGTCCGAGCCCGAGCGGGTTCGACGAGCCCCTCGGCGCGTCGGTGCTCTTCCTCTGTACCGGCAACTCGGCCCGCTCGCAGATGGCCGAGGGCTTCCTCGTCCACCATTCCGGCGGCGCGGTCGAGGCGGCCAGCGCGGGCAGCCACCCCAAGCCGCTCCACCCGGCGGCCGTGCGGGTGATGGCCGCGCGGGGCATCGACATCTCGGGCCACCGCAGCACCCACCTCGACGAGTGCCTGGGCCGGCGTGTCACCGACGTGGTCACCCTGTGCGACCGCGTGCGGGAGGTGTGCCCCGAGCTCCCCGGCCATCCGGTCACCTCGCACTGGAGCATCCCCGATCCGGCCGCCGCCGACGAGACCGCCGGCGATGCGGCCTTCGAGCGGGCGGCCGAGGAGATCGAGGAGCGGGTCCTCCTGCTCCTCGCCACGCTCCGGCACCGCGCCGGGCGCGTGGAACGTCCGTCGAACCCCGAAGGAGGGTCCCGCCGATGAACGTGGACGAGATGGTGAGCGTCAGGTACCTGGTCGACGACGTGGAGGAGTCGCTCGAGTTCTACACGACGCACTTCGGCTTCGAGCCCCTGACCGTGGCGGGGCCTGCGTTCGCCGACGTGCACCGGGGTCCGCTGCGCCTGCTGCTCAGCGGACCGAAGAGCTCCGCCGGGCGGGCGATGACCGACGGCGAGGTCCCCCGCGCGGGCGGGTGGAACCGGATCCACCTCGTCGTCGACGACCTCGACGCCGAGGTCGAGCGGTTGCGCGCCGCGGGCGTCACGTTCCGCAACGAGGTCGTGAGCGGACCCGGCGGTCGGCAGGTGCTGATCGTCGACCCGTCGGGCAACCTCGTCGAGCTGTTCGAGCCCGCCGCGAGCTGGGCCTGAGGCGGCGGACCCCCAGCCCGAGCTTCGGGCCCGAGCCGGTCAGCCCTCGGGCTGCTCCTCGCCGAGGTAGAACGCCGTGGTGCGGTCCCGCATGCCCTCGGCCTCCTCGCGGGAGGCGCCGGCGGCGACGTTCGCCTCGCCCCAGCCGGCGCTCGCGTCGGTGATGAAGCGCCGGCCCTCGCGGGTGGTGTGGAAGGAGTCGCCCGCCTCCGCGGGAGCGTCGGCACCGGTGGCGAGGTGGAGCGCGAGCCCGAGGAACGCGAGGTCCCAGCCGACCCCCACCGCGCCGGGGCCGTACCGGTTCCAGAACTCGGGGTCGCCGTCGGCGGGCGCCTCGTGGTGCAGGGTGAGGCGTGCGCCGTCGCCGTCGGGGTCGATCCGAACGTCGATCCAGCTCGTGGTGCCGCCGAACTCCCAGGTGGCAGAGAACGACCGTGGCGGTTCGCAGGTCTCGATCGTGCCGCTCGCGTTGCCGGTGACCTGGTAGTGCCCGCCGACGCGGAGCTCGCCGCTCACCGGGGCGAACCAGCGGGGGAGCCGCTCGGGGGAGGTGACGGCCTCCCAGAGGTCCTCGACGGTCGTGGCGTAGCGCTGGCTGATCGTCGCCGTGCGGGTCGGCGTGCCGTCGCGGCTCCCGGAGGTGAGCTCGCGGCTCACCGCGGCGGCCTGGGTGTCGATGATCGTCGTGTCGGTCACGGTGTCTCCTCGGGGATGCGGCGGCGGCGTTTGCCGCGGGCGATCTCGGTGTCGAGGGCGGCGAGCTTCGGCGCCCAGAAGTGTCGGAACCCGTCGAGCCAGTCGTCGACGGGTCGCAGTGCGTCGGGGTCGACGGCGTAGATCCTGCGGGTGCCCTCGGCGCGCACCGTGGCGAACCCGTGCTCGCGGAGGACGCGGAGGTGCTGGGACACCGCCGGTTGGCTGATACCGAACTCGGCCCGGACGGTGTCGGCGAGCTGGCCCGCGGTCAGCTCGCCGTCGGCCAGCAGCTCGAGGAGCCGCCGCCGGACCGGGTCGCCGAGGACGTCGAACGCGTGCACCTCCACAGTATTTCATGTACTGCTTATATAAGCAATGCCTGAATGATGGGGCTCGACGAGCCTGGCCTCAGACGTTCGTCTGGTCGGCCGGTCGGTCGACGTGCCCAGCCGCTGCTCCGGCGCCCTGGCTCGACGGTGCCGTCGTCGCGCCGAGCGCGTAGCAGGTCATCGAGAGCGACCCGAGGGCGTACCCCTCGACGAGCGTCCCGACGGCCCCACCGTCGGCCGCGGCGAGCCCCGCGAGATAGAGCAGCGGGATGAAGTGGTCGGGGGTCGGCACGGCGAGGTCGAACTCCGGCGCGTCCCCGAGTCGGGCGATGGCGCCGGGGTCGGTGCGCATCTGCTCGCGGGCGGCCTCGTCGAAGCTCACCGCCCAGTCGAACGCGGCGTCGGGCCGACCCCAGTCGACGCGCCGGAGGTTGTGCACGACGTTGCCGCTGCCGACGACGAGCACCCCGCGGTCGCGCAACGGGGCGAGGGCAGCGCCGAGCTCGACGTGGTAGTCGAAGGGCTTCGTCGCGTTGATGGCGAGCTGGAGGACCGGGATGTCGGCCTCGGGGAAGGCGTGGACGAGCACCGACCAGGTGCCGTGGTCGATACCCCAGCTGTCGGCGTCGAGGCCCACCCACGTGGGCTTCACGACCTCGGCGATCTCCTCGGCCAGCTCGGGGTCACCGGGCGCCGGGTAGTCGACGGCGAAGAGCTCGTCGGGGAACCCGTAGAAGTCGTGAATCGTGCGGGGCGACGGCATCGCCGTGACCGCGGTGGCGTTGATGTACCAGTGCGCCGACACGACGAGGATCGCCCGCGGTCGAGGCACCGAGAGGCCGAAGTTCTGCCACGCCTCGGTGAAGCGATTGCGCTCGAGGGCGTTCATCGGACTGCCGTGGCCGAAGAAGGCAGCGGGCATCCGGACCGAGGCGGAGGTGTCCGACATGCTCCACACCTACCACCGTCTCGGACGGGTTGCACTCGGCAGACATATTCCTTGACAGGAATATGTTGAGTCCGTACGGTGGACCCATGCAGGCCGCGACCTTCGTCGCCCTCGGGGAACCGAGCCGACTCCGCATCGTCGAGCTGTTGCGCCGCGGGCCCTCCTCGGTCACCGAGATCGCCGAGTCGCTCGGCATCCGCCAACCCCAGGTGTCGAAGCACCTGCGGGTGCTGAGCGAGGCCGGCATCGTCGCGGCCGAGGCGCTCGCCCGCCGTCGCATCTACCACCTGCGTGCCGAGCCGTTCGAGCAACTCGCCCACTGGGTCGACTCCTTCGAGCAGACCTGGGAGGCCCGCCTCGACTCGCTCGGCGCGTACCTCGACTCGCTCGATCCACCCCGAACCTGAATCCCACCGGGCCCCGAACCCCACCAGGCCCCGAACACCATCAGGCCGAGAACCC
>CAZAVX010000108.1:0-1990 GCA_964488835.1 uncultured Iamiaceae bacterium | reverse complement strand
AGGCCGAGAACCCCACAAGGCCGAGAACCCCACAAGGAAGGAGAGCCACCGTGCTCACCCAGCTGTTCAAGAAGAAGAAGGAGCTCACCCTCGAACGGTCCTATGCCGCCCCGATCGACGTGGTGTGGAAGGCGTGGACCGAGCCCGAGATGCTCCGCCAGTGGTGGGGGCCGGAGAAGACGGTGATCCCCGAGTGCGAGGTCGACCTCCGCGTCGGCGGCACCATTCGCATCGTCACCGAGGCCGGCGAGGAGATGGGCAAGTACCAGGGCACCCGCTGGCCGATGGAGGGCAGCTTCACGGCGGTCGAGGCGCCCCGCCGACTCGTGTGGGACGGACGTTCCTGGACCGAGGGCGAAGAGGGCGCCACCATCGTCCACACCCACGAGCTCACCCTCACCGAATCCGAGAGCGGCACCGACGTGCGCCTCCACATCACGATCACCGACATCGGCCCCAAGGCGAAGATGGCCGCCTTCGGCATGAAGATGGGCTACAAGTCGCAGCTCGAGAAGCTCGAGGCGCTGCTCGCCGAGGCTGCCTGATCGCACCGAGCGGGTGTGGGGTCAGCCGCCCCGTACCAGCGCGAGGGTCTCGAGCGCGATCTCGAGCTCCTCGTCGGTGGGGACGACGAGCACGTCGACCCGCGCCCCGTCGGGCGAGATGCGTCGGGCCTCGCCCGAGCGGACGGCGTTGCGTTCGGGGTCGATCTCGATACCGAGGAACTCGAGTCCGGCCACCGCGCCGGCCCGCACCACCTCGTCGTTCTCGCCGACACCCGCGGTGAACGAGAGCACGTCGACGCCGCCCATCACCGCGGCGTAGGCCCCGATGTAGCGCCGCAGGCGGTGGGTGTACACCTCGAGCGCGAGCCGGGCCGCCTCGTCGCCCGCGGCGAGCAGCCGGTGCACCTCGCGCATGTCGTTGTGCCCAGTGAGCCCCTTCATGCCCGAGCGCCGGTTCAACACGTCGTCGACCTCGTCGATCGTCATGCCGCCGTGGCGCACGAGGTGGATGACCACCGCCGGGTCGATGTCGCCGGTGCGGGTGCCCATCACGAGCCCCTCGAGCGGTGTGAGCCCCATCGACGTGTCGACGGGGCGCCCATCGACGACGGCCGACGCCGACGCCCCGTTGCCGAGGTGCAGCACGATCTGGCGGAGCTCGCCGAGGTCGGCACCGAGGAGCTCGGCGGCGCGGCGGGCGACGTAGCGGTGGGAGGTGCCGTGCGCGCCGTAGCGGCGGATGGCGAAGCGCTCGGCCACCTCGCGGTCGAGGGCGTAGGTGGCGGCCGCCGCCGGGAGGTCGTGGAAGAAGGCCGTGTCGAACACCGCGACGTGGGGGAGGTGGCCGAGCAGGTCGCGGGCCACCTCGATGCCGTCGAGGTTCGGCGGGTTGTGCAGCGGCGCGAGGGGCGAGAGGCGGCGGATCGTGGCGATCACTTCGTCGTCGACGAGGGTGGCGCGGTCGAACTCGCGGCCGCCCATCACGACGCGGTGGCCGACCGCCACCAGCCCGGCGTCGGCGAGGCGCGGCCCGGACGTGTCGAAGAGTTCGATCATCCGTCGCAAGCCGGCGCGGTGGTCGGCGACGGCCTCGTCCGAGGTGGTGGCCTCCTCGCCCCGTCGGTGCTCGATGCGAGACGTCGACTCGCCGATGCGCTCGACGATGCCGGAGGCGAGACGCCGCCGGTCGATCGGGTCGACGAGCTCGTACTTGATCGACGACGACCCGCAGTTGAGGACGAGGACGGTGTCGCTCACCGGGGCGGGTCCTCGGGCCGCTCGGCGGCGGCCTGGATGGCGGTGATGGCGATGGTGTTGACGATGTCGCGCACGGTGGCGCCACGCGACAGGTCGTTCACCGGCTTGTTGAGGCCCTGGAGGATCGGCCCGATGGCGATGGCACCGGCCGAGCGCTGGACCGCCTTGTAGGTGTTGTTGCCGGTGTTGAGGTCGGGGAACACGAACACCGTGGCCCGGCCCGCGAC
>CAZAVX010000107.1:0-8529 GCA_964488835.1 uncultured Iamiaceae bacterium | reverse complement strand
ACTCGAGCGAGCCGAGCTCGACCTTGACGCTGCCCGCCTGACGGCGAGACTCGAATGCTTCGATCGAGGAGTCGAGGTCCTGCAGTCGGGCGGCCCGCAACGCGAAGCACCAGGTCTTGGCATCGGTTGACGTTCACTACATGGCGGGGAGGCGCTAGCAGTACGCCGTTGTCAACGCAGCCCTGATCGCTTCTGCGTCGTCGTCTGCTGAGTGAGATCGTTGGATCCGTTCGGCCAGCCCCTGAGCTCCGGCGCTCTGAAGCCGCTCGGTGATCTCCTCGAGCCTTTGCCGGTCGTCGTCGATGACCTGGATTCGCATCCAGTGGGCAGCGTGACGTTTCACCGTGATGTGGAATCCGTTCAGCGGATGCGCGGGCGCTCGGTCTGCTGACAGCACGGCGAAGGTGTCCCATGCCTCTGGGCGCGCCCGCTTGGGACCATGGGCGAGTTCTACTTTCAGGACGAGCGGGGCCTTAGAGACGGCGTCTGTGAGTGCCGTGACGAACTCCCGGTCAGGCGGTAGGGCGACGCGCTCATCGTGCTCCTGCCCGATTGCGAGCCCGATCCAGAGAGCGACTGAGACACCGAGCGCGAGTAGTGGATTCGCCCCGACCAGGGCGAGGACCACCGCTGTCGCGGTTGCGGCGAGACCCGTGGCCACGACGCGGTAGAGGGAAGGCACGACTCGCTCCCAGAAGAAGAACCAGGCGTGCACGGGGCGAAGGACTGTGGTCGGGGTCACCGGTGGGGCTCCTGGACGACATCGTTGATCTCAGTGAATCACGTTGGCGTACTCCGCTCACGGGAGGAGATGCTGCCGCATCGTGGGAACCAAGCGCGTCGTCAGCTCGTCGTATCGGATATGCGCTCCTGGACTTCCGTGGCCGTGCTGGTCTTGATAACAGCCGCATTCACGGGGTCTGGCTGTAGCAACGACGGGAGCGGCGCAACGCCGACCTCCGCAACGCCAACCTCCGCAACGCCGACTGACGAGACAAGCCCTGAGCCAGCGACCGGAGTGCCGACACGTGATCCCGATGTGCGTGGCGTCGTGTCTCTCAGGCCGTGGACTAGCGAAGGCGTTGAGGAGGCCGTGCTGGGCGAGCCTTCGGACCCCTACTACGAGCTGATGTTGTTGCGGCGAGGAGATCCCGTGGTCGTGGACGGCGAAACGGGGAAGACGTTGGACATCGCCGATCTGGACGACGGCGCCGAGGTGGAGGTCTGGATCACCGGCGGGTGCGCAGAGTCGTTTCCCGTCCAATGCGAGGTCGTGGCTCTGAGGGTCTCCGACTCCAAGTAGCAGCGTGGCGTGCGCCCGGATCTCTACCGGATCTCTACCGGACGGGTAGATACGGGGGTGAACTGGCTGGTACGGGTTGGACGGCCGAATCGCGAAACCCCAGGTCAGACGGTACGGAACGACACCCGCTGGTACCTGCCGACACCCCGTTCTCCAGAGTTCGAATCCCCCCTCGCCCACTTCGTGGCCGACAGCGGTCGGTGCTCTGGGTGGCGTCTCACCAGCTCGGGCGGGTCACCTCGACGGGGGTGCCGCTCGCCGCCGCCTCGTAGGCCGCGGTGATCACGGCCACCGCGGCGCGGCCGTCGAGCGCGTTCACCGGCGGGAAGCGGTCGTGGAGCACGGCCTCGACGAACGCGGCCTCGATGCCCGCCACCGCCTGCTCGGGCGGCTGGAGGCGGGTCTCGGTGCCGTCGTTCGCCACCAGCCGGGCGCCGCGGTTGTCGAGGCGCACCGCGCCGTCGGTTCCCTGCACCTCCACGAGGTTCGCAGGCCCCTCCCAACTGGCCACCATGTCGGCCACCGACCCGTTCTCGAACCGGAGCCGGGCCTCGGCGTGGGCCTCGACCTCGCCGCGCTGGCCGCGCAACCGGGCCTCCACCGACGCCACCTCGGCGCCGACCGCGGCGCGCAGCAGGTCGACCATCGGCACGCCGAGGTCCACCAGCGCGCCGCCGCCGGACTTCGCCCGATCGAGGTACCAGGTGGCCTCGGGCCGCAGCTGGTCGGGCCCGGTGTGGCCGAACTGGATGCGGGCCCGCTCGATCCGGCCGATCTTGCCGTTCTGGCAGGCGGCCACCAGCGCGGCGTAGGGGCCGATGAACCGCACGCTGTGCACGGGCACGAGCATCAGGCCCTTACGTGCCGCGGTCTTCAACAGCGCGTCGGCGTCTCGCAGGGTGAGCGCCATCGGCGCTTCCACGAGCACGTGCTTGCCGGCCTCGAGCGCCGCCATCGCCATCTCGGCGTGCAGGTGGTTCGGGGTGCAGATGTCGACCGCACGGATGTGGGGCGAGGCCACCACCATCCTCCAGTCGTCGGCTGCCATCGCCTCGGCCCGGGCGGCGTCGGCCGCGGCCTGGGCGTCGTCGAGCTGCTTGCTCGCGAAGCGGATCACCGCCGCTCCCGCGGCTTCGAGCTGGGGCAGGTGCACCCGGCGGGCGACGTCGCCACACCCGATGATCCCCATCGTCAGCGGTCCACTGGTCTGCGATCCGAGGGCCATTGCCACCTCCGCTGGTGCTATCGGCCGATCGCGGGCCGACCTTCACCGAATGTGAACCAGCCTTGCACGTCGGGCGCGCCCCTAGAGTCGCCACGAGGAGGTCCCCATGTCCAAGCTGCCGATCGCCGTCGCTCCCACCTCGGGACGCTACGAGTCCCTCGTCGAAGCCGTCGAAGCCGGCGGCGGCACGGTGGTCCCCGTCGCCGAGGCCCGGGCGCTCGTCTGGGCCGACGCGGCCCGCCCCGACCTGCTGCCCGACGCGCTCGCCGACGCGCCCCACCTCGAGTGGGTGCAGCTGCCCTTCGCCGGTATCGAGAACTACGTGCACCTCCTCGACACCGACCGCACCTGGACCTGCGGCAAGGGGGTGTACGCCCCGCCCGTGGCCGAGCACGCCCTGGCGATGACCCTCGCCGGGCTCCGCCACCTCGTCGGCTATGCACGGGAGACCAGGTGGTCGGGGCCGGTGGGGCGCAACCTGCTCGGCGCGGACGTCGTCGTCCTCGGCGGGGGCGAGATCACCGTCGAGCTCCTCCGCCTGCTCGGGCCGTTCGGGGTCACGAGCACCGTCGTCCGCAAGCACCCTGACCCCGTACCCGGCGCGACCCGCACCGTCGGGGTCGACCGCCTCGACGAGGTGCTGCCCGCCGCCGACGTCGTCGTCCTCGCCCTCGCCCTCACACCCGAGACCGAGGGCATCCTGAACGCTCGCACGCTCGCCCTCTTGCCCGATCACGCCTGGGTGGTGAACGTCGCCCGGGGCCGACACATCGTCACCGACGACCTCGTCGCCGCCCTCGAGGCCGGTCGGCTGGGCGGTGCCGCCCTCGACGTCACCGACCCCGAGCCCCTGCCGGCCGACCACCCCCTCTGGCAGCTGCCGAACGTGCTGATCACCCCCCACGTCGGCAACACACCCGAGATGGGCATCCCGCTGCTGGCCGAGCGGGTCCGGGAGAACGTGCGCCGCTTCGCCGTGGGGGAGCCGCTGCTCGGTCTGGTCGACGTCGAGCTCGGGTACTGAGACGGCTCCTGACCGGTCGGCGCCGACATCTCGCCTGACTGCCGTTCGCCGACCGGTCCGGAGCGCTCCCCCTGGTACGAACGAGTGTAGACGCACCTGTGTACACTCATCAAGCGCGACGTTGGCAGACTGGCGGTTCGGACCGCGACTGGGGGCTGCGGGGACCATGGCACTGGGGGACGAGAACGGCGGAACGCGTCGACTGCTGCCCAGGGACGAACGCCGAGAACAGATCCAGCGCGCGGCCGCGGCAGCGTTCTCCCGGGAGGGCTTCGTCGCGACGTCGATCGACGACGTCGCCGCCGAGGCCGGTATCACCCGGGCCATCGTCTACCGCCACTTCGACTCGAAGGAGTCGCTCTATCGGGCGGTGCTCGAAGGGGTGAGCGCCCGGCTCGGCGAGGAGTTCCAGCGCCGCCTCGCCGCGCCCCAGAGCGGCGTCACCATCGTCACCCACCTCACCGTCGCCCGCGAAGATCCCGACGGCTACCGCCTGCTCTGGGAGCACTCGCCTCGTGAGCCGCGCTTCGCCGACTACGTCGAGGACTTCCAGCACCGCTCGATCCGCTCCACCGCGCGACTCTTCGAGGGCCGCATCGCGTCGGAGCGCAAGCGCGAGTGGGCGGCGCGCCAGACCCTCTCGATGATCGTCTCCTCGGTGCTGCTGTGGCTCGAAGTCGGCGATCCCGCCGACGACGCCGAGTTCCTCAACTTCGCCACCGAGGGCCTCTTCGCCGCGGTGCGGTCGTGGCGGGAGACCGACCCCGCCCCCGCGTCCTGACGGTCAGTTCTCGAGCGGGAGCACGGCCTCGGCGAGCGGCTCGAGCTCGGCGGTCCAGTCGTCGGGCTCGGCGAGGGGCATGACGACGAACTTCGAGGCGCCGACCTCGGTGAAGCGGCGGATGGTGTCGACGAGCGCGTCGAAGCCCACCGGCACGACCTGCGCGGGGTCGAGGCCCGGATAGCGCTGCTCGATGAGTGCCGCGACGAGGTCGGGTACCCCGTCGTGGGAGTAGGCGATGAGCGCGCCGTAGTGCTCCTCGTCGATCGCCCGGTCGTGCTCGGCGGCGACCCGCCTGATGACTTCCATCCCCTCGGCCACCGACTCGGGCGTACAGAACGAGGGCAGCCACCCGTCGCCGAGCCGGCCGACCCGCCGCAGCTCGGACGGCGCCTGGCCGCCGAGCCAGACGTCGATCGGGTCCTGCACCGGCGTGGGCAGGACTCGCACGCCCGACAACCTGAAGCGGGGCCCGTCGTGGTCGACCTTCTCGCCGGTCCACAGCCGGCGGATGAGCGGCAGCGCCTCGTCGAAGATCGCCGCCCGCTCCTCCCGACGCACCCCGAACGCCTGGTGCTCGACGGCGTTCGCCGCGCCGAGCCCGAACGCGGGCAGCACCCGCCCGCCCGAGAGCCGGTCGAGGCTCGCCAACTGCTTCGCGACCACCGCGGGGTTGCGACCCGGCAGGACCATCACACTCATCCCGAACTTGAGGCGGGTGGACCGGGCGGCGGCCGCCGTCATCGCGACGACCGGATCGAGCGACTCGCCGCTCAGGCGGTCCGACACCCACAGCGAATCGAACCCCAGGCGCTCGAGGTCGTCGACGAGGCCGTTGAAGCGGACGGGGTCGGTGGTGCGGGTGCGCACGCCGAGTCCGAAGCCGATGCGGATCTTCATCGCCCGATCCTGCCACGTGCGTGGTCGAGGGTGGCTAGCGTTGCGCGGACCGCCAGGGGAACCGACGAGGGGGCAGCAGATGAAGGTCGCACTCAGCGTGATGGACTTTCTCGACCGGGGCGCGGCCATCTACCCGCAGCGCACCGCGTTCGTCGACGAGCCCGATCAGCCCGCGGCGCCACTCGCCGCGATGACCTTCGCCGACCTCGCGGCGCGGGCCCGCGCCCAGGCGGCCGCGCTCGACGAGCTCGGCATCGGCGTCGGCGAGCGGGTGGCCATCGTCTCCCACAACGCGGCGCGCCTCGCCGCCGGCATGTTCGGGGTGGCGGGCTATGGCCGCATCTTCGTGCCGATCAACTTCCGGCTCTCGGCGAACGAGGTGAGCTACATCGTCGAGCACTGCGGGGCGTCGGTGCTCCTCGTCGACCCCGAGCTCGACGACGCGCTCGCGTCCGTCGACGCGAAGCACCGCTACGTCCTCGGCGCCGAGTCCGACGAGGTGCTCTACCGCTGGGACGCCGAGCCCGAGCCCTGGGAGCCCGACGAGGACGCCACCGCGTTCATCAACTACACGAGCGGCACCACCGCCCGTCCCAAGGGCGTGCAGCTCACCCACCGGAACATGTGGTTGAACTCGGCCGTGTTCGGCTGGCAGGCCGGGGTGAGCGACCGCGACGTCTACCTCCACACCCTGCCGATGTTCCACGTCAACGGCTGGGGCATGCCGTTCGCCCTCACCGGCATGGGTGCCACCCAGGTCGTGCTCCGCAAGGTCGACGGTGCCGAGATCCTCCGGCGCATCGAACACCACGGGGTCACCCTCCTCAACGGGGCCCCGGCGGTGCTCAACGCCATCCTCGACGCCGCGGCGACCTGGGACGGCGAGATCCCCGGGCGCGACAGGGTGCGGATGATCGTCGCCGGCGCACCGCCGCCCACCCGCACCATCGAGCGGGCGATGACCGAGCTCGGCTGGGAGTTCATCCAGATCTACGGGCTCACCGAGACCTCGCCGCTGCTCACGATGAACCGGATGCGGGCCGAGTGGGACGACCTCTCGCCGGGGGAGCAGGCCGCCAAGCTCTCGCGGGCTGGGGCGCCGGCGCTCGGCGTGCGGCTCCGCATCAGCGACCAGGGCGAGGTGCTCGCCCGCAGCAACCACGTGCTCGAGGGGTACTGGGAGCAGCCTGACGCGACCTCCGGCGCGATCGTCGACGGCTGGTTCCACACCGGCGACGGCGGCTACCTCGACGACGAGGGCTACCTGACGATCTCCGACCGCAAGAAGGACGTCATCATCTCCGGTGGCGAGAACGTGTCGTCGATCGAGGTGGAGGACACCCTCTTCTCGCATCCCGCAGTCGCCGAGGTCGCGGTCATCGGCGTGCCCGACGAGAAGTGGGGTGAGACGGTGAAGGCGCTCGTCGTGCTCGCCGCCGGTCAGGAGGCCACCGAGCGCGAGCTCATCGACTACTGCCGCGAACGGCTCGCCCACTACAAGTGCCCCACCTCGGTGGAGTTCCGCACCGAGCTGGCGCGCACCGCCACCGGGAAGCTCCAGAAGTTCAAGCTGCGCGAGCCCTACTGGGAAGGGCGCGACCGGCAGGTGAACTGAGCGCGAACCACCGGGGGTCGACGCAGAACCCGGTGGGGAGTCGGGGCCTCGGGCTGCCACACTGGCGCACGTGATCCAGGTGCGTGACCTCGCAGTCGAGGTGGGCGGCAAGCTGCTCGCCGAGGGCATCAGCTTCGACGTGCGCGCCAAGGACAAGGTCGGCCTCGTCGGACGCAACGGCGCCGGCAAGACGTCGCTCTTCAAGACGATCGGCGGCGCGATCCCCCCGAAGTCGGGCACCGTGAAGATCGTCGGGGGCATCGGCTACCTCTCCCAGGACCCCCGCGTCGACTCGGTGCCACCCGACACCACCGGGCTCACCCACGTGCTGTCGGGCCGTGGGCTCGACGAGATGATGGAGCGCCTCGAGAAGGCCCGGGTGCGCATCGAGGAGTTCCCCACCGAGGAGAACGTCGCCCGCTTCAGCCGGCTCCAGGAGCGGTTCGAGCACGAGGGCGGATACGCCGCGGAGTCCGAGGTGCGGCGTATCGCCGCGGGCCTCGGCCTCGAGGACGACCGTCTCGACCTGCCGATCGGCGTGCTCTCGGGCGGCCAGCGCCGGCGGGTCGAGCTCGCCCGCATCCTCTTCGCCGGCAGCGACGTGCTGTTGCTCGACGAGCCCACCAACCACCTCGACGCCGACGCCAAGACCTGGCTGCTCGACTTCCTCCGCACCTACACGGGTGCGCTGCTCGTGATCAGCCACGACCTCGAACTGCTCGACGAGGCCATCACCCGGGTCATCCACCTCGACCGGGAGGGGGAGGACGCGCTCGGCACCGTCGTCGAGTACAAGGGCACCTACAGCCAGTACCTGAAGGCCCGGGAGGCCGACGAGGAGCGGCAGCGCAAGCTCGCGGCGCGCCAGGAGGCCGAGATCAAGCGGCTCTCCACCCTCGCCGACTCGATGCGCGGACAGACCCAGAAGCGGGCCCGCATCGCGAAGTCGCTCGACACCCGCGTCGCGAAGCTCGAGGCGAACAAGATCGAGGGGCCCCAGAAGCGGCGCACGCTCAACCTGCGGTTCCCGATGCCGCCGCCCGCCGGGCGGACGGTGCTCGAGGTGAGCGGCCTCGCGAAGAGCTACGGCGATCTCACGGTGTTCGTCGACGTCGAGTTCGACCTCGGCAGGGGCGAGCGCATCCTCGTGATGGGGCTCAACGGCGCGGGCAAGACCAGCCTCCTGCGCATCCTCGCCGGGGTCACCGACGCCGACCTCGGCACGGTGAGGTGGGGCCACAACACCTCGGTGGGGTACTACGCCCAGGAGCACGAGGGCATCGACGAGGGCCGCACGTTGCTCGACCACATGCGCGAGCAGGCGGGTCTCGACGACGAGGAGCTGCGACGGCTCATGGGCATGTTCGGCCTCTCGGGCGACAAGGCGTTCCAGGACGCCGGCACGCTCTCGGGTGGCGAGAAGACGAAACTCGCGCTCGCCCAGCTCGTCGCCGGGCGGCACAACGTGTTGCTGCTCGACGAGCCGACGAACAACCTCGACCCCGCGTCCCGCACCGCCACGGCGAACTCGCTCGCCGCGTGGCCGGGCACGATGGTCATCGTCAGCCACGACCCCGAGTTCGTCCGAGAGCTGCAGCCCGAGCGGGTGCTGATGATGCCCGAGGCCCAGCTCGACTACTGGAGCGACGACCTGCTCGACCTCGTCGAGCTGAGCTGAGCC
>CAZAVX010000106.1:1907-8664 GCA_964488835.1 uncultured Iamiaceae bacterium | reverse complement strand
CCCACGCCGAAGGTGCTCCAGAACAGCCCGTTCAGGGGGCTCTGACCCTCCGGCGACCACTCTCCGTGCACCGATCCGGCTGAGCCGATACTGTTTCGCCCCTGAACAATCCGGGGGGAGCAGATCCCTCCGACGGACCACGATCGGAGCACTCCGATGCCGCTGTTCGGGAAGAAGAAGAACAAGGGACCGAAGCCCGGGCCGAAGAACCTCCGGAACAAACACCTGGAGTCGACCCCGCAGCTCCTCGGTGGCGACAGCGCGAACGAGGTCTACAAGACCACGTACAAGGACGGGAAGGGCATCAGCGGGTCGAAGACCGGCTACTTCAAGGAAGACGGCCCCGCCACCATCGCCAAGTACGCGGTCGGGTCCTCGAACCTCGCCCAGGGCCTCGGGCTGGGGGACCTCGTCGCGGAGACCCGCTACGGGAAGCACGATCTCGTGGGGAGCGACGGGAAGAAGCGCAAGGGAGTGCGCGGTGCGGTCTCCAAGGGCGCGCCGGGTGTCGCGCTCGGCGACACGGTGTGGGACGACGACAAGACCGCGGTCGTCCAACAGGCGCGCGACCAAGGTCTCACCGAGGACGACATCCAGATGGCGTTCTCGAACATGTACAAGCAGCGGGGCGATCAGTGGTTCGCCAACTCGGGCACCGAGATCAACGAGATCGACCTCTCGAACCCCGAGACGCAGAAGGGCCTGAACCAGCTCCAGTGGTTCGACGCCCTCATCGGCAACACCGACCGCCACTCCGGCAACATCCTCGTCGACCCCGCCACCGGCAAGGTCGTCGGCATCGACAACGACCTCGCGTTCGGCAAAGGTCACAAGGCGTTCGACTACGAGGAGGAGCAGACCGGCTGGGAGAAGGGGCACGACGAGAAGTACCTCGGCCTCCCGTCGCTGATCGACCGGGAGCTCGCCGACAAGCTGCTCGCGCTCGACGCCAAGAAGCTCGAGAAGCTCCTCAACCCCAAGGGCACGAAGAAGAAGGACAAGTTCACCGAGGACGAGATCAAGGACACCCTCGAACGCCTCACGCGCATCCAGGCCAAGGTGCAGCAGATGATCAAGGACGAACAGGTGGTCGACAACTGGGACGACTCCACCTACCAGGCCCAGATCAACGAGGACCTCACCGACCGCCAGCACGCGGGGAACAAGGATCCCGTCGCCGGTTCGTACCTCCAGCGGCACCATACGTACATGGAGAAGGCGAAGGACACGAACGACCCCATGTACTGGCGCAAGGGCCATCGTGCCGAGGACACCACCCCGGCTCCGGTCCAACAGGCACCCCAGCCCCAGCCTCCCCAGCCCCAGCCGCCCACGAAGACCCCGCCTCCGGTGCCGAGCCGCGAGGGTCGGCGACAGCTGAGCGGCAGCCAATCCGAGTCGACCGGACGCTCGCTGAGCAGCCGGGTGCTGAACACCCCTTGGGCCGACCAGTTCAAGCGGCGCAAGCAGCCGGTCTGACCCGGATCAGCCTCCGAGCTCGGCGAGCGCCTCGGCCGGCGCGACCTCACCGGCGACGACGCGCGACACCAGTGGGAAGTAGGCGAGCGCGCTCGCGGCGTTGTCGACCACGACGCGCTCGATGAGCTCGGGCGCCGGGCTGGCCGAGCCGAGCCCGAGGCTCGTCCGGAACCGCACCTGTCCGGCGTCGAGCTCGATCTCGAGGTTGCCGACGCTCAGCGCCACGTTCGCACGCGTCGCGAGCTCGGCAACCGCGTCGCGTCGCTCGGGCGGCACGAGGTCGGGGTGCACCGAATAGACGACGATCTGACCAGCTGGTTCCACCGCGACGACCGCCATCGCGATGTCGAGGTGGTCGGTGCGCACGAGGGTGCGGATCAGACCGTCGTCGGTGTCGTTCGGCCAGCCGCGTTCGTCGAGGAAGTTGACGACGGCATCGGTCAGTGCACTCATCTCAGGACCACCCAGATCGACGGGACGGACACGGCTGTCGGATGGGGCGCCGCCTGACACACCGTGCAATTGGTACGATCCAGCGGCTGCGGGCACCGCGCACCACCGGGTGGGGATGCAGGGGTCGCGCCGGCACCAGAACATGTTCCACCAGATCGATCACGCGCTCGAACAGTACCTCCGGGCGGAGGTACCGCTCCCACATTCCGATGTGGACATCGCCTTCAACGCGCCCGCGAAGGACTGGAGCGCCCGCATCAGCAGGCCCACGGTGAACCTGTTCCTCTGGGACATCCGCCGCGCCGCGAGCAAGCAGCGGGCCGGGTACGACGAGGTCGAGATCGAGGGCACGACGTTCCGGCGGCTCCCGCCACGGGTCCTCGAGATGCGCTACCTCATCACCGCGTGGTCGAGCGAGCACCGTGACGAGCACCAGCTGCTCGGCAGCGTCGCCACCACGATCCTCAACCGGCGGTCGATCCCCACGCAGTACCTCCCGGAGGGCTTCGAGCTGCCCGACGACCGCCCGGTGTCACTGTCGCTCACCACCACCACCGACCTCAAGCCCAACGACTTCTGGAGCTCCATCGACGGGCAGCTGAAGCCGGGCCTCGACGTGGTCGTCAGCTTCCGCGTCGCCACCCCGCTCCACGAGGTCGCCGATCCCGCGAGCAGCGTCGAGGTGGGCGTGGCCGACCGCCGCGCGCCGAGCGCCTCGTCCTCGCGCAGCTATGTCACGGGCCACACTTCGAACCCCGACGCCGTCGGCCGGCGCGTCCGCACCAGGCGAGGGAGCGCCACCGTGCAGGAGACGGGCTCGTTCATCGTCCCCGGCCAGGCGGGCGACGAGCTGATCATCGAAACCGAGCCACCCGTCACCGCCGAGGTCCCCTCCGACGGCCCGCTCGAGCTCGAGTAGCTCCGCCCCACGATGCGCCTCGAGCTGCGGACACCCTTCGTCGAAACCCGACCCAGAGAGACGATCCGAGTTTCGGTCGGCGTCCAGAACACGTCCGAGGTCATCGACGACATCACGTTCCGGGTCGTCGGCATCGACAGCGCCAACGTGCTCGTCGACCCGGCCCGCCTCGCCCTGTTCCCGGGGGCCGAGGGCTCGGTCACCCTCTCGATCACGATCCCCGAGGCGTTCCCCGCCGGCGACCACCTGCTGCCGATCGAGGCCGTCTCCGGGGTGGACCCCGACGAGGTCGTCCGGGTCGACCTGCGACTCATCGTCGGCGTCGACGACGACGTGTCGATCACGGTCAAGCCCCGCACGCTCACCGGCAAGGGGCGCGGCGAGTTCGAGGTGCTGTGCACCAACCGGGGCAACCGGCCGATCGACCTCACGCTCATCGCGTCCGACGCCGAGTTCGCGCTCCGTCACGAGTTCGAACCGCCGTTCGTCTCGCTCCCCGCCGGCCACGAGGTGGTGTCGCTCCTGCGGGTCGCCGGACGTCGCCCACTCATCGGCGCCAACGCGATCCGCCAGATCACCATCACCGCGCTCGGGCCCGACCGCCAGCTCGACGCCGAGGCCACGTTCTCCCAGCTCCCACGCATCCGCCGGGCGCCGGTCACGTTCCTCATCCTCGCCTCCATCGTCGGGCTCTGGGCGCTCCTCTTCACGTTCGCGATCAACACCTCCCTCGGCGACACCCCGGCCACCAAGGAGTTCCCGCCCCGGGCCCTCGAGAACATCGCGGCGGCCACCGCGGCCGACGAACCGGTCGTCGGCGCCGCCGCAGCCCGCCTCGACCCGATGAGCACCGGCGGGGCGCTCAACGGGGTGGTCGTCGCCCAGAACACCGAGGAGGCGGTGGGTCGCATCACCGTCGAAGCCATCCGCCAGACCCGGAACGGTCCCCAGCTCGTCACCGCGGCCGCCACCGACGACACCGGCGCCTACGAGCTGGTCGGACTCGTGCCGGGCCGCTACAAGCTCCGCTACACCGCGCCCGGGTTCGAGGACGTGTGGTACCCCGCGGCGACGAGCGACGCCGAGGCCGAGGAGGTGCGGGTCACGAGCGGCGACGCCCTCGAGGTACCGCAGGTGGCCATCGCCGGACTGCCCGGCGGCATCGTCGGCTCGGTCGACATCGGTGACGCCGTCGCCGAGGTGGCCGTCACCGTCACCGCCCGCGCCGTGGTCGACGGCGCGGTGGGCGAGGTGGTCGCCGAGGCCGTCACCGACTCGTCGAACACCTACAGCCTCGCCCCCCTCGACACCCCCGGCACCTACGAGCTCACGTTCACCGCACCGGGCTACCAGTCGGCGACGAGCCAGGAGCGCATCGACGGCGGCCAGATCGGCGTCGCCAACACCGTGCGCCTCAGCGCCGGGCCGGGATCGATCCGCGGCCGGGTGATGGCCGGTGGCGAGCCGCTCGGCGGCGTCACGATCCGGGCCACCTCGGGCGAGCAGCAATGGGCCACCGCGACCCCGACGAGCGGCGTCGTCGGATCGTTCGAACTCGTCGACCTGCCCACCCCCGGCACCTACACCCTCACCTTCGAGCTCGACGGCTTCGGCAGCGAGACGATCGCCATCGCCCTGGGTCCCGGCGCGGCACGCAACGACGTCATCGTCGAGATGGTGGGCGGCACGGGCACCATCAGTGGACGGGTCACCAGCCAGGGCGCCGGTCTCGGCGACGTCACCGTCACCGTCACCGGCGGCCCGGGGGCCGGTACCACCACCACGCTCACCGCCGGCGACGTCGGCGCGTACCGACTCAGCGGCCTCCCGACACCCGGCCGCTACACGCTCACGTTCACCGCCGAGGGGTACCAACCCGAGACCGTCAGCGTCGACCTCAGCTCGCGGCAGTCGGCCTCGGGGGTCGACGTCGCCCTGGAGCCGGCGTTCGGCTCCATCGGCGGCCGCGTCGTCGATGACGTCACCGGCGACGAGATCGACGGGGTCGAGATCGTCATCACCAACGGCACCGAGGAGAAGACGAGCCTCTCGGCCTCCTCGCCGCCCGGCGAGTTCCTCCTCGGTGGCCTCTCCCCCGGCGCCTGGTCCGCCACCTTCACGCGCACCGGCTATGTGTCACGTACCGTGCTGGTGGTCCTCGAGCCGGGACAGCAGGCGTCGATCACCGTGCGCCTCACCCCTGTCGCCACACCCACCACCGGTCCCTGATCCAGCATGCGCGTCGACGTCACTCCCAGCATCGTCGAGGTCACGCCGGGCTCCCGCGTCCCGCTGCGGGTGTCGATCTTCAACGACGACGAGGTCATCGTCGCCTATCGCATCAGGGTGCTCGGCCTCGATCCGGCCTGGGTCACCATCGACGAACCGCGGCTCTCGCTGTTCCCCGACACGGCCACCGAGACCGGCGTCGTGCTCGAGATCCCCGACGACGCGCCCGCTGGTTCGCGACGCATCGGGGTCGAGGTCACCTCGCTCACCGAGCCGGCGGTCACCGAGATCATCGAGGTCGAGACGACGACACCGTCGGAGCCGGCGGGTCGCCTCGAGCTCGAACCGGTGTCGATCTTCGGCACGAGCAAGGGCAACTTCGGGGTCGCCGCCACCAACGAGGGCAACACCCCGCTCGAGATCGAGTTCGAGGCCGAGGACCCCGAGGACCACCTCCGGGTCGTGTTCGATCCGCCAATCCTGCGCCTCGCACCCGGCGAGCGGGGGTTCGCACAGGCGGTCGCCCGTGGCCGGCGCCCGTTCATCGGCAACCCCACTGCGCACACCTTCACGGTCCGCGACATCCACCACCCCACCGTCGCCCCGGCGGTCGGCACGCTCATCCAACGGGCGAGGCTGCCCCGGCCCGCGCTCAGCCTGCTCGGTCTGCTCGCGGCCGCCACGGTGTTCGCCCTCGTCCTCACCACCTCGCTCGGGCGCGTCGTCGAGCGCAGCCGCGCCAGCGAGGACCTCGTCCTCGAAGTGATGCGGGGCGAGACCTCCGACCCCGTCGTCGAGAACCCGGGCACCGTCACCGGCACGGTCACGCTCCTCACCTCCGGCGCACCGGTCAGCGGCGTCACTGTCGACCTGTTCCTCGAGGACGCCCCCGACCGGCCCATCGCCGCCACCGCGAGCGACGAGCTCGGGGCCTACTCCTTCGGCGGGCTCGCCGAGGGTGGCTACAAGCTGCGCTTCCGCGGCGCGGGCTTCACCGAACTCTGGTACGTCGACGCGCTGAGTTTCGACGAGGCCGCGAGCGTCGCCGTCGGCGAGGGCGAGACCATCGCGGGCGTCGACGTCCGTCTCGGAGGCGTCCCCGGCTCCATCGCCGGCACCATCCTCGGCGAAGATCCGGGTGGGGCCACCGTCACGCTCCAGATCCCCGCCGACGCCATCGACGGAGAGGTCGATGCCATCGTGGCCTCCACGGTGGTCGACGCGACCGGGCAGTTCCTCATCGAGAACGTGCCGGCGCCGAGCTCCTATGTGCTCCAGGTCTCCAAACCAGGGTTCGCCACCACCGTCCGCCTCGTGAACATCGCCGCGGGCGAGGCGGTCACCGGCGTCGAGCTGCGGCTGCGATCCGGCGACGGCACCATCAGCGGCCACGTGTCGGGCGACGGCGGACCGGTGGGCGGCGCCACCATCGTCGCCACGTCGGGCGACGTGCGCATCGAGACCGCGAGCCTCACCCGCGACGACATCGGGAGCTTCACCCTCCGCGACCTCCCGACCCCCGCCACCTACACCATCGAGGTCACCGCACCGGGCTTCGCGTCCGAGACCTTCGCCGTGCGTCTCGACACCGCGCAACAGGTCGAAGGCGTCGAGGTCCGCCTCCGAGGGGGAACGGGTTCGATCGCGGGCACCGTCGCCGTCGTCGGTGAGGGCCCG
>CAZAVX010000106.1:0-1807 GCA_964488835.1 uncultured Iamiaceae bacterium | reverse complement strand
TCACGGTGACGGCCGACGACGGCACCTACCGCTTCGAAGCGCTCGACGCCCCGCAGACCTACGTCGTCGAGTTCCTCAACGCCGGCGGCGCAGTGGTCGGCAGCGAGACCGTCACCCTCCTCGCTGGCGAGCAGCGCACCGGCGTCGACTTCGACATCCCCTGAGACCGGCGAGCCCTGCAATCACCGGGGGATCCGCCTCTGGATAGGTCGTACGACTCAGGTTCCACCGACCCCGAGTCGCGTACTCTTGTGTGAGCTGTGATCGGTGCGCATGGCGCCGTGCGCGCACCACCGGAAGGGCTGGGGATGACGACAGGCATCGGGGTCCACCCCGAACAACTCGAGGCGACTCCCGGCGCCGCGGCGTCGGTCGTCGTGACGGTTGCCAACGACCTCGACGAGCCCACCCAGTTCCAGGTCCGCGTCGTCGGCTCCGACACCGACTGGTCGGGCGCCCCGATGCTCACGCCGGTCGTCGAGCCGGGTGGACGTACGTCGGTCGAGATCGTCGTCGAGCTGCCGCTCGGCTTCCCGTCAGGGCACCACCTCCTCGGCATCGAGGTGGTGCCGTTCGTCAACGGCGCGGCCTCCACCGACCAGCGCCTGCGACGGGTCGCCGACCTCGTCGTCTCCGTCGGTGCGCTCTCGGGCCTCCACGCCGTGCTCGAGCCACGCACCGTGTACGGGCGTCGCGCTGCCCACACCGGGCCTCGCACGCTGAAGACCATCTTCCACCGGCTCCGATTCAGCGGCGGCAAGCGCGGCCAGGCGAACATCTCGCTGCGCAACCGGTCCTACGAGCCGATGCACGTCACGCTGTCGGCCTCCTCGCCCGGCGACGAGGTCTCGGTGCGGTTCGACCGCGACGAGGTCGTCGTGCCGCCGGGCCACATCGTCGGCGTGTCGGCGAAGGTGCGCGCCCCGCGACCGTTCTTCGGCTATCCCCGCCGCACGCCGTTCACCGTCCAGGCACAGGGACGTGGCTCCACCGTCTACCTCGAGGGCAGCTACTCCCGCACCGCCCACATCCGGCCCGGCACCATCAAGGGCATCGGCGTCCTCACGGTGCTCGCGCTGTGGGCGAGCAGCCTCGCCGTCATCTACGAGCGGGTCACCGCCGACGACGAACCCGAGCAGGCCACCGCCCAGCAGGCCTCCGAAACCGGGGAGGACGGCGACGGTGGCGGCGGCAACGGCGACGGGTCGGGCAGCTCTGGCCAGGGTTCCGGCGAGGGCGGCATCCAGGACCTCAGCGTCGTCCCCGCCAGCGTCGAGGCGAGCGGCCAGGTCACCGCTCGCGAGCCCGCCGACGTCCGGGTGCGCGTCCGTTCGGTGTCCCTCGTCGACGACATCTCGCCGAACGCCATCTTCCAGTCCGGTCCGCTCGGCTCCACGTCGCGGGCATCCAAATTGTTCGGCCGGCGGGTCAGCATGGTGCAGAACCGCGTCGTCCCCATCGAGATGGGCACCGTCACCGACGAGGAGGGCAGGTGGGCCGTCGGCGGGCTCGAGGGCCCCGGCTTCTTCGAGATCCGGTTCTCCAAGCCCGGTTACGCCACCCGCGCCTATGTCGTCGAGGTGCCCGAGGACGGCAGCCCCATCGTTCTCGACACCGACCTCGAAGCGGGCGACGGCGCGATCTCCGGTGTCGTCCTCGGACCCGACGGCCCCATGGGCGGTGTCGATATCACCGTCACCGACGGCACGGTCACCTTCACCACCCGCACCCCCACCACCGGCAACGTGGGCCAGTGGAGCGTCGAGGGCCTCACCACCCCCGGCAGCTACCTCGTCACGGCCAGCCG
>CAZAVX010000105.1:0-8765 GCA_964488835.1 uncultured Iamiaceae bacterium | reverse complement strand
CGAACACCTCGACGTGGCGGGCCTCGTCCATCACCTGGGTGGCGGCGTAGTACTTCGCGTCGATCCACGGCACGGTCTCGACGATCTTCGCCGTGCAGATCAGGGCGCCCTGCTCACCGTGCATGAACTGGCTCATGCGCCAGGTGAGCGACTCGGTGGCGAGCTGGCCCCACTCCTTGTCGCTCCAGTTCTTGAGCGGCGAGTTGGGAAGGGTGGCGAGGTACCCCTGCGGGCCGAAGCGGGGGTCGGACGCCCCGACGAACCACTTCTCGGGGTCGACGTCGATCGACCAGTCGAGGTCGGTCTCACCGTTCCACTGCGCCGTCTTGGCCTTCTCGTAGAGCTTGTTGAGCGCCGGACGGGCGCCCTTCTCGTAGTCCCACGTGAAGATGGCATCCGCGTTGTCGCGCACGGCGTGGATCGCCTCGTCGACATCGGTGTTGGTGATGGCGAGGATCTCTTCGAGGTCGTTGACGTCGGTGCGGCCGAGCAGCTCGGACGCGTCGGACGGGGTGGGGGTCGCACTCATGGACGCCACTGTACGCCGTACAGGTGACCGTTGTCACCACCCCATCGGCTCTCCCCGAGCTCCGGCGCGAGTTCGGTGCGCTCAGCGAACCGAACTCGGGCCAGACAGGGTCGGGGCATCTCGCCGGGCCACGGCGAGGGTGCGGGCGACGGTGTCGGCGACGAAGTCCCGCTGGTCGACGACGTGGCGGTTGGTGAAGGCGAGGATGCGCCACCCGAGCGCCTCAGCAGCGGCCCGCTTCGTGCGATCGGCGACGAAGCGGCGTCGATCGCTGTGCCAACGCTCGCTGTCGGCCTCGATGCCGACGAACTCCTCCGGATAGGCGGCGTCGAGACGCATGACGAACCTCCCCTCGTCGTCGCGCACCTCGTGCTGCAGCACCGGATCCGGGAGCCCGGCCTCCCGGAGGATCCGCAGGAGCCTGGTCTCGAAGCCACTCTCGGTGAGGCCGTCGAGCCGCGCCCGGACCGCCAGCAGGCTCTGGGCGACCGGCGGACCCGACCGACCCGGCCGCCCGAGCCGCTCCGCGACCTCGCCGATCCTCTCGAGTGTCGTGAGACCACGTCGGAGGCACTCGTCGACCGCCACCTCCACGCGCTCGTCGTCGACCACACCGCCGAGGTCGACGATGGTGCGAGCCGGGTTGGTCACCCACAGGCCTCGATGCCGAACGATGTCGCGCCGCTCGAGGTCGCGGACCTCGTGGACGATCCCGAACCGGGGTCGTCGACGGTTCCCCCGCGGTGCGCTGAGCTCGACCGGAGCGCGGTCGAACCCTTCGAGCTCCCACCACCGTGCCGCCGCCCGGTGGGAGACGACCGCCCCCGGGCCGGCCCTCAGCACGGCAGCGGTCAGCTGCTGCGGCCAGGTCGATGGCCAGCCGGCCACGCGTACGATGCCGCGCTCGCTCCGCGCGAGCACGCCCGCCGCGACGAGCCGGGTGACCTGCTGGGTCGAGAGCCCGAGCCCCGAGGCCTGCTCGATGGTCAGCACACCGTGCTGGGTGCCTGCGAGCTCGAGGAGCCCTGCGATCTGATCCGCCGACATGTCCACATGCTCCCGCGGGGGTGTGACAGCGACGCCCCGAGCCCGGCGGCCCCTCCCTCGTCTGGCGCGAGTTCGGTTCGCTCAGCGACCCGAACTCGGCCCAGAACGGTGCGAGCGCGGCGTCAGGCGTGCCAGCGCTCGCGGTGGACGAGCTCGTCGAGCGCGATGCGCGGGGCCCGGGGTCGGTTCGGGTCGGGCGGCCCGGGGCGACCGAGGGTGATCGCCATCGGCCCCTCCATGTCGTCGGGCAGGCCGAGCACCGGGCGGAGGCGGTCCTGGTGGTGGAACGTGACCGGACAGGTCGCGAGCCCGAGGGCGTTGGCCGCCACCATGAGGTTCTGTGCCATGCGACCGAGGTCGAAGAGCCGCCCGCCCTCGACCGGGGCGACGAGGACGATCACGACGGGCGCCGATCCGATCCATCCGGTGAAGTCACCGCAGTCGGCGAGCCGGTCGCGGGTCTCCTGCTCGGTGACGACGACGAGCCTGGTGAGCTGGGCGTTCTTCGCGCTGCCCGCCATGCGGGCGGCCCGCAGCACCTGTTCGAGCTGGTCCTCGGGTACCGGATCGGGTAGGTAGCTCCGGGTGTCGCGCTTGGTGACGATGGCCTCGTATGCGTCCATCGCCCAAGTGTGGCCGCCCCACCGGCCTCCCGCATCGGTGCCGGTCCTCTACCGCACATCTGCGTGAAAGGTGGACCGTTTCGGCCGGTGTTTCACGCAGTTCGGTGAGCTGAGCCGACACCGGCAGCGGGGGCACCGTGGAACACGACGCCGCGACCCGTGGGCTCCCCCTATCGGACGTCGAGGAGGTCGACGACGAAGACGAGCGTCTCGCCGCCCTTGATGACCCCACCGGCACCCTGGGCGCCATATCCGAGGTGCGGCGGGATGGTGATGCGGCGGCGGCCGCCCACCCGCATGCCGGCGACACCCTGGTCCCAGCCGGCGATGACCTGGCCCTGCCCGAGCCCGAAGCGGAACGGGTCGTTGCGGTCCCACGACGAGTCGAACTGCTGACCGTCGCTCCAGGCTACGCCCACGTAGTGGACCTCGACCTGGTTGCCGGCGACCGCTTCGGCACCGTCGCCGACCTCGATGTCGTCGAGGACCAGCTCGGCGGGCGGCTCCTCACCGCTCGGGATCTCGACGTGGGGCTTCTGGGCGTCAGACATGGGTGGACCCTACCCCGGCACCGGCGCCCAACCGCGGGCGCAGGTAGACGTGGAGCATCAGCAGTCCCACCAACGAGAAGCCCGCGGCGGCGACGAAGGCACCCGCGTAGCTCGTGCGCGACGACACGAGGCCGAGCACCGCACCGCCGGCCACCGAGGCGAACTCGAAGAACAGGGTGAAGGTGGCGACGACCGCCGACCGCTCGCTGTCGTGCGCGGCGTTCACCGCGGCGGCCATCAGGGCCGGGTACAGCAGCGACGACCCGACGCCGAGCACGACGGTGAAGAGATAGAGCCCGAGCGGCGACCGCCACGACGCCACGCCGACGAGCGCGATCGCCGTCGTGACGAGGGCGAAGGACCCGATGACGACGGGTCCGTAGGCGTCGGGCAGCTTGCGGCCGAGGAGCCGCACGGCGAGAACGACACCCGAGTACAGCAGGAAGACACCGGCCACGTCGCTCATCCCGAGCTCCTCGCCATAGAGGGGCACGAAGGTGTTGAAGCCGATGAACCCGATGACGCCGAGGAAGATGATGACGCCCGGGCCGACACCGTCGGGGTGCAACAGCCGGGCGAGCCCGGTGCGGACGGCCGGAACGTACCCGTCGTCGGCCTCGACCTGCGGCAGGCCCCGAGGCAGGCGCAGGCCGAGGATCGACCCGACGACGAGCCCCAGCGCGGAGGCGACCCACACCGTGTCGAAGGTCCCGTTCGCGAGCAGCGTCTCCCCGATGAACGGGCCGAGCCCGAGGCCGAGGTAGATGGCGATCGAGAAGTAGCTCGCCGCCTCGCCGCGACGGTCGGGCGGCGCGAGGTCGTTCACCATGGTCGCGGCGCCGACGAACACGGCGCCCTGCCCCGCACCGACGAGCAGCCGGGCGCCGATGAGGAGGGGGATCGACGACGCGGGGACGTGCGCGACCATCGCGACCGCGGTGATGACCGTGCCTCCGACGATGAGCACACGGCGTCCGCGCTGGTCGCCGAGGCGGCCCACGAGCGGCCGCAGCACGATCGCCGACGCGGCGTAGGACCCGACGACGAGTCCCACCATCGCGTCGCTGCCGCCCAACCCATCGGACACATAGCGCGGGAGCACGGGCAGGGTCGCCCCGAAGGACAGCATGAAGCAGGCCGTCACCGCCGTGACGAGCACGAAGTCGCGGGTGAGCAGGCGGCCTGGCATCCCGGAGACGCTATCGGTGCCGATCGCGGGCGAGATCAGCCGAGCAGCGGTCGGACGACGGTCGAGAGCGGGGTGACGGGCCGGGCCCCGAGATGGCTGATCACCTCGGCGGCGGCGAGGGAGCCGAGGCGTCCGCAGGTGGCGAGGTCGTGGCCCTCGGAGAGGCCCCAGAGGAACCCCGCCGCGTAGAGGTCGCCCGCCCCGGTGGTGTCGACCACGTCGCGGACCGGGTGGGCGTCGATGACGTGCACCTCGCGGTTGGTGACGATGACCGAGCCCTTCTCACTGCGGGTGAGGCAGGCGATCTCGCACTTCCCGCGCACGGCCTGGAGCGCCTCGTCGAACGTCTCGACCTGGTAGAGCGAGGTGATCTCGAGCTCGTTGGCGAACAGCACGTCGACGCGGCGCTCGACGAGCTCGAGGAACTGGTCGCGGTGGCGATCGACACAGAAGCTGTCGGAGAGCGCGAGGGCGGTGCGGTTGCCCGCCTGGTGCGCGATGTCCATCGCCTTGGTGATGGCCTCCTTCGCGATCTCGACGTCCCAGAGGTAGCCCTCGCAGTAGATGAGGTCGGCGGAGGCGACGAGCTCGTCGTCGACGTCGGCGGGCGAGAGGTGACGGGAGATGCCGAGGAAGGTGTTCATCGTGCGCTGGGCGTCCGGGGTGACGACGATGAGGCACCGCGCGGTGGGGTCGCCGTCGGCGCCCGGCGCCACCTGGTAGTCGACGCCCGCGGCGCGGATGTCGTGGGCGAAGACCTCGCCGAGCTGGTCGTCGCGCACCTTCCCGATGAACGCCGCCCGCCCGCCGAGGCTCGCGATGCCGGCGATGGTGTTCGCGGCCGACCCGCCGGAGGACTCGATGCCGGGCGGCATCGCCGCATAGAGGCGCGTCGCCTCGTCGGCGTCGATGAGACGCATCGCGCCCTTGTCGAGCGAGTGCTCGTCGATGAACTCGTGGGGCACGTGGCTGATGACATCGACGATGGCGTTGCCCATCCCGATGACTGAGTACCGCATGTCGCTCCTGTCGCTACCTGACGGCCGGTCGACCCTAGATTCCGCGGCCCCTCGGGCGCACACCCGCCGGTACGCTCCCTCACATCCCGAAGCCCGTTGGAGCCGCCCCCGTGACCATCGACACCGCCACCTCCGAGCTCGACCGCTACCGCCTGCCACGATCGGTCGTCCCCTCGCACTACGACCTGGTCCTCGAACCCGACCTCGACGCCGCCACCTTCGCGGGCACGGCCGGGATCGACGTCGAGGTGGTCGAGCCGGTCGACTCGGTCGTCCTCAACGCCCTCGACCTCGAGATCTCCTCGGCCCGACTCGTCGGCCCGAACGGCACGACACTCACCGGCACGGTGTCCTACGACCCCGACACCGAGCGGGCGACGATCGACCTCGACGAGGCAGCCGCACCCGGCGCCTGGCGGCTCGAGCTGGCCTTCACCGGCGAGCTGAACGACAAGCTCGTCGGCTTCTACCGCAGCACGTTCACCGACGACGAGGGCACCACCCACACCATCGCCGTCACCCAGATGGAGTCCACCCACGCCCGGCGGGCCTTCCCCTGCTGGGACGAACCCGACTTCAAGGCGACGTTCGCGGTCACCCTCGTGGTGGCCGAGGGGCTCACCGCGCTCTCCAACGCCGCGGAGATCTCGAGCGAGCCCACCGGCGACGGACGACGCCGGGTCCGTTTCGCCACCACGATGACGATGCCGACCTACCTCGTCGCCTTCGTCGTCGGCCCGCTCGAGGTCACCGAGCCGAAGCTCACCGAGGGCGGGGTGCCGATCCGCATCGCCCACCCGCCGGGCAAGGGGCACCTCACGCCCTACGCGCTCGATGCCGCGGTGTTCTGCCTCGACTTCTTCGCCGACTGGTTCGACATCCCCTACCCCGCCGACAAGCTCGACCTCGTCGCCGTGCCCGACTTCGCCTTCGGCGCGATGGAGAACCTCGGATGTGTCACCTTCCGCGAGGTGCTGCTGCTCATCGACCCCGACACCGCCACCCAGCCCGAGCTCGAACGGCTCGTCGACGTGGTCGCCCACGAGCTCGCCCACATGTGGTTCGGCGACCTCGTGACCATGGGCTGGTGGGAGGGCATCTGGCTGAACGAGGCCTTCGCCACCTTCATGGAGATGCTCGCCACCGACGCCTACCGGCCGCAGTGGCAGCGGTGGGTGAGCTTCGGCCTGTCCCGCACGGCGGCCTTCGACGTCGACGCGCTCGCCAACACGCGCCCGATCGAGTTCCCGGTCGTCTCCCCCGAGGACGCCGAGGGCATGTTCGACCTCCTCACCTACGAGAAGGGCGCCGCGGTGCTGCGCATGCTCGAGCAGTACCTCGGCGCCGAGGTCTTCCAGGCCGGCATCCGCCGCTACCTGCGCACCCACGAGTACGGCAACACCGTCACCACCGACCTGTGGGACGCCATCGAGGCCGCGTCGGGTGAGCCGGTGCGGCGCATCATGGACACCTGGATCTACCAGGGCGGGTTTCCCTCGGTCGGCGTCTCCACCGAGGCGGGCGGGCGGCGCATCCGCCTCACTCAGCAACCGTTCCGGACCCTCGACCCCGACGGCGGGGAGCCGGCACGGGGCGAGTGGGCGGTGCCGGTCACCCTGCGCATCGGCCGGGGCGAGGTGTCGAGCATCGAGCGGGTCCTGCTCGACGGGGACACGGTCACCGTCGACCTCGACGCCCCCGCCGACTGGGTGCTCGCGAACGCCGACAGCTCCGGGTTCTACCGGGCGCACTACTCGACCGAGGCCCGCGACGCCCTGATCGACGCCCGGGCCTCGCTCTCGTCGCTCGAGCGCTACAGCCTCGTCGACGATGCGTGGGCCGCGGTGCTCGCCGGCACGCTCGACGCCCCGTCGTTCCTCGACCTCTGCCGCCGCCTCGCCGCCGACGAGACCGACCTGTCGGTGTGGCAGCGCCTCGCTGCCGGCCTGGGTTCGCTCGATCGCATCGTCCCCGACCACGCCCGCGAGGCGTGGGAGGCCACCGTGCGCGCCATCGTCGGCCCGGCGCTCGAGCGGCTGGGGTGGGAGCCGACGACTGAGGAGGACGAGCGCACCCGCCAGCTGCGCGGCACGCTCGTGCGCTCGCTCGCCGTCCTCGGCCGTGACGAGGACACCATCGCGAAGGCCCGTGCCGTGCACGACCGGGCGCTGGCGGGCGGGACCGGCCTCGATCCCGCGCTCGTCGCCGCGGCGGTCGAGGTGGTCGCGGCCACGGGTGGCCCCGACGACTTCGACACCTTCGTCGCCCGCCAGGAGAAGGCGCCGACACCCCAGGAGCGCCAGCGCTACCTCCACGCGCTCGCCGACTTCCCGGGCGAGGCCGAGTTCCGGCGCCTGCTCGACATGAGCCTCACCGAGGCGGTCCGCACGCAGGACGCGGCGTTCGTCCTGCGACGGGCGATGCACAACCGCGAACACGGCCCGTCGGCGTGGCGCTTCGTGCGCGACAACTGGGACGCGGTGAACGAGCGGCTCCCGTCGATGACGATCGTGCGGATGGCCGAGGGCGTGCGAGCCCTCTCCACGCCCGAGCTCGCCCGCGACGTCGAGGCGTTCTTCGCCGAGCACCCACTCCCCCAGGCCACCAAGACCCTCGCCCAGCACCTCGAAGCGATGCGGGTCAACGTCGGGCTGCGGGAACGAGAGGCCGAGCGGATCGCCACGGCGGTGACCTGACCCTCGTGGCGGGCTTCCCTCCCCGCCGCTGGGGCCGCCCCCGGGTGGAGCTGTTCACCGTCGAGCCCGCCGCCGTCCAGCTCACCTGGGTCGGGCTCGCGCCCGGCCCGGTGCGGGTTCGCGTCGACGAGCGCAGCCTGGTGGTCGACAACGACGGAGGCCCCGGCGGCGTCGTCGTCGACGACCTCGCCCCCGCCCCTCGGCGCCGAATCGACGTCGAATCGGCCCCCAGGCGATCGCGCCGAATCGGCGCCGAATCGGCGCCGAGGCGGTGGGCGTTCGACGTGGCGGTCCCGGCAGCGCCGCCCGGGGAGGTGCTGAGCCGCCTCGCCACGGTGAGCGACATCCACCTCGGCCTCGACCACTTCGGCCTGTCACGTCGGATGAAGGAACGCGAGCCACGCGATCCGCCACACCCCTATCGGTGCGGCGCCGCAGCCATCGCCGAAGCCGAGGCGTGGGGCGCGGAGCATCTCGTCGTGAAGGGCGATCTCGTCGAACGCGGCCGGCCCGACGAGTGGCGGATGGCCGACCGGCTGCTCTCTGCGACCGCCATGCCGACGAGCTACGTGCCCGGGAACCACGAGGTGAAGCCCGACCGCCCGATGGACGCCCCGTCGCCCCTCCCCGAGAGCGGCGTCGAGATCGTCGACCACGTCGCCCATCACGACCTACCCGGCCTCCGCCTCGTCCTCGTCAACTGCACGGTCGACGGGCGGGGTCACGGAGCGCTCGACCACCTCGTCGCGGACGTCGTCGAGGTGGTGGCGGACACCCAGCTCCCCGTCCTCGTCGCCATGCACCAACATCCCCAGCGGTTCCACCTCCCGTGGTTCTGGCCGCCGGGCATCCCCGGCCGCGAGGCGCGCCGCTTCCTCGACGCCATCGGCAGGGCGAACCCACGAGCCCTCGTGACCTCGGGCCACACCCACCGCAACCGGGTCCGCCGTCACGGCCCTGTCACCGTCACCGAGGTGGGATCGACGAAGGACTTCCCGGGCGTGTGGGCGGGCTATGAGGTGCACGAGGGAGGCATCGTGCAGACCGTGCGCCGCACCCTCGCCCCCGACGCGCTCCCGTGGACCGAGTACACGCGCCGCGCGGTGCTCGG
>CAZAVX010000104.1:0-8830 GCA_964488835.1 uncultured Iamiaceae bacterium | reverse complement strand
CGATCCGGGTCAGGCGGGGTGGACCCGCACCTCGGTGGCCTTCACCGCCGCCCAGACCTCCTCGCCGGGGCGCAGGTGCAGCTCGTCGAGGGCGGCGGTGAGCACCTCGGCCACGAGGGGCACCGGCCCGTCGAGGGTCACCCGGACGCGGCCGTGGCGCTGGTCGAGGTCGGCGACGGTGCAGCGCCATGCGTTCCGCGGACTGCCCGCGGGCCGCTCACGGTGGAGCGCGACGGCCGAGGGTGCGATCACCACCCAGACCCGACCGACCACGCCGTCGAGGGCGTCGGGGGCGACGACGACGCGCGTGCCCGCCGCGGTCACCACTCCTCGGTCGCCCGTCGGACCGGCCACGACCTCGCCCTCGATCAGGTTCATGCCGACGAGGTCGGCGACATAGCGGGACCGGGGGCGCGCGGCCACCTCCGCGAGGGTGCCCGCCTGGACGACCCGTCCCTCCTCGAGCACGACGACCCGGTCGGCGAGCACGTACGCGTCGACGGGATCGTGGGTGACGAGGAGGCGCACCCCGTGGGTCTCACCGAGCACTCGTCGCAGCTCGCGCCGCACCTCGTCGCGGGTGCCGGCGTCGAGCGCGGCGAGCGGCTCGTCGAGCAGCAGCACGCGGGGGTTCGTGACGAGGGCCCGGGCGAGCGCCACCCGCTGGGCCTGCCCGCCCGACAGCGTGGTCGGGCGGCGTTGGGCGAGCCCGGCGACCCCCAGGCGCTCCAGCGCCTCGAGCGCCGCGGACCTCGCCGCCCGGCGAGGCGCGCCGGCGGCCCGCAGCCCGAACGCCACGTTCTGCACCACGCTGAGGTGGGGGAAGAGGAGGTGGTCCTGGAACACCATCCCGACCCTCCTGCGCTCGGGGGCGACGAAGACGTCGTCCCCTTCACCCTCGCCCGCTCGGTCGAGCACCACCGTCCCACCGTCGCCCGCCTCCCCACCACCGAGGAGGGTGATGTGTCCCTCGTCGATCGCCACGAGCCCCGCCACCGCGCGCAGCGCCGTCGACTTGCCGGCACCGTTCGGCCCGAGCAGGGCGACCACCTCGCCGGGGTCGGCCCGCAGCTCGAGGTCGAGCTCGAAGTCACCCCTCCGGATCCGGAAGTCCGCCTCGAGGCTCATCGCGGCACCACCTCGGCGCGGCCTCCCCCGCCGAGCCACCGGTCGCGCAGGCCGACCAGCACCGCGAACGACGCGGCGATGAGGACGAGGCTGATGACCAGCGCCTGGTCCGGGTCGGACTCGAGGGCGAGGTAGGTGGCGAGGGGCAGGGTCTGGGTGCGACCGGGGAGGTTGCCGGCGAAGGTGATCGTGGCACCGAACTCGCCGAGCGCCCGCGCCCAGGCGAGCACCGCCCCGGCGACGAGCGCCGGGCGCACCGAGGGGAGCGTGACCCTGGTGAACGTGAACCACCGCGACGCGCCGAGCGTGCGCGCCGCGTCGGCGAGGCGGGGATCGGCCTGACGGATGGCCGCCTCCACCGTCAGCACGAGGAACGGCATGGCGACGAAGGTCTGGGCGAGGATCACCGCCCAGGTGCTGAACGGGAGGGTGATGCCGAACCACGCGTCGAGGTGCTGACCGAACAGGCCGCGGCGTCCGAAGGAGAAGAACAGCGCGACGCCGCCGACGACGGGCGGCAGCACCATCGAGAGGGTGGCGAGCGCGCGCACGAAGGAGCGCCCGGGGAAGTCGACGGCGGCGAGGACCCATGCCAGTGGCACCCCGAGCACGAGGCAGACGGCAGTCGCGACGAGCGAGGTGCGGATCGACAGCCACAGCGCCCGCGTCACCAACTCGCTGGAGGCGATGTCGGGAGCTGCGGACCACGGCACCCGCCAGAGGACACCGACGAGCGGCGCGGCGAAGAGCGCGACCGCGACGAGCGCGAGGAGGAGCACCGGGAGCGGGACCCGGCCCCGCCGTGGGTCGCCGCGCCGACGACGGCCCGTCGTCGGGGTCGTGGTCACAGAACCCCGAAGCCGTGGCGGACGAGGACGGCGCGACCCTCGTCGGACCGGACGAACTCGACGAACGCCCGGGCCGCGTCGGGTGACTGCGCCTCGGCGGCGACCGCGACGGGATAGCGCGCGAGCGCGTTCAGCTCCTCGGGGATCTCCACCCCGGTCACGGCCTCGCCCCCGGCGATCACGTCCGTACGGTAGACGAGCCCCGCGTCGGCCTCGCCGAGCACCACCTTGTTCAACACGGCCCTCACGCTCGCCTCATAGGACACCGGTGCCACCTCGACGTCCGCCGCGCCGAGCACCTCCGCGGCGTACCGCCCGGCGGGGACCTCGGCGGCGGCGAGGACCACGAGGAGCGAGGGGTCGGCGAGGTCCGCGAGCGAGGTGATGCCGTGCGGGTTGCCGGCCTCGACGACGATCTCGAGTTGGTTCGTCGCGACGAGCGCGGGCGCCCCGAGGGTGCCACCCCCAGCGACCACTCGACCCATCGTCACCTCGTCGGCCAGGGCGATCACGTCGGCGGGCGCGCCGTCGAGCACCTGGGCGGCGAGTGTCGAGGACGCGGCGAACGACAGCGACACCTCGGTGCCGGTCGCGGCCTCGTAGGCCTCGGCGAGCTCGGTGAACGACTCGGCGAGCGAGGCCGCGGCGAGCACGGTCAGCGAGGTGTCACCGCCTCCGCCGGATCCACCGGTGTTCTCGCCGGCTCCGCCGCTGGCGCACCCGGGGAGGGACAGCGCCGCGGCGAGGGCGACGAGCAGGCAGGCGAGCCTCGACAGCACGCCCCCGAATCTAGGTGGGGCCGGGTCAGACCGGTTCGAGTACCCGGTGGTCGTCCTCGGCGGCGAGCTCGACGACGTCGCCCCGCCGGATGCGCCAGTCGGCCCAGAGGCGGAGGAAGGACGGCTGGACGAGCACCGCGGCGATGAGCGAGTAGGCGATGGAGATGGCGACGATCGCACCGAACTGCTGCATGGGGATCAGCGACGCGAACACGAGCACCCCGAACCCTGCGGCGGTCGTCGCGGCCGAGCCGGTCATCGCCGCACCGGTGTGGGCGAGCGTCTCCTCGATCGCACGGTCGATGGTGTCCTGGCGGCGCCGGTCCTCGAGGAACCGGTGGGTGATGTGGATGCCGAACGGCACCCCGATACCGATGCCGATGCTCGCGACCATCGCGGTCAACACGTTGAAGCTGTAGCCGAGCAGCCACATCGTGCCGAGGACCCAGGCGACCACGACGACCGAGGGGACCATGGTGAGGAACCCGATGGCGGGACGCCGCTCGACGACGCCGTAGTACGAGACCAACAGCACCATGGCGGCGACGATGGTGAGCGCGATGCCCTGGGCCTGCGACGCGGTCAGCGCGTCGAGCACCTCGTCGGCCACGAGGTACTCCGAGGTGATGCGCACGGGAACGTCGACCGCGGCGAGGGGCTCCATCGCCGCGCGCACGTCGTCGCGGAGGGCGGCGACGCGATCCTGTCCGGCGTTGGTGCTGATCGCCAGCGCCACCCGGCCGTCGGGGCCTGGGATCACGTCGACCTGGGCGGCGCCGGACGCCACCCGCACGTCGGCGATGTCGGCCAGGCGCGCGAGAGACGCGTCGAGCGCCGCCGCACCCGCTCCGGTGGTGACGTCACCGTCGACCAGGACGAAGGTGGTCTCGGCGAGATCTCCGCCGAAGAGCTCGTCGACCCGGGAGAGGAGGAGGCCGAGCTCGGAGTCGGCGGCGATGAAGTCGTCCTGGGAGAACTCGGTGTCGATCCGGGTGGCGGCGACCCCGGCGACCGCGGTCACCACGAGCGACACGACGACGACCGCCCACGGCGCACGCACCGCCAGCGCCGAGGTGCGGGCGATGCTGCGGGAGAGGAGGCCGACCTTCTCGTGCGCCTCGACGCGGCCGGTGCGCCAGGTGCGCCGGCGGCGGGCCCGGCGGAGGTCGAGGAGGTTGCTCGTCGAGGGGACGAGCAGCGCGGTGACCACGAACGCCGACACCATCCCCACCGCGGTGAAGATGCCGAAGTCCGCGAGCGGCGGGAGCGGCGACGTGATGTTGGTCATGAACCCGACGATCGTCGTCATCGTGGCGAGCGCGAGCGCGCCACCGACGGTTCGCACCGCGGCGTTGGCCGCCCGACCGGAGGTGAGCCCGTGCCGCCGCTCCTCCCGGTAGCGGAACGTCAGGTGGATGGCGTAGTCGACGCCGAGGCCCACGAGCAGCACCGGGATGATGATCGACACCTGCGTGAAGTCGCCGGTGACGCCCAGGTACCGGGGGCCGAGCAGCACACCGATGCCGAACATCCAGGTGATGGCGACGACGAGCCCGACCAGTGCCACGACGACCTCGCTCGCGCGACGGAACTGGGCGACGAGGATCAGCACGATGATGAGGAACGACAGCCCGAGCAGCCGGCTCATCTCGGCCTCGCTGTCCTCCATCATCGCCTCGGTCATGAGCGCCTGGCTCACGGCCGCGACGTCGATCGCGTCCGCTCCGCCTGCCGCCTCGCGCTCGGCCACGACCTCCTCGACGATCGATCCGACGCGAAGCTCGGCCTCGGTCGACTCGCCGATCGAGAGGTCCGGACGGAGTTCGACGTGGACGATGCCGGCCCGCGCCGAGGAGAGGTCGTCGCGGCGATCGAGCGAGAGGAGCGACCCGGTGGGATCGTCGGGGAAGGCGACGAGGCCGCTCGGACCGTCGGCGAGCACCGGGGCGACGAGGTCGTCGCCCGCGATGGCGTCACGGATGGAATGGGCGATCGCCCGCCCCTCGGCGTCGAGCACGTTCCCGCCCTCGCCGGCGTCGACGATCACCTGGATCCTCGTGCCGCTCGCCGCGAAGTCCTGCTCGAGCTCGATCAGCGCGTCGGCGAGCTCGCCGTCGGGGGCGAACGCGGTCATGTCGGTGTCGGTGCGCTGTTGAGAGGCGAAGCCGCCGAGCACCACGGTGACGGCGAGCAGGCCGAGCAGCACGCGACCGGGCCGTCGTTCGACGAGGGAGCCAACCAGGCGCAGGAGACGGAGCATGCGGCCACGCTAGTGTCAGGCTCCGTCGAGTTGACAGTTGCTGACACATTTCACACCACCGCACCGGTAGCCTGACCGAGTGGCCGTCACCGACCAGACCCCGCCCGACGAGCTCGACGCCCGCGCCCGGCGCCGACGGCGCTTCCGCCACGATGCCCAGGCCGCCGCGCTCGACCTCTTCACCGAGCGGGGCTACGAGGCGGTCACGATGGCCGAGATCGCCGAGCGCCTCGACGTCTCGGAGCGCACGCTCTTCCGCTACTTCCCCTCGAAGGAGTCCCTCCTCGACCCCACCCACGAACAGCTCGTCGAGCGCCTCGCCGGCGAGCTCGCCGCCCGACCCACCTCCGAGTCGGCGTTCGTCGCGGTGCGCGAAGCACTGCGAGCCGTCGGCGACGAGATGGACCACGACCGGGCCTCGTTCGTCGCGCGGATGAGCCTCGTCGAGGCGAGCCCCGCGCTCCAGGCCCACCTCCTCCGCCGGCAGTCCGAACTGGAGGACGCGATCGCCGAGGTCGTCGCGGCGCGCACGGGCCTCGCCGACGTCGACGACCTCCGCCCCCGCCTGTTCGCCGCCGCGGCCGTCGCCGCGCTACGCGTCGCCGTCCAGCGCTGGGTGGCGAGCGAGTCCGACGACGAGCTGCTCACCGCGCTCGAGCAGGCGCTCGACCTGCTCGCCGAAGGTCTCGGCGGCCTCTGAGCCCGAGGGGCCTCAGGCGATGGGGGTGACCACCGACTCCCAGCCGGTGCGCTCCCCGACCTGGGACCGCAGCATCCACTGCTCGCCGGGGCGAACCACGCCGCACACGAACGAGTTGATGTCGTTGGAGGAGTTGCCGCGTGCGACGAGCTGGTCGGGCGGATCGGCCGGACCGACGAGGAGGTCGACCCGGTCGTTGCGGCCCGAGTACATCCAGGCCACGACGAGCACGAGCCCGTCGGCCCGGTACACCTTGTTCCATTCCGGGGTCCAGCGCGGCTGGTCGACCGACGAGCCGTCGGCCAACGCCTTCGCGGCCTCGACCGCGCCGGTGACTCGCGCCGCGAGGCCTTCGGCCTCCGCGGTGAGCGCCTCGAGCCGGCCGGCGTCGGACGCGAGCGCCGCGACCGCACCGTGTCCCCGTTCGAGCTCGTCGACCCTCGCACTGAGCGCTGCGAGCCGGTCGTCGAGCTCCCGCAGGTGTCGTCCCCCGAACATCCGCCCTCCTTCGTCGACTGGTGGCGACCCTACCCCGCGACCGTCCGACGTGTCGGGGCCACGCGGTACGCCCACCACTCGTGCCAGGTGTTGGGATAGACACCGTGCACGAAGAAGCTGGACAGGTCGCGAACCCGCCCACGGCTCCGCGACGAGATCAGCCAGTAGGGCACGAGGGTGGCGACGACGAAGCCGAGGCCCACGAGCGGGAGGTAGAGCGGCCCGAAGATCCTTGCCTGGAGGACATGGACGCGCTCGTGGGGCTCGACGCGGCCCGAACAGCCGGCGGTGACGATCCCGATGGTGGTCGCGTACCCGGGGATCGCCGGATCACAGAGGTGCACGAGGCCCGATCCGTGCGACCGGTCCCGGTCCGGTGGGTTGCGCCGGGCACGGAGGACGAGGAGGTACCACGCGCTCACCCAGGTCGTGAGCGACCCCCACGTGGCGTCGAGCAGGGCGAGCCCGACGCCCCGCCCACCGCTCGGGTAGGGACGGCAGCCGGCGAGGACGCGGGCGAAGACGACGGCGGGAGCGAGCGAGACCACGAGGCCCACGACGAGGCCAGCACGACCACCGACCAGCGCGCCGAGCGTCGCACCGACGACGACCACCGACGCTCCCTGGACGGCTGCCACACCCACGGTCGCACCGTACTCCTCGCTTGACTAGCCTCTCTCCCCACGACGACAGGGGGGAGCGAGAGATGAGTGACACCATCGCGGTCACGCGGACCGGCGCGCTGCGGGGCACCGACCTCGACGGCGTGCTCGCCTTCAAGGGCGTCCCGTACGCCGCGCCACCGGTCGGCGACCGGCGCTTCCGGCCACCGGCACCGGTCGAACCGTGGGAGGGCACACGCGACGCGCTGACGTTCGCTCCCTCGTGCCCCCAGCCCGACCAGCGCCCGCCGGGGTGGCCCCAGGAACACGCGCTCGACGAGGACTGCCTGTATCTCAACGTGTGGACGCCCTCCATCGACGACGGGGCCCGCCCGGTGATGGTGTGGATCCACGGCGGCGGGTACGCCGTCGGCTCGGGCTCGTGGCCCCTCTACGACGGCGCGAACCTCGCCCGGCGCGGCGACGTCGTCGTCGTCACCGTCAACCACCGCCTCGGCGCGCTCGGCTACCTCCACCTCGGGGCCATCGCGGGCGAGGAGTTCGCCACCTCGGGCAACAACGGCCAGCTCGACCTCGTCGCCTCGCTCGAATGGGTGCGCGACAACATCGCCGCGTTCGGCGGCGATCCGGGCAACGTCACCGTGTTCGGCGAGTCCGGCGGCGGGGCGAAGATCTCCACGCTGCTCGCCATGCCCTCCGCCCGCGGCCTGTTCCACCGCGCCGTCATCCAGAGCGGACCCGGCCTGCGCGTCACGAGCCGACGTCGAGCCGAGGAAGCCACCCGCGGGCTGCTCGACGAGCTCGAGGTCTCCGCGGCCAACCTGTCCGCACTGTGGGACCTCCCCGCCGAGCGCTTCGTGTCCTCCGGCAGCGGCGGCCTCGGGCGCATGGCGTTCGGTCCGGTCCTCGACGGCATCACGATTCCCGCCCATCCGGCGCAGGCGCTCGCCGACGGCACGGCCATCGACGTGCCGCTCATGATCGGGTGCAACCGCGACGAGGGCGCCGGTCTCGGTGGGCTGCCCGACGACCTCGACGAGGCCCGGCTCCGAGAGCGGCTCGCCCAGTGGGGCGAGGAGCACGTCGACGACATCCTCGCCACGTACCGCGGGCTGTTCCCCGACGCGCCCGAGGTCGACCTGCTGAGCTTCGTCATCACCGACTCGCGCATGCGCTACGGGTCGATCAAGCTCGCCGAGGCGCATCTGGCCGGCTGCCAGTCCCCCACCTACATGTACTTCTTCACCTACCAGCTCGGGGGCCGCGCCGGGCACGGCTACGAGATCGCCTTCCACTTCGACAACGTCGCCGGCGAGTACGGCCACCAGTCCGCCTCGCGCCAGCGGCTGGTCGACGAGATGAGCGGGGCCTGGCTCGCGTTCGCGCGCAGCGGCGATCCGAACCACGACGGGCTCGCGGAGTGGCCGCCGTACACCGTCCCCGATCGGGCGACCATGGTCTTCCAGCGCGACGGCAGTGCGGCCACCACCGATCCGTCGGGGGCTGCGCGCGAGCTCTGGGACCGACTCTTCACCCGCGCCTGAATCGCCTCCCTCCCCACCGCGGAGCCCGAGCCCCGCGCCATCGCCACGCGGGTCGGATCGACCGCGACCCGACGGGTCCTTCGCCTCTAGGCACTCGGACCTAGTCCCGTGAGTATGATCGCCATGAGTCCAGCGGCCAGCTCTGGGGGAGTCGCACGTGGCAGACATCGTGCTCGAGGACGTATGGAAGATCTTCGACGACGGCACCGAGGCCGTCCGCGCGCTCGATCTCTCCATCGCCGACGGTGAGTTCATCGTCCTGGTCGGCCCCTCCGGGTGCGGCAAGACCACCGCGCTGCGGATGATCGCCGGACTGGAGACGGTCTCGAAGGGCGAGATCCGCATCGGCGGGCGTGTCGTCAACGACGTGCCGCCGAAGGAGCGCGACATCGCCATGGTGTTCCAGAACTACGCGCTCTACCCGCACATGACGGTGTTCGACAACATGGC
>CAZAVX010000103.1:0-8965 GCA_964488835.1 uncultured Iamiaceae bacterium | reverse complement strand
GAGCGCCCACGAGCGCTTCGCCGAGCTGCGCCGCACCTGTCCGGTGGCCCACAGCGAGACCTGGGGTGGGTTCTGGGCCCTGTTGCGCCACGAGGACGTGACCGCCGTGCTCCGCAGCCCCCGCACCTTCCTCACCTCGGTGCAGAACGTCGTCCCGAAGGTGGCCACCACCGGACGCCGCCCACCCCTGCACCTCGACCCGCCCGAGCACACCCCCTACCGCCACGCCCTCAATCCCTTCTTCACCCCCGAGGCGAGCCGGGCCCACGAGCCGATGGTGCGCGAGGTGGTGGGCGCCCTGCTCGACCCGTACGTCGCGGCGGGTGGCGGCGACCTGTGCGCGGCGTTCACCCAACGGGTGGCCGGTCAGGTGTTCGGCCGGCTCTTCCACCTCACCCCCGACATGGCCGTCGAGCTCCAGGACACCGCGGCCCGCTACAACCGCGCCGTCCAGCTCGCCGAGGACGCCGAGGTGCAGGCGACGAGCCTCGAGCTCTACGACCTCGCCCATCGCCTCATCGAGCTGCGCACCGCCGAGCCCCTCGACGACGACATCACGACCGCCCTGCTCGCCGCCACCTACGACGGCGAACCGCTGCCCCGCGACCTGGTGCTCGGCACGATCCGCCAGCTGCTCGTCGTCGGCATGATCGCCCCGAGCGTGTTCATCGGGAGCATGGCCGTGCACCTCGCCGTCCACCCGGACCTCCAGGACCAGCTGCGCGCCGACCGCTCGCTCGTGCCCGCCGCCGTCGAGGAGTACCTCCGCCTCTTCACCCCCTACCGCGGCTTCGCCCGCACCGCCCGCCACGACGTCGAGATCGGCGGCCGCCTCGTCCGCCGGGACGAGCCGATCGCGCTCGTCTACGCCTCGGCCAACCGCGACGAGGCGGTGTTCCCCGACGGCGACAGGTTCGCGTTGAACCGGCCGAACATCCACGAGCACGTGGCGTTCGGCCTCGGGCCGCACCGCTGCGCGGGCGAGGCGCTCGCCCGGGTGCTCCTCCAGGTCACCCTCGACGAGCTGCTCGCCCGCACCCGCACCTTCGCCCTCACCGGCGAGCTCGACGAGGTGGTCGTGATGACCCGCTGGCCCGAGTGGGGCACCCTCGCGGTGCCGCTCCGCGTGGAGGCCGCATGACCGAAGCTCCCGATCCGTCGCCCGAACGTCCCCTCGACGGCGTCACCGTCCTCGACGTCACGGGCGCGCTCGCCGGCCCCTACGCCACCCTCCTGCTCGCGGGGCTCGGCGCCCGGGTCGTGAAGATCGAGAGCCCCGACGGCACGAGCGACCCGACCCGCCGCAACTCGCCCTACTTCGGGCGCGACGGGGTGAGCGCCGAACGGCGCCACGACGACGACCTCTCGGTCGGTTCGCTCGACCGCTCCCGCGGCAAGCTCGCGGTCACCCTCGACCTCAAGCACCCCGACGCCCGCGAGGTGTTCGCCGACCTCGTGCGCCACGCCGACGTGATGGTCGAGAACTGGAGCCCCGGGGTCGCCCGCCGGCTCGGGGTCGACGCCGACGCGTGCCTCGCGATCAACCCCCGGCTCGTCTACTGCTCGATCACCGGCTTCGGCGCCGACGAGGGAGACGGCCGCCGGGCGATGGACACCATGATCCAGGCGCTGAGCGGGATGATGATGACCGCGGGCAGCCCCGGCGACGCACCGGTGCGCAGCGGTGTGCCGATGGGCGACCTCGTCGCCCCGCTCTTCGCCGTCATCGGCATCCTCTCCGCCCTCCACCAGGTGGCACGCACCGGCGAGGGCCAGCACGTCGACGTCTCGATGCTCGGCGCGCTCACCGCGCTCGTCGCCACCGAGCACTTCCAGATCCTCGAGGCCGCCGGCATCCCGCCCCGCAGCGGCAACTACGTGCCCCGCCTCGCACCGTTCGGCATCTTCGGAGCCCGCGACGGCCACCTCGCGATCTGCGCGCCCACCGACCCCTTCGCCCGCGGGGCGCTCACCGCCATCGGCCGCGCCGACCTCGTCGACGACGATCGCTTCGCCTCCCGCGACCGGCGGGTGGTGAACGCCGACGAGTTGCACGGGCTCATCGCCGCGTGGGTCGCCGAGCGCACCCTCGCCGAGGCCCTCGCCGAGCTCGACCGCCACGGGGTGCCCGCCGCCGAGGTGCGCGACCCCGTCGACGCGATCACCGATCCCCAGGTCGCCCGGGTGGGGGGCACGAGCCCGGTCGAACACCCGACCTACGGCAGCGTCGACGGCCTCCTCGGCACCGGGATGCCGATCCGGTTCTCCGCGGCGCACGCCGCCCACGACCGGCCGGCGCCCTACGTCGGCCAGCACAACGACGAGGTCTACGGCGGCCTCCTCGGCTACGACGCCGAGCGGGTCGCCGAGCTGCGCGCCCGCGGGGTGATCTGAGGTGGCCGACGCGCCGGAGCCCGACACCGGCCCGGTCGTCGCCTACGTCGGGTCGGGGGTCCCGCTCGAACTCCTCGACGCCGCCGGCATCCGCGCCGTGCGGGTGCGCGGCGACCACACCGCGCCTACCCCACGAGCCGACGAGGTCGCCGAAGCGGCGATCGACCCGCTCGCACGCGCCCAGCTCGACCGCCTCCTCGCGGGCTCGTACGCGAACGCCGCCGAGGTGTGGATCGCCCACGACACCGAGGGCAGCGCCCGGGTGTTCCACTACGCGGCCGAGTGCCGTCACCGGGGCGCGCCGGTGGGCGGGCTCGTCGCCGTCGACCTCGTCGCCGGCGCGACCCCTGCCCACCACACCCACCGGATGGCTGCCCTCGCCCGCCTCCGCGAGCGCGTCGAGCGCCTCGCCGGGCGGACGATCACCGACGCCGACCTCGCCGCCGCGCTCGTCCGCGCCGACGAGCGGCGTCATGCCCTCGACCGCCTCATGGCCCTCCGCGGCCCCGACCAGCGCCGACTGTCGGGGCGGCTCGCGCTGGAGGCGGTGGCGCTCGCCGCGGCGACGACCCCGGCCGAGCACACGCTCGCCCTCCGCGAACGTGTCGCCGACGCGAGCTCCCGGCTGTCCCTCGACGGTCGCCCCGTCGTCCTCACCGGCAGTGCCCACGACGATCCCACGCTCACCGCCATGCTCGAGGCGCGGGGGTTGCTCGTCGTCGGCGAGGACCACGACTGGGGCCCCGCCTGGTTCGACCACGAGGTCGGCGACCACGCACCGGGTGCCGATCCGTGGGCCGCGCTCGCCTCCAGGTACGGACCCGGCGCCGCGCCTCGCACCGGCCGCACGTCGATCGCGGCGCGGGTCGCCCACACCACCCGCCTCGCCGTCGAGCGGGGCGCCGAGCTGGTCGTGGCCGTGCTGCGACGCGGCGACAACGGACCGCCGTGGGACGTGCCCGCCCAACGTGGCGCCCTCGCCGAGCACGGCATCCCGCTCCTCGCCGTCACCGTCGAGGGCTGTCGTGCCGAGCACCTCGAGCCCGCCGTCGAGCAGATCGTGCGCGCGATCCCGGCCGCAGGCCCCACGCCGACCCCTGCGACGCCGATCCGCCCGGCGCGGGCGGATCGGCAGGATGCACAGCCCCGCCAGGAGGAGACGCCGCCCCGGCCCCCTCGCCCACGAGGGCTCGAGGCCTCCCGCATCGCCACCGCCCACCAGCGCGAGTGGTTCGCCGAACTGCGCGACCGGGTGGCCGCCGGGACGCCGCTCGCGGTGGTCAACGCCGACGCGCCCCACGAGGTGCTGCGGGCGATGGGCATCCCCTACGTCGTGAACCAGTGGTGGGCCTCGGTGTGCGCCGCCAGCCAGCAGGGGCCGCGCTACCTCGCCCACCTGCGCGACCTCGGCTATCCCGACGACGTCGAGGCTTACAGCGCGATGGCGCTCGGCTCCGCGCTCGACCCCGACACCACCGATGCGCCGTGGGGCGGGCTCCCGCCCGTCGAGCTGCTCGTCGCCGAGACCACCACCGACGCCACCGCGAAGATCTTCGAGGCCTGGTCCGCCCACACCGGCGCCGGCCTCGCCCTGCTCGACGCCCCCCTCGCCCCCCTCGAACCCCGCCGGTGGTTCGACCACGTCCACGACGACTGGGAACAGGTGCTCGGCACCGACCGCCTCGACCTCATGGAGGCCCAGATCCGCGACCTCGTCGACCTCGTCGGCGAGCGCACGGGTCGCCGCCTCGACCTCGACCGCCTCGCCGAGGTGATGGCCCTCGCCAACGAGCAGGCCGAGTGGAACCGCCGCACCCGCGACCTCATCGCGACGACGAGCCCCGCGCCGATCGGGGTGGCCGACGCCATCCCCGCCACGATGATCCCGCAGTGGCACCGGGGGAGCGAGTGGGGTCGCGACGCCGCCCGCCGGCTCCACGACGAGGTGGCGGCGCGCGTGCAGGCGGGGGAGGGTGTGGTGCCCGAGGAGCGGGCGCGCCTCATGTGGATCGGCCGGGGCCTCTGGTTCGACATGGGCTTCTACCGGCGGTTCCAGGAGCGCCACGGGGCGGTGTTCGTCTGGTCGATGTACCTCGCGGTGGCTGCCGACGCCTATCTGCGGCGCGGGGGCGACCCGCTCCGCCAGCTCGCCGCCCGCTTCTGCGGCTTCGCCGACCTCTACAACACCCCGCCCTGGTCGGCCGAGTGGTACGCGAAGGAGGCGCGCCACAACCGCATCGACGGCGTCGTCCACCTCACCACCGACGCGGTGCGTGGCAGCCACTTCGTCACCGCGGCCGTCGAGGCGGCGGGGGTGCCGGTCCTCGAGATCGGTGGCAGCAACGTCGACTCGCGGGCTTGGGACCCCGAGGAGGTCGAGGCCGCGGTCGACCGCTTCGTCGTCGAACGGGTGCTGCCTCGGGCCGAGGATCGGCGGCGTCACCACAAAGTTTGACACTTGGTAGACGAGCGTCATCGAACTGCATTACGTTTAGGCCACGGCCTCCCGCCCCTGGGGAGGGTCCACGTAGGGGGAGACTCATGACTCGATCACGCACGTGGTTGGCGCTGCTCGCCGCCTTCGTCCTGCTCGTCGGCTTCACCGCCTGCGGTGACGACGACGGCGACGGCGAGGCCACCACCACGACGACCACCGAGGCCGACACCGGCGACGAGGGCGACACCGGCGACGAGGGCGACGACGAGCCCGCGGGCGACGATGCCGCCCTCGAGGAGCTCATCGCCGCGGCCCAGGAGGAGGGCAGCCTCGTCTGGTACTCGGTGCCCGCCGAGGCGATCGCCCAGGAGGTGTCCGACGCGTTCGAGGCCGAGTTCGGCATCAGCGTCGAGTTCCAGCGCCTCGCGAGCTCCGACCTCTCCGCCCGCTACGCGGCAGAGGCCGAGACGGGCAGCCCGGTCGCCGACGCCATCGTCGTGTCGAACACGCCGTTCGTCGCCCAGGCGAACGAGAACGGGTGGGTCGTCCCCCTCGCCGACGCCGGCATCCCCGGCTTCCCGGGCGACTACCCGACCGAGTTCATCCTCGACGACCGCGGCACCGCCATCGTCTCCATCGAGCCGACGGTGATCTCCTACAACACCGACAAGGTGAGCGAGGACGAGCTGCCCGAGACATGGGCCGACCTCGCCGACCCGAAGTGGGAGGGTCGCCTCCTGCTCGTCGACCCTCAGGGCTCGCCCGCCTACATCGACTTCTGGACCGTCGTCATGGAGGGCGAGGGCGAGGAGGTCCTCGAGGGCATCGCCCGCAACGCCGTGCGCACCTACCCGAGCGGCGTCCCGCTCCACGAGGCGCTCGGCGCGGGTGAGGGCGACATCGGCGTGCCCGGCGTCGGCTCCATCGTGCTCGGTGCCGCCGACCGCGGTGCGCCGCTCGCCTACGTGACCCCCGAGCTCACCACCGGCCCCGAGATCGTCGTCCTCATCTCCGAGGGCGCCGAGCACAGCGCCGCCGCCCGGCTCTTCGCCTGGTTCCTCATGTACGGCGATGGTCAGGAGATCATCAACGCCCTCGAGTCGACCGCGTCGCCGGCCACCGGTGAGGGGCTGCCCGCCAGCTACACCCGCACGCCTCCGGGCGCGCAGGCCAACCGCGACCTCATCTACGAGCTGCTCGGCGTCGGCTAGAACTCGCGGATGACGTCGACGGTCATCGGGAGGAGCCGCTCCCGCCCGCGCACGCGGGAGCGGCTCGCCCACCTCAGCCCGTTCGAGCTCGCCGGTTGGGGGGTGGGGCTGTTCCTCCTCACCCTCGCCACCTATCCGCTGTTGCGGGTGGTGCTGCGGCTGTTCTGGGTCGACGGCTCGCCGACGCTCGACCCGGTCCGCAACACCCTCGACGAGGCGAACCTCGGCGAGCTGATGTGGAACACGAGCGTGGTCGTCGTCGCGTCCGGGGTGCTCGCCCTCGTCGGCGGGTCGCTGCTCGCCTGGCTGAACGAGCGCACCGACGCCCGGATGGGCGCGCTCACCGACTCGCTGCCGCTCGTGCCCTTCCTGCTCCCGCCCGTGGCGGGGGCGATCGGCTGGGTGCTGCTGCTCTCCCCGGGAGCGGGCTACCTCAACGTCGGCATCCGCAACGTGGCGGGGTGGCTCGGGGTCGACCTCGCCACCGGGCCGCTCGACATCTACACCTGGTACGGCCTCGTCTTCATCTTCGTCGTCTACCAGGTGCCCTTCGTCTTCCTCCTCGTCTCGGCCGGGCTCCGCAGCATGGACCCCGGTCTCGAGGAGCAGTCGCGGGTGTGCGGGGCCGGTGTGCTCCGCACGATCCGCACCGTCACGCTTCCCGCACTGATGCCGAGCCTCGGCGGGGCCGTCCTGCTGATGGCCTGGCAGGGGTTCGCCCTGTTCTCCCTGCCCGCCATCGTCGGCGGCCCGGCCGGCATCGAGCTGCTCTCGGTGCGCATCGTCCGGGCCCTCACGTTCACCTTCCCGCCCCAGACCGACGTCGCCGTGGGGCTCAGCGTCGTCGTCGTCGCCTTCGTCGGCGTCACCTGGTACCTCCAGTCGCGCCTCCTGCGCAGCGGGCGGTTCGCCACCATCGGCGGCAAGGGCCAGGACATCTCCCGCTTCGAGCTCGGTCGCTGGCGGTGGCCGGTGCGCCTCGTGATGCTCTCCTACATCGTCATCGCCGCGGTGTTGCCGATCTGCGCGCTCGTCGTCGTCGCCCTCAACGGTTTCTGGACGCCGAACATCCGGTGGGGCGAGCTGAACCTCGACACCATCCGGCGCACGGTGTTCGACAACCCCCTCACGTTCCGGGCGCTCGGCAACAGCCTCCGCCTCGGCGTGAGCGGCGCCACGCTCGGCATGCTCGCCGCGGCCATCGTCGCGGTCGTCGTCGTGCGCTCGCCGCGGCGGGCCGGCCGGTGGGTCGACGCCGGCATCAAGATGCCCGCCTCCATCTCGAACATCGTCCTCGCGGTCGGCTTCCTGCTGGCCTTCGCCGGCAACCCGTTCAACCTGCGGGGCACGTTCCTCATCCTCCTGCTCGGCTACCTCGCCCTCTACCTGCCGCAGGGGTCGGTCGCCGCCGACACCGCCGCGGGACAGGTGGGGGAGGAGCTGGCCGAGGCGTCGCAGGTGTCGGGTGCCCGCCGGGGCCGCACGTTCTTCCGCATCCAGCTGCCGCTCATGGTGCCGGGGCTCGTCGCCGGGTGGGCGCTGCTCTTCGCCCGCATGACCGGCGACCTCACCGCGTCGGCCATCCTGTCGGGCACGAGGAACCCCGTCGTCGGGTTCCGCATCCTCGACGTGTACCAGAACGGGTCCTACGCGGAGGTGGCCTCGCTCTCCACGGTGCTCGTCCTCGTCACGGGGGTGGTGATCGGGGTGCTGATGGCCTGGTCGCGGCGGCGGTCGCGGTGGGGCACCGGAGGGGTCGGAGTGGGAGGTCTGTGATGCACGAAGGGGTGAGCCAGCCGGTCGTCCGGGTGCGCGACCTCGTGAAGCGGTTCCGCCGCGCCGACGGCACGATCGTCAACGCGGTCGACCACGTGAGCTTCGACGTGATGCCGGGCGAGATGGTGGTGCTCGTCGGCCCGTCGGGGTGTGGCAAGACGACGCTCCTGCGGTCGATCGCCGGGCTCGAGCGCCCCGACGAGGGGCTCGTCGAGATCCACGGCACGCCGTACTTCTCGTCCGCCGACGGCATCAGCGTGCCACCGGAGCGTCGGCGGGTGTCGATGGTGTTCCAGAACTACGCGCTGTGGCCCCACATGACGGCGTTCCAGAACGTCGCCTACCCCCTGCGGGCCGACCGACGCCATCGGCTGCCGCGCAAGGAGGTCGCCGAGAAGGTCCACCACGTGCTCTCCCTCGTCGGCATCCCCGACCTCGCCCGCCAGCACCCCCACCAGATGAGCGGCGGGCAACGCCAGCGGGTCGCGCTCGCCCGGGCGCTCGTCGCCGGCTCCGACCTCGTGCTGTTCGACGAGCCCCTCTCGAACGTCGACGCCAAGGTGCGCACCAAACTGCGCCTCGAGCTGTTGGCCATGCAGCGCGAGCTCGAGTTCTCCGCGGTGTTCGTCACCCACGACCAGGTCGAGGCGATGGAGCTCGCCCACCACATCGCGGTGATGGGCCGCGGCCGGGTTGCCCAGATGGGGTCACCCGCCGAGGTGTACGAGACCCCCGCCACCCGCTATGTCGCGAACTTCATCGGCACCACCAACGAGCTGGTCGGTACGGTCGCGGCGATCGAGGGCGAGTCGGTGCGTGTGTCGACACCGCTCGGCGAGGTCAGCGGCCGGGCGGGGGCCGAGCTCGCGGTGGGCGAGGAGGTGGCGGCGGTGTGGCGTCCCGAGCGCACCCGGCTCTCCACCACGCGACCCGACGGTCCGAACGCCTGGCAGGGCGTCGTGCGCACCTCGATGTTCCTCGGCTCCCACACCCAGCACGCCGTCGAGGTCGGCGGCGACCTGTTCCGTGTCTGGCAGCCCGACGCCCGCCTCGCCGACGAGGGCGTCGACGAGTGGGTGAGCGTCGCCCCCGAGCACGTGCGGGTGCTCCCCGCGGGTGACGAGACCGACGCCGCGCTCGACGGCGA
>CAZAVX010000102.1:0-9203 GCA_964488835.1 uncultured Iamiaceae bacterium | reverse complement strand
CGTGCGGGGCCCCGGCGGCGCCCCTCTCGCCGTACGCGAGCTCTCGGGCTGACCGAGGTCCCGGCCTCGCCTCACCAGAGCGTGCTCGTCAGGCCGACGGTGACCGCGGCGGCGACCAGCGCGGGCAGGGCGAGCGGGACGACCGTGCGCACGTAGGCGCCGGCCCCGAGATCGATCCCCTCCTCACGGACGATCCGCCACCACAGGATGTTCGCGAGCGCCCCGACCGGCAGGAGCACCGCGCCGGTGTTCACCCCGGCGAGCCACGCCCAGCTCGCGGCGCCCATCGACTCGGTCGCCTCGATCCCGACGAGCAGCGCCGGCAGGTTGTTGACGAGGTTCGCCGCGCCCGCGGCCGCGAGCGCCAGCCCGCCGAGCGCCACCGGATGGGTCGCGTCGAACAACCGGGCGAGCGCGTCGGCCGCGGAGCTGACCGCCACGAGACCACCGACCACTGCGACGCCGAGCGCGGTGAGGACGGGAGCCTCGCGCCAGGGCAGGTGCCGGGTCACGACCACGAGCACGAGATCGGCGCCGAGGGCGACCATCCACGCGTCGACCCCCCACGTCGGACCGAGGACGAATCCCACGAGGAGCAGGGTCACGACGACGCCGCCGATCGTGAGGGCCCGAGGGTCGGGACGGGCCTGGGGGTCGGCGACGATCACCGTCGGGTAGCGCCGTCGGTAGGCGAGCCAGCCGACCGCGCACGCGACGAGGCTGGCCGGGCCGAGCCGTCCGACCACGTCGACGACACCGAGCTCGTGACGCTCGACGGCGATCAGGGTCGTGAGATTGGAGACCGGCAGCACCGAGGAGGCGAAGCTCGCGAGCAGCAGCGGCACGAGCGCGAGCGGGAGCGGGTCGATGCCGGCGCGGCGGGCCAGGCGCACGTACAGGGGCGTGAGCAGCACGATCGTCGTGTCGAGGTTGAGGGTCGCAGTGGTCACCCCGGCGAGGGCCCAGAGGACCAGCACCGGCACGTGGTGCCAGCGACGCTCGATCGCCATCGCGACCGAGTCGAAGAACCCGAGCCGGTCGAGCAGCGTGGCGAGCGGGACCCCGGTGCACAGGAACAGCAGCGCGGGGACCATCGCCTCGATGTTGCGCAGTGCCTCGTCCATCGACCCCGGGCTTGCTCAGCCGAGCCGCGCCTCGAGCTGGCGCAGCTCGGGCTCGAAGACCACCGCCCGGAGCCGGCCGATCGCCTGCCACGCGGCGTCGAGGTGGTGGCGGGCCGTCGCCGGATCGTCGAGGGCGAGGGCGAGCTCGGCCAGCGCCAGGTCGAAGGGCCCCACGGTGCCCGAGCCGTACCAGGTCATCAGGCCGCTGAACGGGCGGAGCCGGTCGGCGAGGGACGCCGCCGCGGCGCGGTCGCCGCAGGCCGCCACCGCTCGACCGAGCAGCATCAGCGCGCCACCCCAGGTCATGTCGCGGGGCAGGGCCCGACCCTCCCCCAGCACCTCGCACTCGTGCCGCACCCGTTCGGCGTCGCCGCGGCGCGCCGCGACCCAGGCCGCCACAGCCCGCCATCCGGGCAGGCCCGGCTGGGCGGCGATCGCCCGGTCGATGTCGCCGGCGAGCTCCTGCTCCTCGCCACGGGCGAGGCTGACGACGAGCATCGCCATCCAGTACGTCGTCATCGCCCGGGACCTACCCACCGGCGCGGTCGCGAGGTTCTCCTCGCTGATCCTCACGACATCGTCGAGCCGCCCGTCGAGGTGGGCGAGGCACGCACGCTGGTAGCCGACCATCCACCGCCGCTGCGGGGTGCGGAGGCGTGCGGTGAGCGTCTCCTGACGCACGAAGGTCGTCCGCAAGAGGGGGTCGGCGCGCTGCACCTGGTTGGAGAAGTAGAGGTGCAGCGCCTGGAAGCGCGCATCGTCGTCGTCGATCCGCTCGGCCACCGCCAGCAGCTCCTCGGCGAGCCGTTCCCGGCGTTCGAGCTCGTCGGGGTGGGTCAGCGCGATGTAGACGACGCCGAGCGCTGCGAGCAGGATCTGCGGATCGCCGGTCCGCCGAGCGCTCGCCAACGCCTCCTCGAAGTGGGCGGAGCAGCGGTCGACCCGACCGCTCATGCTGTAGAAGAGCGTCGCCTGCGCCGCGCACAGGGCCCGGGCGGCGGGGTCGTCACACCCGAGCACGGCCCGTTCGACGAGGTCGGCGAGCTCTTCGTCGAGTGTGCCGGCTTCGGTGCGCGGCCCGAGGCTGCAGAGCCCCGCGGCGCCGTGGGCCACGAGGACCGAGTCGCCGAGCGCTTCTGCCGCACGGACGACGTCCCACGCGATCGGGACGGCACCAGGGTCGCCGCTGCGCCGCAACATCTCCGCCTGGCCGAGCCGCAGCTCGAGGTAGCGGCGGTGCGACCGGCCGAAGTGGTGCCCGGCCACGTCGGCGGCGCGGTCGAGCAGCTGGGCCGCCTCGACGTGCATCGTCGCCGCCGCGGCCTCGCGCGCGGCGTCGACGGCGGTGGCGATCGCCCGCGGCGGGTCGACATCGGCGACCGCGAGGAGGTGCGGTGCGGCCGCGAGGACGTGGCCGGCGTCGAGGAGTGCGGCGCCCACGCGCTCGCGGATCGAGTCGATCCGCTCCGGTGGGATCCGCCCGTGCAGGGCCTGGTCGAGTCGACGATCGGACGGCGCGACGCGACCGTCGGCGGTGCTCGTCAGCACTCCCGCGTCGATCGCCCGACGCACGACCCTCGTCACCCCTGGCGAGCCCAGGGACGGGAGCACCGCACCGAGCACCTCGAGCGGGAGCGGCATCGCCGCGACGACGAGCACCTCAGCCAGTTCGGTGGCACCCGGCTCGAGGGCGGCCAGCGCGTCGAGCAGCAGCGTGCCGAGCGCGTCGTCGGGATCGTCGGAGGCGCGACGTGCAGCCGCACGGAGCCTGGCGGGCGACCCCGCGGTAGCGGCGTGCATCGCGGCGGCGACGAGGTCGGAGAGCTCCCCACCACCCATCAGCTCCACCAGGCGGCGGGACTCGTCGGGCGAGAGGCCCCGGAGCGTGACGACCACCCCATCGCGATCCTCGGCTCGTACGGGTACCGCCGGCGTGGCGACCAGCGCCAGCACGACGGCGAGCGGGGCTTCGACGGTCGACAGCCGCTGGAGCAGCTCTCGCGCGGTGGCGGACAGGTGATGGGCATCGTCGACGACCACCACCGTCGGATGGCGCTCGGCATGGCCGGCCAGTGCTTCGATCACCGCCTCGCCGAGGTCGCCGACCACCGGCCCTGGCTCGCTCCGCCACAAGGTGGCGAGGTCCGCGAGCAGGTCCGCATCGAACGCGTCCTCGGCCTGGGGCTCGTGGTCGAGCACCTGCCGCACGAGGTCCCCGAGCGGTTCGAGCGGTCGAGTCGCGACGGCGGGGCACGTCGCGGCGACGACGTGCCAACCAGCGTCCGCTGCCTGCACCCCGACGCGTTCGAGGAAGGCGGTCTTGCCGATACCCGCCTCCCCGTCCACGACCAGGAGGCGGGCGCCACGGTGTTCGTGGGCGTCGGCGAGCAGCCGTCTCACCAGCTCGAGCTCCGCCTCGCGGCCGACGAACACGTCGACGGTGTCGACGGGACCGGGCCGATGCCCGGTGAGGGTCGCCGGCGGTGCGGTCACCAGCGAGGGATGGTCGACGAGGATGAGGGACTCCAGGCGAGCGAGCACCGGCCCGGCATCGATCCCGGACTGGTCACGGAGCTCGGCGCGCCACTCGTGCAGCACCCGGAGGCTCTCGCGCCGCTCACCACCCCGGTAGAGGGCGAGGGCCAGCGCCGCCCAGCGGGCCTCCCGGGTGGGGGCCTGCTCCACCTGGGCCCTGGCTTCGGCGATCGCGGCGTGCACCTCGCCCGCGGCGAGGAGGGCGAGGAGCAGCTCCTCGTCGGCGGCCGCCACCAGGGCGCGGTGGCGCGACCTCGCCATGGCCACGGCGACCCCGTCGTCGAGATCGGCGTACGCCTCGCCGCGCACGAGCTCCCGCGCTCGCTGGAGCTCGAGGCGCGCCGCGCCCGTGTCGCCCGACTCCGCACGCCGCCGGCCGCGGGCCACGCGCTCGGCGAAGGTGGCGATGTCGAGCGACCAGGTCGGGCCGAGGCGGTAGCCGCCGGCGTCGGTGAGCACCGCGTCGGCGCCGAGCGCCCGGCGGATGCGGGCGACGTGGTTCTGGATGGTGACCTTCGCGCTCGCCGGCTCGTCGTCGGGCCAGAGCACCTCGGCGATGTCCTCGACGGGCGACGGATGCGGGTGGGCGAGCGCCAGGGCAGCCAGGACGTCGCGCTCGCGAGGACGCAGCGGCACCGTGACGCCGTCGACCCGAACGTTCGTGGATCCGAGGATGCGCAGCTCACAGCTCACCGGCACCGGCGCAGCGTAGAGCACGCCGAGCTGCCGGACGGTGGTCGAACGCTGGGCTGCTAGCGACCTGCTAGCAGGCGCGTCGTAGGGTCCCGCCGTTCGGAGACGCGGTCGGAGGCAGCATGAGCAGGGCACAGCACAGTTCGAGTCGGCGCGGTGCCCTGGTCACCGCCATCGCCATCGTCATCGTGGTCGGCGCGACGAGCCTCCCATGGGTCGCCGCGCTCCCGACCCGCGACGGGTACTACACCCTCGACTCGCCCTGGCACGTCTCACCTATGGAGGAGTTCGACGACGGGACCCACACCGCCTACACGGGCTCGACGAACCCCATCACCTGGTTCAACGGCCTGACGGTCAGCATCGTCACCCCCAGCGGCATCGTCGGCCAGCACGAGTGGATCACCTTCCACGACTTCGAGTACGAGCTCACGGTCAGCGGGATCACCGGCGTGCGGGTCGAGTACCCGCTGCAGGGCTACAACGGCCCCGTACGGATCATCTGCGACCAGCCCGATCACGAGACCCTCGACGTCTGCAGCGTCCCGGGCGGCGAGTACTCGATGGTGCTGGCCTGGCGCACGACGGCCCGCTCCGGCGAGTGCTACCAGGAGTGGCAGGAGCTGGATTGGCCCAAGGACTCCTTCGAGGACCACTGCCCCCGGGTCGCGCACAGCGGTACGTCGGTCCGGCGCGTCGCTCCCGGTGCGCCCTGGTCGACCTCGACGCCGACGACGCCCGACCCCCAGGAACCGTTCGCCATGTTCTCGTTCGAGATCTCGGACACCGAGCCCCGTGAGGTCGCCTTCGAGAACCTCACCGTCGATCCCGACGACCCCTTCGAGGACCTCACCTTCGTGTGGGACTTCGGCGACGACACCCCCACCTCCGACGAGGTGCACCCGACCCACACCTACGAGCGAGCGGGCACCTACACCGTCAGGCTCGTCGCCACCGACCCCGACGGCCGGTCCGACGACTACGAGGCGACCATCGAGGTCGGCAACCTCGGCCTCATCGTGAACTCGACCGCCGACGACCCGGCCGAGGACCCCACCGTCGGCTGCGACACCGGCGACACCGTCGACGACGAGCCCGAGTGCACCCTGCGCGCGGCGATCGAGTCCGCGAACGCCGCCGGCGGCGGCGAGATCACCTTCGACATCGACACCGACGGGGTGCCCACCATCGCCGTCACCACTCCCCTCCCCGCGCTCACCGACGGCGTCAGCATCGACGGCACGAGCCAGGACGGCGGCCTCGTCGCCCTGACCGGGCCCGGCAACGTCGAGAGCACCCGGGGCATCGAGCTCTCCACCGGCACGAGCACGGTGACGGGCCTGGTCATTTCGAGTTTCCAGGCGGGCATCCACGTCACCGGCGGGAGCGGCCACCTCGTGGAGGGCAACCTCCTCGGCGTCGACGCGACGGGGTCCTCCGCCACCACGCTCCTGCACGGCGTCGTGATCGAGCACGGCGACGCCGTGGTCGTCCGCGACAACCACATCGGGGCCACCTTCGGCGTGTTCGCCGTCGTCGACGCGACCGCTCCGGTGGTCGAGGGCAACACCATCGGCGCCACGACCTCGGGGGCGACGCTCGGAGCGACCGAGATCGGCGTGGTGACGGGGAACCCCTCCACCGAGGTCACCGACAACACGATCCACGCCAGCCTCGCCGGCGTGCTCGTCGTGGGCGCCAGAGCAACCGGTGCGACGGTCACGGGGAACACCGTGCGTGCCGTGCCCCGCGACGGCGGATCGGACGACGGTGCCTACGCCATCCGCATCGACGGAGCGCCGGGCGCGAGCGTGAGCGGGAACACCGTCACCGCGGCGCCTGGCCATGCGGGGATCGCGGTGACCGGCTCGGTCCAGGCCTGGCTCGAGGACGGGATCATCTCGCTCGGCGGGCCCAACGTCGTGGGCGACGATCCGGTCACCGGCGGCGACGTCTCCATCGGCGGCAACACCATCACCGGCCAGATGGGCGAGGGCGGCAACCCCACCGGCCTCGGCGTGCAGTCCTGGGCGGACGCGTCGCGGATCGCCGTCGGCTCGAACACCATCACGACCGTCGCGACCGGCATCGTCCTCGAGGGTGGTGAGGGCCACCGCATCGTCGACAACAGCCTCGACCGCGGCGACGTGCGCGTCGGCATCGAGGTGCGCGGCGTGTCCGACACGGTGATCGGCGAGGCAGCCGGCCCGAACGAGATCGAGGTGACGGGCGCCGGGATCCGGGTGCGCGGCACCTCCCGCGACGTCACCATCACCGGCAACACGGTCACCGGCGGCGACGACGGCATCGACGTGGGCGCCGGAGCCGACGGCGTCTCCGTCGCCGACAACGTGGTCCGCCGCTCGGGCGACGCGCTCACCCTCGGGGGCGACGGGGTGATCGCCACCGGCAACGTGCTCAGCGAGAACGTGCGGGCGATCGTGTCGTCAGGCGAGTCGGTCGAGATCGAGGGGAACCGCATCGGCCTGGCGGCGACCGGCTCCGAGGTGCTCGGCAACTCCGGTGACGGCGTGACCGTCACCGGCGGCGACGCGCTCGTCATCGGGAACACGATCGCCGGCAGCGCACTCGACGGGGTCAAGGTCATCGGGGGCGAGGCGACCCTCCGCGGCAATCGCATCTACGACACGGGCGGCACCCCCATCCTCACCGCCACCGGACCGGCAGCGCCCGGCCTCCTCGCCGCGATCCGCACCGGGTCGGGCGACGGCACGCGCACCACGCTGGTCCTCACCGACCTGCCGGGGACGGCCGGCGGCACCCTCGAGGTGTTCGCCGACGAGAGCTGCGACCCCGCCGAGGGCGGCGGCCAGGCCCGGTACCTCATGAACCTCACCCGGACCACCGAAGCCGGGGAGACCGCTCGCATCATCCAGATCCAGGGCAACGCGAGCCGCCGGTTCTTCACGCTGACCTACACCGACCCCGAGACGGGCACTTCTGCCCTGTCGCACTGCGTGGAGGCCGGCACCTACCCCGACGACGACGGCGACGGCTCGCCCGACCCCCTCGACCACCTGTACGGCAGCGCCGACGACCCGTCACAGGCCGTCGTCGCGACCGACAGCGAGGAGCTGCTGGTGCTGACCGCCATGTCGGCCGACCTCCCCGACGGCGAGGGTGGCCAGGCACCCCCGTCGGTCCCGCTCGCCCTCAGCGAGGTCGCGATCGTCGACGACCCCGCTCCCCACTCCCATCCGGCCGGGTTCCACCTCCCCTACGGAGTGCTGCAGTTCCGGGTGACCCTCGCCCAGCCGGGCGGCCGGGCCGCGGTCGTCCTCTCGACCCTCACCGCCGACCAGCTCCCCGCCGGCGCCACCTACTGGAAGCACGGCTCACCCTCGCCGGGGGCGCCCGCCCAGTGGTTCGAGTTCGGCTACGACGAGCAGACCGGCACCGGCGCCACCACCCAGGTGCTCGGCGGGGGCTCGGGCTTCGACCGGGCGTTCGTCCTCTACTTCGTCGACGGCCAGCGCGGCGACAGCGACGGCGGCGCCAACGGCACCATCACCGACCCCGGCGCCGTCGCACTCGTCGGCCCGGGTGGCGGAAGTCCGGGCCAGGGGCCGGGCGGGACGCCTGGCGCGGGTGGTTCCGACCCCGACACCGACCCGGACACCGACTCCGACGAGGTGAGTCCGCCCGCCGACACGGGAACCGGCAGGCCGTCGACCCCCGCGAGCGACGATGGCGGCGTCGCGGTCGGCGCCCACCAGGCCGTCCCCGACACGTCCGCCGGCGGCGCTCGAGGGCTCCCCCGGACCGGCACCGCGGTCGGTTCGGCCCTCTTCCTCGCCGCGGTGCTCCTGCTCGCGGGAGCCGGCTCGGTGCATGCCGGCTCGAGGTCAGGGCGCCGGCTGGTCGAGGTCGGCGACGAAGCGGGCGAGGAGGTCGGCGAACTGCCGACGGTCGGCTGCTGACCACCCGGTGGTCGCCCGGCGGATCAGGTCGCGCCGGGCGCTCTGCATCCCATCGAGCAGCCGCCGACCCTCGGCGGTGAGCTCGATGACGCTGACCCGGCCGTCGTGCTGGGCCGCAGCGCGTCGCACGACCCCGGCCTCCACGGCAGCCGCGACCCGGCGACTCGCCTGGGACGGGTCGACGGCGAGTGCGACCGCGACGTCGGCCACCGAGACGGGCTCGGGGGAGGCCGCGACGGCGTCGACGATGTCGGCGATGCGTCGCTCGGCGATCGGCAGGTGGGCCGCGAGGGCATGGCGCCGCTGACGTCGGCGGAGCTCGACGAGCGACGTCTCGAGAGAGCCGATCGGATCGCTGCTCATTCGCCGCGCCACCCGAGGTTCCGGCACATCGTCGCGAGCGTGCGCACCGTGGTGTCGTAGTCGTCCTGGGTGAGCCCCTCGGCGATGCGGCTCCGGGTCGCGCCAACCGTCGACCCCGCCTCGTCGAGCCGGCTCCGACCATCCGCGGTCAGTGCGAGGGTCGTCTCGCCGCGTGCCTCGACGAGCCCGGAGCCGACGAGCGTCTCGAGCGCACCCTCGACATCGCCCCCTCCCCCGTCGAACGACGCGAGCTCGGTGACGAGCTCCTCACGGGAGTGCGCGCCGCGCCGGAGGAGGTTCATGATCTGCCACCCGCGTCGGGTGAGGCCGTGGCCGGCCAGCGCGGCGTCGAGCTCGGACTCGATGAGCCGGTCGAGCGTCTTCACCCAGTAGCCGATCGGCCGGAACGTCGTCTCCTTTTCCATGCATTCAGCATATACCTGCGTGACGCATGGATCGAGGGTTCACCGCGGCGGCCGGGGCGGTGGGGGGACGAACGGCTCGGTCGGTGCGAGCTCGCGCAGCGAGGGATATTCGGTGAAGGGAT
>CAZAVX010000101.1:0-9274 GCA_964488835.1 uncultured Iamiaceae bacterium | reverse complement strand
GAGAGCGGATGACGGGAATCGAACCCGCATTCTCAGCTTGGGAAGCTGATGTTCTGCCATTGAACTACATCCGCGGGAGAGCCCGATCGTAGCGGTCGGGCGGGAGGGGCACCATCAGGGCCCGACGCCCTCGGCCGGGACGTCGAGCGAGTGTCATCGGCACGACGACACGGGGCGGTCCTCGTAGCGGTCGCTCGGGAGGTGCGCCTCGGTGTCCTCCTCGCTCTCGTCGAACCACACCTCGATGTGCTGCTCGGGCCGGCGACGCTCGTTGCGGGCGAGGGCGGCGAGCACCCGCTTGTCGGCGTCGTTGAGCGGCGGCTGCGCGAGGTTGCGAGGCCATAGCCCCCGGTCGATCACCACCGCTGCCTCGGCGCTGAACAGGAGCACCCGGAACACGAGCCACAGCCACATCAACACGGCGATCACGTAGGCGAACACGCCGTAGATGTCGACCTGCTCGACCTCCCGAGAGATGGCGAACCCGCCGAGCACCTGCAGACCGAGCCAACCGACGGTCGCGAGCCCGACGGCGACCCACAGCTTGCGCATCTCGATCGAGTGCGGGGTCAGGATCCGGAACACGAGCGCCAGCACGACGAAGCTGCCGAGGAGCGTCCCGACCACGGTGCTGACCCGCAACGGCGCCCCCACCGAGGCGTAGAGGCCGTTGCGGATCGCCCACCCAGTGCCCACCGCACCCACGCCGAGCACCACGAAGAGCAGGAGCGACCGCATGAGCCGCATCACCAGCCCGGGCCGCTCGAGCCCCTCGACGTTCCACACCTGCGACATGGCGAGCTGCCCGGAGTTGTAGATGCCGGTGGCGCCCCACAGCAGGCCGAGCAGACCGACCCCGAGACCGAGGCCGCCGGCCTGGAGCGCGGAGACGTCGTCCTCGATCATCTCGCCGACGACGGGGATCTGGCCGAGCACGCCGTCGAGGAGCTGGCGTTCGAGCTCGGGGTTGCCCGCGGCGAGGTGGCCGATCACGGTGAGGGCGATGACGAGCAGCGGGAACAGGGCGAGGAACGCGTAGAACGTCATCAGCGCGCCCCACGCCGAGGTGCGGTCGTCGGCGAACTTGCGGATCACCCCGATGGGGAGGGCGAGCAGGGGGAGGCGCTGTTGGAGGTCGTCGAGGCGCTGGACGGCTCGTTCGGCGGGGTTGGTCATACGTCCCGGCTACCCCGGCGACGCCGGGTCGAACGCCCCGAGGTTTGCGCCCCGATCAGGGGGGTAGCAGGAGACGAGCCACGCAGCGCCGGGAGGTACCCGGACGCACGAACTGGGAGGAACCCCCCATGCGAGCAGGATCGATCGGAGCCAGCATCATCCTCATCGCCGTCGGCGCCGTCATGGCCTACGCGGTCACCGTCGACACCGAAGGCTTCAACATCAACACCGCCGGCGTCATCCTCATGGTGGTCGGCGCCATCGGCCTCGTCGTCTCACTCCTGATGACGATGATGGTCAGCGACCGGGCCGACACCCACACCGAGACGCGGGTCGTCGAGCGCGACCGCCTCGTCTGACCCACCCCTCGGCACCAGGCGTCGAGCCGTCGTGAGGACCTGACGAGGTCCATCACCCCACGACACCGACACCCCGCATCCAACGACCCACGCGTCCACTCCGGGGCGGGTCCTCCACAGGAGGGCCCGCCCCCGGCGCGTCCGGTCAGGCCGGTGGTCGAGTGGCGTGACCGCCGAATCGCTGCCGCAAGGTCGCGAGCGCGCGCATCGCCGGTGCGTCGGCCTGGCGCGAGGAGAAGCGGGCGAACAGGGCGGCGGTGATCGCCGGCACGGGCACCGAGGCCGCGATGGCCTCCTCGACGGTCCACCGGCCTTCGCCCGAATCCTCGACCCAGCCGCGCACACCCGACAGGCCGGGGTCCTCGGCAACCGCCTCGGCGAGCAGGTCGAGCAGCCACGAACGCACGACGCTGCCGTGGCGCCACACCTCGAGCGCCGCCGGCACGTCGATGTCGAGGTCGGCCGCGCCGAGCAGCTCGTAGCCCTCGGCGTAGGCCTGCATGAGGGCGTACTCGACCCCGTTGTGCACCATCTTCGTGAAGTGCCCCGCGCCCGGCCCGCCGACGTGCGCGAACCCGCCCTCGGTCACCAGCGCCTCGAAGATCGGCGTCACGCGCCCCACGGCGTCCGGCTCGCCGCCGGCCATGATGCAGTAGCCCGCCTCGAGCCCCCAGATCCCGCCCGACACCCCCGCGTCGACGAAAGCGATGCCTCGGTCGGCGAGCAGGGCGTGGCGGCGCTGGCTGTCGCGGGCGTAGGAGTTGCCGCCGTCGACGACGAGGTCGCCGGCGTCGAGGAGGTCGGCGAGCGCGGCGATCGTCGACTCGGTGGCCTCCCCGGCCGGCACCATCGACCACACGGCCCTCGGCGGCGCGAGCGCCTCGACGAGGGCGACGAGCGAGTCGACGTCGCGCGTGGCCACCGCGGGGTCGAACCCAACGACCTCGTGGCCGTGCCGTCGCAGGCGCTCGGCCATGTTGCCGCCCATCCGCCCGAGCCCGATCATCCCGATCTGCATCGCTCCTCCTCCTGCCCCAGCCTCGCGCACACGCACCCTCAGCCCCCGTCGCCGAGCGCGCCGAGCACCGCCGCGACCGTCGACGCCACGTCGGGACCCGGTTCGATCGCGAGGACGTCGTCCTCGCCGCGGGGGTCCTCCAGCGTGTCGAGCTGGTCGTCGAGCAGCTCGGGCGGCATGAACGAGTGCGCCCGGCCCTCGACCCGCCGGCGCAGCTCCGCCCGGTCGGGGGCGAGGAACACGAAGCGCACCGGCCCCGCCGCCCGCAGCCGGTCGCGGGCCGTGCGGGTGAGGGCCGAGCAGGCGGCGACCACCTCGCGACCGGCCGCCTCGTGCTGCGCGATCGCGGCAGAGATCGCGTCGAGCCACGGCTGGCGCATCGTCTCGGTGAGCGGCCGACCCGACCGCATCCGCTCCACGTTCGCGGGTGGGTGGAGGTCGTCGCCTTCGACGAACCACGCCCCGGTCGCGTCGGCGAGCGCCCGGCCGACGCTCGACTTCCCGGCCCCGCTCACCCCCATCACCACGATGGCGCTCATGGGGACCAGCTTGCCCGAGCGCCGACTAGGGTCGGACGCCGTGATCCTCTCCGACCGCACCATCCGTGAGGAGGTCGATGCCGGTCGCATCGTCATCGACCCGTTCGACCCGGCCTGCGTGCAGCCCTCGTCGGTCGACCTCCACCTCGACCGCTACTTCCGGGTGTTCCGCAACCACACGATGGGCCACATCGACGTGAAGCAGAACCTCGAAGACCTCACCGAGCTGGTCGAGCACAACGACGAGGACCCCTTCATCCTCCACCCCGGCGAGTTCGTCCTCGGCTCCACCTCCGAGCGCGTCGCCCTCCCCGACGACCTCGTCGCCCGTCTCGAGGGCAAGTCGAGCCTCGGCCGCCTCGGCCTGCTCATCCACTCGACGGCCGGGTTCGTCGACGCCGGCTGGGACGGCCAGCTCACCCTCGAGCTGTCGAACGTCGCGAACCTGCCCATCACGCTCTACCCGGGGATGAAGATCGGCCAGATCTCCTTCATCCGGATGACCACCGAGGCCGACCGCCCCTACGGCAGCGGCGAGCTCGGCTCGAAGTACCAGGGCCAGGTCGGCCCCCGCCCGAGCCGCTACTGGGAGAACTTCACCTAGCTACTCGCCGGGTCAGGCGAGGGCGTGGGCGATCGCGGTGCTGAGCGCGAGCGCCCCGCTGCGGGTGGGGTGGATGCGGTCGCTGCCCACGTACCCCGGGTTGGCGGCCACCATCTGGTTCCAGTCGACGAGCCGGGCGTTGCCGTAGGCGGGCACGCGGCTGCGGAGCGCGTCGTTGGTCGGCCCCTCCCACCGGCGGGGCACCGACGCGGTGACGAAGACGACGCGCCGGTCGGGTCCGGCGGCCGCCATCATCTGGTCGACGTGTTCGGGCCGGAGGATGCCGTTGCTGCCGAGCACGACGACGAGGTGCTCGCCCGGGTGAGCGGCCGCCCACGCCTCGACGAGTGGCACACCGTCCCACGGCTGGCGACCCACCGCCGCATCGACGCGGACGGCCCCGCCGAGGGTGGCGACGAGCGCGTCGTGGGTGGCGAGCAGCACCGAGTCGCCCACCGCGTGGACGGCGACCGGCACCGCAGGCGGCGGAGGTGGTGGTGGGGGTGGCGGGTCGGTGGCCGGCGGAGGAGCGGGGTCGGTGGCAGGAGTGGGGTCGGTGGCGGGAGGCGTCGGGTCGCCCGCCCCCTCGTCGACGTCGCCCCCGCCGGCGTTCCCGGGGTCGTCGGCCGTCGCGCCGTCGTCGCTGGTCGCGTCCCCGGACCCGTCGGCGTCGTCGCCCGCCACCTCGCCCGCCCCCCCGTCGCCCTCGCCGGCCTCTCCCTCGTCGGCCGTCGGCGCGGTGGTGGGACTCGGCAGCTGCCAGCGGTCGAGCGGCAGGGAGATCGTGGGCACCTCGTCGGGGTCGACGTGCAGCTCGTCGGCCTCCCAGGCCTGGGCCTGCCCCGACGAGGAGGCCGCCCCCGACACCGAGACCGCGACGGCGCCGAGCACCGCCACCGAGGCGAGTGCCCACTTGCGCGCCGGGCTCGACCCGGGCCGGGCGAAGCGCACCCGCTCGACGAGGCGCAGCTGGAACGTGCCCCGGCGGATGGGTTCCTCGACGAACCGGTACGAGATCTCGGCGAGCACCACGGTGATGGCGAGGCGGAGGACGAGCAGCTCGACGCCGGTGAGTGGCACGTCGATGACCGGGCGGGTGAGCTGGAACACCGGCCAGTGCCAGAGGTACAGGGAGTAGGACCGCAGCCCGATCCAGCGGAGCCACCGGGCCGACAGCAGCCACGCGAGCATCGAGCCGCTCACACAGGTGGCGGCGATGACCACCGTGGTGAGGGCCGCGAACCGCAGGAACCCGCCCCGGTAGATGCCGGTGTCGAACTCGGAGGTGGTCGCCATCAACCACACGAGCCCGACGAACGCGGCGATGCCCGCCACCTCGAGGGCGAGCGCCGACCGGGGGCCCGGCTTCGGCTTCTCGACCGCCACCATCGTCGTGGCGAAGAGCGCCCCGAGCAGGATGCCGGCGGCCCGGGTGTCGGTGCCGTAGTACACCCGCGACGGCGAGTTGGGGTCGACGATCGCCCACATCAGGGCGGTGGACCCGACGACCCCGAGCGCGCACGCCGCGGCCACCGCCCGGCGGCCACCGAGGGCGACGAGACCGGCGACGGCGAGCGGCCAGAGCAGGTAGTACTGCTCCTCGACGGCGAGCGACCACAGGTGCTGGAAGAGCGGTGGGCGCCCGATGGCCTCGAAGTAGGACACGTCGGTGAAGATCAGGTGCCAGTTCGTCACGTACGTGACGGCGCTCAGGAGGCCCGACCGGGTGGACCCGACGTTCTCGGGCGCGAGGAACCGACCGGCGAGCGACACCACGGCGAGGAGGAGGAAGACCGCCGGCAGCAGCCGCCGGGCCCGCCGCATCCAGAAGTCGCGGATGTCGACCTGGCCCCGGTTCTCCACCTCGGCGAGCAGCAGCGAGGTGATGAGGAACCCGCTGACGACGAAGAACAGCTCGACGCCGAGGAACCCGCCCGGTGCCCACGACAGCTCGGCGTGGTAGGCGATCACGGCCACGACCGCCACCGCCCGCAGCCCGTCGAGCGCGGGGAGGTGTCGCACCAACGGGCCCGGGATCCCCGGGCGCGGGCGCGCCGAACGGATCAGCGGAGCGACCACGATCCTCCGACGTGATCGGTGGCCGGCAGGTTCCCGTCGACGGGGATCCACACGAGCGCGAGTTCGGTGACGCGGATGTCGTTGCGCTCGAGGGGGATCTCCATCGGTTCGATTCTCGCGGCCTTCGCGTCCCAGTCGTCCGCGATGGCGCTCAGCGCGTCGGCCATCTCGATCTCGAGGTCGGCGAGGGCGGCGGCGCGCTCCTCGACCCGGTTGGCGGCGGTGGAGACACGGGTGTCGGCCTCGCTGGCCCGCCCCCGTCGCCGGGCCGCTCCCCCGGCCTTGCGGGCGAGCGAGCCGAGGTTCCGCCGGCCGCCGAGCAGCGAGCCCAGCAGGTCGCCCGCCCCGCTGATGAGCTCGTCGGTGCGCCGGCTCGACCGGGCGGCCTCGGCCTGGGAGAGCCGGTCGTGTGCGGTGGCGAGCTGGTCGCGCGCCCGCTGGATCTTCTTCTGGAACTGACCGGCGACCTTGGCCGCCTCGGCATCGGCCGCGTCGTCGGCGGCCCGCTCGCAGCGGGCGGCGAACTCGTCCTCGGTCTCACCCGGACGGCTGTAGAGCTTCAGGTCGGGGTTGGTGAGGATGGTGGTGGTGCGGGTGGCGTGGAGGTGTGCGGTGAGGCCGCGCTCGGCACCCGAGAAGAAGGTCTTGTTCTTCAGCGGCACGCCGGGCAGCACGTAGCGCGCTCCCTCGGGCGGCTCGGGCCGCAGATCGCGGGTGTCGTAGTCGACGATGATCATCGACGCGACGTCGAGCGGGTCGGTGAGGGGGAACAGCACGCACTCGAGCTGCTCGGTGTGGCGGAGGTCGGCCTTCGTCTCGTCGAAGAGCATCTCGGCGCTGGCCACGATGGCCGGCGCGAAGGTGGTGGACCCGGGCGCGGCGCCGACCTCGCCCGCCCACGGAGCAGCGGGATCGAGCCACCGCACCGGCACGCCGTCGGCCACCGTGGGCATGACCGGGGTGAGGTCGGGATGCTCGGCCTCCGGCGGCGGGGCAGTGGCAGCGTCGGCCGCGGCTTCCGTCGCCGGCGCGACGTCGGCTGGCGGCGCCACGCCGGCAGCGGGCGCGCCAGGCGTGGCAGCCGTCGCGGCCGGCGACCGCCCGGCCATCAGGCTGGAGATCTGCTCGCGGGTGAGGGGCCCGCGGAGGTACGACATCGCCCAGCGGGTGGTGAAGGTGCGGGGCGCCGGCTTGCCCGGCTGGCGGACGACGAACTCCCGCTTGGCGAGCCCGGCGATGGTGTCGCCGACCGCGGCGAGGTCGACGTCGCCAGCGGCGGCCGACAGCCCACCGAGCAGCCGCGACTTGTCCTGTTCGGTCTGGAGCCGCCCGATCATCCACGTGCCGGCGTTGGAGAGCGCCTTGTAGTCGAGGTCGACGGGGTTCTGGGTGGCGAGCACCAACCCCACGCCGAACGCGCGGGCCTGCTTGAGCAAGGTGAGGATCGGCGCCTTGGCCGGGGGTGCGGCGGTGGGCGGCACGAAGCCCATGACCTCGTCGAAGTAGACGAGGGCGCGTAGCTGGCTCGTGCCCGGCTGGCGGCGCATCCAGGTGACGAGCTTGGAGAGCAAGAGGGTGACGACGAACTGCCGCTCGTCGTCGGAGAGGTGCGAGAGCGTGACGATGGCGCAGCCGGTGCGGCCCGACGGGGAGAGGAGCGCGTCGATGTCGAGGGGCACCCCGGCCCCCCATGCGGCGAACGCCGGGCTGGCGAGGAGCCCGTTGAGGCGCATCGCGAGCTTCGTGCGCTCGGCGGGCGGGAAGAAGTCGTCGAGCTCGAAGACGCCGAGCTTGCGGAGCGGTGGCTGCTGGATCTGGGCGACGAGGCCCGCGAGGTCGAGGTCGGTGCCCGCGGCCCACGCCCCCTGCACGAGGTTCACCAAGAGGATGTGCTCGCGGCTGGCCACCGGGTCGGGGTCGATGCCGACCAGCTCGAGCAGGCCCGAGACGAACCCGTTCGCCTCGTCGAGCACCGTCTCGGGGTCGGTGCCCTCGGCCGGGCGCTGGAGGCTGCCGACGACGTCGAGGCCCACCCCGCTCGTCGATCCCGGCGTGTAGATCGTGAACTCGGCGGCGTCGCGCAGCGCCTGGAGCCGGTCGGGTCCGATGCCCCAGCTCTCGAGCCCGCTGCGCCACTGCGCGGCGACCTCGGAGGGGTCGGCGTCCTCGACCCACGGGGCGAACGACTCCGCGGAGAGGTCGGGGAAGGCGAGCAGCAGGTTGCCGAGGTCGCCCTTCGGATCGATGACGAGGGTGGGGATCCCCTGGAGCAGTGCCTCCTCGACGAGCCCGACGCCGAGACCGGTCTTGCCGGACCCGGTCATGCCGACGATGACGCCGTGGGTGGTGAGGTCGGCGGCCTCGACGAGCAACGGCTCGCCCGTGCGCTGGTGCGCGTCGTCGGTGGTCTCGCCGAGGAAGAGGTGGCCTGCGGGGACGTCGATCACCCGGCCGATGGTAGGCCGAGCGCGCGGGGCCCTACTCGGCCCGCGCCTTGGCCAGCATGGCCTGGCGGTGGTTGTAGCGCTCGAGGCGGGGGCGAGCGAGCACGTCTTCGATGCAGGAGACGATGTCGGCCGCCTCGGCGGGCATGACGATGAACCCGTCGACCCCCGACTCCCACGCGAAGAGCCGCTTGCTCTTCGAGGAGGCGAGCATCACCGCGGCGGTGCGGCGCACGTGGGTGTGGTCGCTGTGGCGCATGGCGTCGAGCTGCTTGAGCGCCGAGCTCTCGGTGCCGCCCGTGGCGACGAGCACCGCACAGCCGTAGAGGGTGTCGCGGAGGGTCGGGACCAGCTCGCTGAGCGGGCTGGTGGTGGTGTCGAAGTCGTAGGACGCGAGGACGCCCGCGTAGACCTCGCAGGGAGCCTCGTCGGTCCCGGCGATGAGCAGGCGACGCGGCGGCGGGCCGTCGTCGCTCGGGTCGGCGTCAGTCTTGGACTTCTTCAGCAACCAGGTCCCCCGACCTTTCCCCCGTCTCGATGGCTTCGAGGAGGTGCATCGCGATGTCGGCGACGCGCACCTCGTCGTCTTCCTTGCCGGCGGCCTTCACGCCGTCATCGATCATGATGTAGCAGAACGGACAGGCGGTGGCGACCCGGTTGGCGCCGGTGGCGATCAGTTCCTCGGAGCGGGCGTCGTTGACCTTCTTGCCGATGGTCTCCTCCATGAACATGCGCGCGCCGCCGGCGCCACAGCACATGCCCTTGGTGCCGTTGCGGCTCGCCTCGACGATCTTCACGCCGCCGAGGCTGCCGATGACGTTGCGCGGCGACATGTACACGTCGTTGTGGCGACCGAGGTAGCAGGAGTCGTGGTAGACGACCCGCTCCTCGAGGCGGGCGTTCGACATGTCGAGCTTGCCGGTGTCGATGAGCCACTCGAGGAACTGGCTGTGGTGGACGACCTCGTAGTGCCCGCCGAGCTGTGGGTACTCGTTCATCAGCGTGTTGAAGCAGTGGGGGCACTGCGTGATGATCTTCTTCACGCCCATGCCGTT
>CAZAVX010000100.1:0-9684 GCA_964488835.1 uncultured Iamiaceae bacterium | reverse complement strand
CGCCTCTGATGCCGAACTCCTGGCGCGATCGCGGCGATTCCCCGCGTTCGCGCCAGCAGAACGCTCGCGGGAGCCGAACCGCTGGCGCGATCGCGGCGATTCCCCGCGTTCGCGCCACCAGAACGCTCGCGTGAGCCGCGCCACCAGAACGCTCGCGTGAGCCGAGTGCGAGTGCGGGAGGAGGGACTTGAACCCTCACGTCCTTTCGGACACAGGAACCTGAATCCTGCGCGTCTGCCAATTCCGCCACTCCCGCGAGCAGCAAGGCGCAGATCGTATCGCGGCGGCGCCTGGCACCAGACATCGGAACCGCGGGTCGGGCCGGCCCGGTAGGGTGACGGCACATGGGGCTGCAAGCGTTCGAACGGCGCCTCGAGCGCATGGTCGAAGGGGTGTTCGCCCGCGCCTTCCGCTCCGGCCTGCGGCCCGTCGAGCTCGGCCGGCGCCTCGTGCGGGTGATGGACAGCCAGCGCTCCGTCGGCGTGTCCGGTCGGCCGGTGGTGCCCAACGCGTTCACCATCTACCTGTCGCCCGACGACCACGAGCAGTTCGCCGACATCTCCGACACCCTCGTCCGCGAGCTGTGCGACGCCGCCCGCGAGCACGCCCGCGACGAGGGCTACACGTTCATGGGCCCCATCACCGTCGACCTCGAGGTCGACGAGCGCCAGCGCAAGGGCAGCTTCGAGGTCGAGGGCCGGCTCCGTCAGGGCGAAGGCGGAGGAGGCCCCGGCTCCCTGCTGCTCCCAACGGGCGAACGGGTCGTGCTCGGCGAGTTCGTCGTCACCATCGGCCGCATGCCCGAATCCACCATCGTGCTCGCCGACCCCAACGTCAGCCGCACCCACGCCGAGGTCCGGCCCAAGGGCGACGGCTATGTCGTGATCGATCTCGGTTCCACGAACGGCACCCGGGTCAACGGCGTGCGAGTCACCGAGCACAGCTTGCGCGACGGCGACGAGATCACCTTCGGCAACACCAAGGTCGTCTTCACCGCGTCCTGAGCCCGCACCCGGGCGCCCCGATCCCAGCCAGGCCGCCCGGTAGGCTCAGCACTCAGTGTCAGAGCCCCTCCTCAACGTCCTCACGCTGTGCCTCCTGGCGTTGCTGTACCTCTTCTTCCTGCGCGTCCTGCAGGCGGTGTGGACCGAGGTGAACGGCCCCCGACGTCGGCCCGCCGGCCGCTCCCACAAGCGAGCGGCCTCCGCACCGGCCCGAGCCACCGCGAAGTCCGGCGTGCTCGCCGGCTCGCGCAGCGGGGGTCGCGGCGGAGGGCGTGGCGGTCTCGAGCTGCGCGTCGTCGAGCCCGCCGAGCTCGTCGGCAAGACCTTCCCGCTCGGTGACGAGATCACGCTCGGACGCGCTGCCGGGTGCCAGGTCACCCTCGACGACACCTACGTCTCCCAGCTCCACGCCCGCATCTTCCGCCGCGACGGCGAGCTGTTCGTCGAGGACCTCGGGTCCACCAACGGCACCTACCTGAACCGGGCGAAGGTGTCGGGCCCGCTCGCCATGAAGCCCGGCGACCGGCTGCAGGTCGGATCGGTGGTCCTGGAGCTCGCATGATCCACCTCGACGTCGGAGGGGCGTCACACACGGGACGCTTGCGCACCCAGAACCAGGACTGCGCCTTCATCAGCCCCCGCCTCGTCGCGCTCGCCGACGGCATGGGCGGTCCGCCGGCGGGCGACGTCGCCTCCCAGCTCGCCATCGAAGCCCTCCGTGACGCCATGGCCGACCCCGCCATCCCCACCCTCGGCGCGGCGGTCGCCGCCGCCAACGCCCGGGTGTGGGAACGGGGCGCCGCACGCGAGTACCGCGGCATGGGCACCACGCTCTGCGCCCTCGCCCTCGTCGACGACGGCTCGGAGAGCGACGAACCCCTCATCGACATCGCGAACGTCGGCGACTCCCGCGTCTACCGACTGCGCGACGGCGAGCTCGAACTGCTCACCCAGGACCACAGCCTCGTCGAGGAAATGGTGCGCGAAGGACGCCTCACCGCCGAGGAGGCGCAGTACTCCGGTCAGCGCAACATCGTCACGCGGGCCGTCGGCATCTACGAGACCGTCGAGATCGACACCTGGGCCATCGAACCGCTGGTCGGCGACCGCTACCTGCTCTGCAGCGACGGCCTGTTCAACGAGGTGCCCGAGGGGCGCATCGCGAGCGGCCTGCGTGCCTACGACGACCCCACCGAGACCGCCCACCATCTCGTCGACCTCGCGAACCGCGGCGGTGGCCGCGACAACATCACCTGTGTCGTCGCCGACGTGGTCGAGGGTCCCCGGCCAGCCGGGCGCTCCCTGCGCAGCGACGAGCGCATCCTCGTCCCGCTCCCCGACGCCGTCGACGACCTCGCCGGGTTCCGCACCGCCACCTCGTCGATGGCCGGCACCGAGCCCGACGCGGACGACGACGCCGACGACCGCGCCGAGGCCGTTGACGCCCTCGGATCCGACGATGCCGACGAGCCGGTCACCGGCCGGTCGATGCTGCCCGACGACGCCGACGACCTCGACACCGTCCGCCCGCGGCTCGTCACGTGGCGCACCGCCGCGTTCTTGTTGGCCTTCGTCGGCGTGTTCGTCGTCGCCGCCCTCGCCGTCGCGTGGTACGGCCGGTCCGGCTACTTCATCGACGTCGACGACCAGGGCGAGATCGCGGTGTTCCAGGGTCGGCCCGGCGGACTGCTGTGGTTCGACCCCACCCTCGTCGAGTCCACCGGCGTCGAGCTCGACGACCTCACCCCCGTGCTGCGCGACGCCGTGCAGGCACGGCCCGAGTTCGCCAGCTTCGACGACGCCAGGCGCTACCTCGCCAACCTCGCCGACCAGCTCGACCGAGCCACCACCACGACCACGACGCGGCCGTCCACCACGACGACGCTCCGGCCCCGCGCCACGGCCACCGCACCACCCGGCGGCACCGCGGGGACCGGAACCACCGCGCCGTGACCCATCTCGCCACCCACCCGGTCAAGGTGGGCGAGGTCCGCATCATCCGCCGCCGCGTCGAGCTCGGCCTCATCGTCCTCGCCGCCATCATCACCGGCTCGGCCTACGCACTCGCCTCGCTCGGCACCACGGCGTCGCTGCCCGCCGACATCGTCCCCTTCCTCGTGGTCGTCCTCGGTCTCCTCGTCGCCGCCCACGTCGCGGTCCGCAAGCTCGCCCCCAACGCCGACGGCCTCTTCCTCCCGCTCGCCGCGCTCCTCAACGGCATCGGGTACGTGTTCGTCGCCCGCCTCGACAACGAGCTCGCGGCACCACAGGCCACCTGGACCGCCCTCGGCATCGTCGCCTTCCTCGCCACCCTCGCGGTGCTGCGCCGGCCCCGCGACCTGCAGCGCTACCGGTACACGTTCCTCCTCCTCGGCGTCGGGCTCCTCGTGCTGCCCTTCGTGCCCGGCATCGGGTTCGCCAACCTCGGCGCGCAGATCTGGGCGCGCATCGGCCCGATCACCTTCCAACCCGGCGAGCTCGCGAAGCTCGCGCTGTTGCTGTTCTTCGTCGGCTACCTCACCGAGAACCGCGAGCTGCTGTCGGTCAGCACCTTCAAGCTCGGCCCGCTGATGCTGCCCGACCCGAAGCGCCTCGGACCCCTCGTGCTCGCCCTCGGCGTCTCGCTCTTCATCTTCGTCGCCCAGAACGACCTCGGGCCTTCGCTCCTCCTCTTCACGCTCTTCTTGGTGCTCATCTGGATCACCACCGAACGACTCTCCTACCTGGTGATCGGTTCGACGCTCTTCGTCGGCGGCGCCGTCGTCGCCGCGTCGCGCTTCGCGCACGTCGCCCCCCGCATCGAGGTGTGGCTCGACCCGTGGCGGCCCGAGGTCATCCGCGACGAGGCCTACCAGGTGGTGCAGGCCACCTACGCCCTCGCCCAGGGCGGGCTCACCGGCACCGGCCTCGGTCTCGGCAACCCCGAACGGGTCCCGGTCGTCACCACCGACATGGTCTTCGCCGCGATCGGCGAGGAGCTCGGACTCGTCGGCGGCACCGCCGTGCTGATCTGCTTCCTGCTGCTCGTCGGCTCGGCGCTGCGGCTCGCGGTCGTCGCCGAGCATGCCTTCGACAAGGCCCTCGCGGTCGGCATCGCCACCCTCTTCGGCGTGCAGACGTTCCTCATCATCGGTGGCATCACCCGCCTGCTGCCCCTCACCGGCATCACCCTGCCGTTCGTCTCCTACGGCGGTTCGTCGCTCGTCGTGAACTACGTGCTGATCGCACTCCTGATCCGGGTGTCCGACGACGTCACCACCCGGCAGCTCCGCCGTCTCGACGAGGGGGTGGCGGTGTGAACCGACAGATCCGCCGCCTCGCGGTCGGGCTGATGCTCGCCTACCTCGCCCTGTTCGCCCAGCTCAACCGCATCCAGGTGTTCGAGGCCCAGGCGCTGCGCGACAACCCCGACAACACCCGCCAGGTGCTCGCCAACTACAGCCGCCCCCGGGGCACGATCTCCACCGCCGACGGCGTGGTGGTGGCCCGCACGGTCGAGGTCGACACCCCTCTCCAACGCCAGCGCGAGTACCCCGAGGGCGAGCTCTACGCCCAGGTGTCGGGGTTCTTCTCCCTCCACTTCGGCACCGCGGGGGTCGAGCGGGTCTACGACGAGGAGCTCGCCGGGCAGACCCCCGAGCTCGAGCTGCGCAGCCTCGCCGACCTGTTCGTCGACCGCGATCGGTCGGGCAGCATCGTGCTGTCGCTGCGCGACGACGTGCAGCGGGCCGCCCGCGACGCCCTCGGCGAGCGGGAGGGGTCGGTCGTCGCCCTCGACGTCCGCACCGGCGAGGTCCTCGCCATGTGGTCCTGGCCCTCTTTCGACCCGAACGCGGTCAGCGACCCCGACCTCGAGGCGGCCACGACGGCCCGGAGCCTCTACCTCCTGAACCCCGCCGACCCGATGCTCGGCCGCGCCTACCAGGAGCGCTACTTCCCCGGGTCGAGCTTCAAGGTGGTCGTGAGCGGCGCGGGCCTCGAGAGCGGACGGGTCACCGCCGACAGCCCCTCGTACCCGCCGCTGCGCTCGTGGGCACCGCCGCTCACCACCCGGGAGATCACCAACGCCGGCGGGCGCACGTGCGGCGGCACGCTCGCGGAGATCCTCCGGGTGTCGTGCAACACCGCGTTCGCGGAGATGGGTGCCCTCACCCTCGGTCCGTCGGTCCTCGCCGAGGGGGCGGAGGCCTTCGGGTTCAACTCCCGGCCGCCGATCGACCTGCCGAGCCCCGCCGCTTCGGTCTTCCCCACCGACTACGGCGAGCCGCTCAGCACCCCCGACCTCCCCGAGCCCGACCCATCGGTGCCCGGCACGGTGTACGAGAACACCCCAGCCCTCGCCCAGGCCTCCATCGGCCAGCACGACGTCGCCGCCACGCCCCTCCAGATGGCGCTCGTCGCCGCTGGCGTCGCGAACAACGGGATCATCATGCAGCCGCGGGTCGTCACCGAGATCCGCGACGCCGACAACGCCCTCGTCGAACGCTTCGAACCGCAGCAGTGGCTCCGGGCCCTGAGCCCCGCCAACGCCGCCATCCTCCGCCAGGCCATGCTCGGCGTCGTCTCCAGCGGTACCGCCACCGGGCTCGCCATCCCCGGCTACGAGGTCGGCGGTAAGACCGGCACCGCCCGCATCGCCGCGGGTGAGAACCGCTCGCACGCGTGGATGATCGGGTTCGCCGGCCCTCCCGGCGAAACCCCCCACGTCGCCGTCGCCGTCGTCGTGCTCGGCGTGGAAGGGGTCGGCGAGCAGACCGGCGGTCGGGTCGCGGCCCCCGTCGCCCGGGCGGTGCTCGAAGCGGCGCTCAACCCACCGGCCCCGAACCCCACCACCGCGGACCCCACATCAGGACCCGACTGACCCATACTCTTGTGCGGCGCACGCCAGAGGAGGCTCCACACCACCCATGTCCGACCAGGAACCGACGGTCTACAACGGCCGCTACGAGCTGCATCGTCAGATCGCCCGCGGTGGCATGGCCGATGTCTTTCTGGCGCGCGACCAGCTCCTCGACCGACCGGTCGCCATCAAGGTCCTCTTCCCACAGTTCGCCACCGATCCCACCTTCGTCGAGCGCTTCCGCCGTGAGGCCCAGTCGGCGGCCAACCTCAACCACCCCAACATCACCTCGGTGTTCGACTGGGGTCAGGAAGGCGACACCTACTTCATCGTCATGGAGTACGTCGACGGCCGCAGCCTCGCGGAGATCCTCCGCTCCGAGGGGATGCTGCACCCCGATCGGGCTGCCGACATCGCCATCGACGTCGCCGCCGCGCTGAGCTTCGCCCACCGCAACGGGGTGGTGCACCGCGACATCAAGCCGGGCAACATCCTCATCGCCCCGAGCGGCCAGGTGAAGGTCACCGACTTCGGCATCGCCCGGGCCTTCGGCGCCGCGGGCGACACCAACCTCACCCAGACCGGGTCGGTGATGGGCACCGCCGCCTACTTCTCGCCCGAACAAGCCCAGGGCCACGCGGTCGACCCCCGCTCCGACCTCTACTCCCTCGGGTGCGTGCTCTACGAGATGCTCGCGAGCCGGCCGCCGTTCACCGGCGAGACCTCGATGGGCATCGCCGTCCAGCACGTGCAGAAGGCACCCGAGCCCCCGAGCTCGGTCAACCACCGCATCCCACCGGGCATCGAAGCCATCACGATGCGGCTGCTCGCCAAGAACCCGAACGACCGCTACCCCTCCGCCGAGGATCTGCGCGCCGACCTGCGTCGCTTCCGCGAGGGTCAGCAGGTGCTCGCCGCCGGCGCGGCGCCCGCGGCCACCGCCGCAGCTGCGGCCGCGCCCCCGGCTGCCGCGGTGCCGCCGCCGGATGCCACCTCCGCGATGCCGGTCACCCCGCCGCCCCGCCGCGACGAGCCCTACGGCGAGGACGACTACTACGACGCGCCGGGCAGTCGCACGGGCTGGTTCATCGCCGGGCTCGTCGCCCTCGTCGCCGTGCTCGTCGGTCTCCTCGTCATCTTCGCCAACGCCCTCGGCATCGGCGGTGACGACGACGGCGCCGAGCGCATCGAGGTGCCGGGAGTCATCCTCCAGACCGAGGAGCAGGCGCGGGCCACGCTCGAGGGCGCCGGCTTCGAGGTCGAAGCCGAGTACGAGGCGAACGTCGACCACGAACCGGGCATCGTCTTCGACCAGCGCCCGAGCCCCGGAACCCGTGAGCCCCGCGGCAGCACCGTCACCATCATCGTGAGCGCCGGCGACGAGGAGTTCCCGATGCCCGAGATGGTGGGGGCCTACGAGATCGACGCAATCGCCGAGCTCGAGAGCCTCGGCCTCGTCCTCGGCGAGATCGAGCGGGTCTTCGACAACGACAGCGTCGACGGCGAGGTCCTCCAGCAGGACCCGCCCGCCCAGACGATGGTGACCCCCGGCACCACCTTCAACCTCGTGGTGTCCCGAGGGCCCGAGCTCGTCGAGATCCCCGACGTGCGCGGCGACGAGCTCGACGAGGCCCGCGACGCCATCGAGGAGGCGGGCTTCCAGGTGCAGGTCGAGGAGGAGAACCACGACTCCATCCCCGAGGGCCGCGTCATCCGCACCTCCCCGGCCCATCGCACCGAGGCGCCCCGGAACTCCTTCGTCGTCATCGTCGTGTCCACCGGGCCGGTGCCGCCCGAGGAGGTCGAGGTCCCGGACGTGGTGAACCTCACCCAGGCCACCGCCGAGCAGCGCCTCACCAACGCAGGGTTCGTCCCCCAGGTGTCGTTCTCGCCGTCGGGCTCGGTTCCCTCGGGCGTGGTCATCAGCCAGGACCCGGACGGGGGCACGCCGCTGCTCCAGGGCTCGAACGTGCTGATCGTCGTGTCGTCCGGTTCGGGCGGATCGTCCACCACGACCACCACGACGGGGAGCACCACCTCCACCACCGAAGAGATCCCCACCGACTGATCGGCGGGCGGCGCCCGGCGTCGCCCGCCTGCCGGGGGTCGGATCGGTCAGGCAGGGGTGCGCGCCCGGCCGAGGAAGTTCTCGAGCAGGGCGTGGCCGGCCGCGGTGAGGATCGATTCGGGGTGGAACTGCACGCCCTCGACGTCGAGTTCGCGGTGGCGGAGGCCCATCACGATGCCGTCGTCGGTCTCGGCGGTGATCTCGAGCACCTCGGGCACCGAGGCCCGGTCGACGACCAGGCTGTGGTAGCGGGTGGCCTCGAGGGGGTTCGGCAGCCCGGTGAACACCCCGGTGCCGTTGTGGCGGACGAGCGAGGTCTTCCCGTGCATGACCTGCGGGGCCCTCACGACCGAGCCACCGTAGAGCTGGCCGATGCACTGGAGGCCGAGGCACACGCCGAACACCGGCACCTCGCCGGCGAAGCCGAGGATCGCGTCGTTCGAGAGCCCGGCGTCCTCGGGACGGCCCGGCCCGGGGCTGATCAGCACCGCGTCGGGCTCGAGGGCCTTCGCCGCCGCGAGGTCGATGGCGTCGTGGCGGTGGACGACCGGCTCGGCCCCCAGCTCGCCCAGGTACTGGACGAGGTTGTAGACGAAGCTGTCGTAGTTGTCGATGACGAGGACCCGGGCACCCATAGGAGCCCACAGGCTACCGGTGGGGTGGTGGCCCACGGAAGCGGCTTCGAGACGCCAGGTGTCGATCGCCTACGCTCTCCCCCCATGGCCACCCCGCCGAAGAAGAAGCCGACCGGAGGCCGGGTCACCCCGAAGGGCACCCGGGCCGACGAGCCCCGCACCGCAGGGCACCCCGGAGCCAGCCGTCGCTACACGCCGCCGACCCCCGACGAGGACCGGCCGCAGTTCACCGCCCCCTGGGTCGTGCCCACCATGTTCGGGCTCCTGGGTGCGGGCACGCTGACGATCATCCTCAACTACATCGACGTGCTGCCCGGCGGTATCAGCAACTGGTACCTGTTCCTCGGTCTGGGGCTCATCCTCGGGGGCATCATCACCGCCACGAAGCTCCACTGACAGGGGTCATCCAGGTTGTCCACAGCCTGTGGATCATCCTGGGGAGCATCACACCGGTGTAACTTTCGTCACACCTGACGTCCAACCCCGTGTCACCAGGCACGCTCGCTGCCCAGCCTCCGATTCTGCGAGTGCGAGCGGGCGCACCACGGCCGTGGACACTCGGAGTTCGGGTGAGGGGGGAGCTAGTCGATGGGGGCGACGAGCTCCATGTCCTCGAGACAGTGCTTCGGAGGCGGGGGCTCTTCATCCGGTGCGCTCGTCATCCGCAGCTCGGTGCCGCACACCGCGCACCGGTACTCGAGGCGCACCTTGCGGAGCTGACCGGGTGGCGGGGGCTCGGGCGGGGGAGCGCCGAGGCCCCGGAGCAGGGCGAACCCGATCCGCAGCATCACCACCGCCGCGATCACCGCGACCAGGACCCGGAACCACATCGATCCCACGATAGAGGTGCGCCCGGGCCGAGGGCACACGCGCCACCCGCGCCCGACTCCTCCCCCCAACTCCTCCCCCTGAAATGCGCTGATGGGCGCGATCTGCGTCAGCTGTCGACGCAGATCGCGCCCATCAGGCGGAAGACGGGCGAAAGCGGTGGGGCCGAGGGCTCAGCTCAGCCGAGGCGCTCGATGATGGTGGCGTTGGCCAGACCGCCGCCCTCGCACATGGTCTGGAGGCCGTAGCGGCCCCCGGTGCGCTCGAGCTCGTTGAGGAGGGTGGCCATGAGCTTCGCGCCCGAGCAGC
>CAZAVX010000099.1:0-9822 GCA_964488835.1 uncultured Iamiaceae bacterium | reverse complement strand
ACACCGTGGGCGGGTGGGGCTTCGGGATGGGGATGAGCTGGTCGTCGGCGTGGATCGGCTGCGCGATCTCGCCCGGGCGGATGTCGATCGACGAGAGCGACGAGACGAGGCACCCGTCGCCGAGCACGCCGTCGACGACCGGCAGCACCGAGGGGTGCACGGGCACGCGACGGAACACCTCGTCGTGGGCGAGCAGGTTGTAGATCCGCAGCGTGTTCCCGCCCTCGAAGCGGTTGCCCGCGGGCACGATGCCGAGGTCGTCGACCAGGCGGTCGAGGGTGGCGAGCAGCTGGTCGACCAGGTCAGGCTCGATGGCGTCCTCGACGATCGTGTAGCCGTCCCGCTCGACGGCTGCGAGGTGGGACTGCAGCGCGGCCTCGTCCATGGCCGAACGCTAGTGCGAGGGCGCCGCGCAGGGGTTGGTCATCTCGCCGATGACCTCGGCACCGCTGACGACCACGTCGCCCGGCGCGAGGAAGCGGCCCCGCCCCATGCCCACGCCGCCGGGGGTGCCGGTGAAGATCAGGTCGCCGGGCTCGAGCGTGCACACGGCCGAGAGACGGGCGACGAGTTCGGGGACCGAGAAGATGAGGTCGCTCGACCGTGCCTCCTGCATGCGTTCGCCCGACACCTCGCACCACAGGCCGACGTCGTCGGGGTCGGGGAACGCGTCGACGCTCACGACCGCAGGCCCGAGGGGCCCGTAGCTGTCGAAGCTCTTGCCGAGCGAGAACTGCGCAGGGTTGCCGGCCATCTGGACCGCCCGGTCGGAGATGTCCTGGCCGAGGGTGAGCCCGGCCACGTGCGCCCAGGCGTCGGCCTCGGGGATGCGGCGGCCGCCGGTGCCGATGACCACGACGAGCTCGACCTCCCAGTCGACCCGCTCGCCCGACAGCTCGATCGGAGCGGTCGGGCCCGAGAGGCAGCTCGGGAACTTCGTGAACACGACCGGTGAGCTGGGCAGCTCGAGGTTCGACTCGGCGGCGTGGGACCGGTAGTTGAGCCCGATCGCGAACACCTTCGAGGGGCGGGGCACCGGCGGACCGAGGGTCACCCCCTCGACGCGGCCCGCCGGTTCCGACGACCCCGCCAGGCGGCGGGCGTCGTGCAGCTCGCCGTGCCGGGCGAGCGCCGCCATCGGATCGGCCAGCTCGGGACGTCCGGTGAGCGTGGCGAGGTCGAACCAGTGGTCGCCGTCGACGAGCGCGGCGCGCCCGTCGATCTGGGCGAGGCGGAACATGGGGTCAGTCTGCCTGCTCGGCGACCGCCTTGTGGACCTCCTCCATGTCGAGCTCGCGGACCGCCTCGATCACCTGGTCGAGGGCGGCAGCCGGCAGGGCGCCGGCCTGGTTGAACACGAGCACGTTCTCGCGGAACACCATCAGCGTCGGGATCGACATGATGCCGGCGGCCCCGGCGAGGTTCTGCTGGGCCTCGGTGTCGACCTTGCCGAACACGATGTCGTCGTGCTTCGCCGCGGCCTCCTCGAAGATCGGCCCGAACATGCGGCACGGCCCGCACCACTCGGCCCACCAGTCGACGAGGACGATGTCGTTGTTGGTGATGGTCTCCTCGAAGTTGGCTTCGGTGAGCTCGATGGTCGCCATGGTGGGATGTCTCCTTGCGTGTGGGCGTCGCATCGTACAACCGAGATACCCCGGTAGGTATTCCGCGCGAACGATGACCTTCGGCCCTACCCCCCAGGGTATGCCCGTGGTGTGGTGGACCCATGAGCACCACCGAGACCTACACGACCGTCATCGACGACCTGAAGGCCCCCACCCGCTCGCTCCGCGACGCCATCCCCGGGGTGTGGGCGGGCTTCGGGCAGCTCCACAAGGAGGCGGTGGCCGACGGTGCGCTCCCCGCGAAGACGAAGGAGCTCATCGCCCTCGCCATCGCCGTGGTGAAGCACTGCGACGGCTGCATCGCCTACCACGCCAAGGCGGCCGCGCGGCGGGGAGCCACCGACGAGGAGGTCGCCGAGGCACTCGGCGTCGCCCTCCTCATGGACGGAGGCACCGCCTCGGTGTGGGGCCCGCGCGCGTGGGAGGCGTTCCAGGAGCTGAAGTGACCCGCCCGGCCAGATGAGGGCGCGGGTGTAAGGGCGGAGCGATCCGGCGGTCAGGACCGGCACGAACCCCTCACAAGGAGTGCACGTGCGCAAGTCCCTGATCATCTTCACCCTCGTCCTCGGCCTGGTCGCCGGGGCCGCCGGCGTCTCCGCCTCGCCCGCCGCCGCCTGGTTCTACGACCTCGGCGTGAAGACGGTGTCCTTCCACGAGGCCGACGACGCCTGCATCGACGGCCTCTTCGCCTGCACGCCGAACGCCGGGGACGGCATGGCGAACGTCATCCAGGTCCGCCAGGTCGACACCGGCGACGGGTACGTGTTCGGCGACATCGGCACCACCTCGGTCTTCGGCGACGACTACATCTGGCTGGCCGCGACGCTCGGCGCCGAGTGCCGCTCCGGCTACCGCCTCGACCGCGCATCGATCGTCTCGGGCTGGCACTACGAACACGGCAGCTCGAAGAACCCGGTCGAGGTCTACCCCTGGTACCTGCCGATCTCGGTACCGAACGCCAAGACGATGCCGTCGAAGCTCCTCGCCATCAACCTCCCCGTCGAGCGGGCCTTCGGCGAGGACGGCCAAGCCCCCATCATCCAGGGGTTCCCGAGCCTCGCCTCGCTCTACGGGTACGGCGAGATCGCCGTCCACAACCGCATGGCCACCGGCATGAGCGAGGCCGAGGCCCGCTCGCAGAGCTTCACCGTCGACGCCCACGTCAACCTGTCCGCCGAGGTCTGGTGTCGACCCCTCGGCGCCGGCGCCGACCGGTACAAGACGATGCCCCGCATGATCCCGATCACCGTCGAGTACGTCGGGGTCCCCGTGCCACCGGCGAAGGTCCAGGCCGGCGGCGGGGGTGGCGGGCTCACCGTCGCACCCCGGGTGACCGACGTCGACCTCACCGTCACCCCGGTGCCGAACTCGTGCGAGCTCACCCTCCAGCTCTTCCTGCGCTCGGACCGTCCGGTCACCGCCTACTACCGGATCATCGACCGCTTCGGACAGCGCTCGAACGCCTTCGCCGTCGAGCTCGACGGCCAGAGCACCACCGGCCGTTTCCACGTCGTCCCCTACCCCGATGCCGACCCGACGCCCGACGGCCCGTCGCTCGTCGCCCCGACGGGGCCCGGCGAGATCGGCGGCTACGCCACCGAGGACATCGGGCGGCTCACCGGGACGTTCCGGATCGAGGTCTACTCCCCGAACCTGATCCACTCCGACGTCGTCGGGTTCAACGTCGAGCCCTGCCAGCCGCCGGTGGGGGTCGAGGGTCCGGGCAGCGCTCCGGAGCCCCCCTCGCCCCAGTCACCCACCCACGCCGGCGGTCTGGTCGAGGCCGGCGGTTCGACCCCCACGCCGACCCCGCCCCCACGCCCGAGCGGGCCGATCGGGTCGCTCAGCCTCGGGTGACGCTGTAGGGATCCCAGCCGGGCGGGGCGGCACGGAGGTGGTCGACCACGAGGTCGACCACCTCCGTCGCGTCGAGGGACGACTCGCCGTCGTGCGCGAGCGCGGGAGTCATCGTCGACACCGGGTCGGCCTCCCAGCCGACCGAGCTGCGTTCGGCCTCGGAGAGCCGCGCCGCGAGGGGTGCCATGTCGACCCGCGGACGCACGGCGCGCGAACGCATCTGGACCCACGTCTCGTAGCGGTCGAGGTGGCGGTAGCGGCGGCCGTGGACGAAGAGGAGACGGAGGCACGAGGTCGCGTTGTGGATCGCCATCGGGTGGACGACGTCGAGCGCGTCGTGACCGAAGCGATGGCCGCCGAGCTCGGGCAGGTCGTCGTCGATCCTCACCACCGCGAGGTCGACCTCCGGTCGCTCCTCGATGGTGATCCGTCCCTCGGCGAGGGCCCGCTCGCTCGCCGCGAGGCGCTCGTCCTCGTCGGCCCACAGGTCGCGGTAGGGCTCGGGGTCGGTCGCGAGATCGACGAGGATCGGCAGCGTGGTCTCGTAGAGGAGCGCGGTCCGGCCGGAGCCGGCGGCGGCCAACTCGGCGGCGATCGGTGAGCGCTCGGCGTTCGCGTACGCCCAGATGGCCATCGACGCCCGGGCGGCCTCGCGGAACCGGTAGGTGCCGAAGTCACCGGCGGCCGCGACATCGATCAGGAGCTCCCGGTGGGCGAGCGCCGCCTCCGGGTCGACGAGGGCGTGGACGCTCACCAGCCCGTCCTGGTCGAAGTGGTCGTTCGTGACCACCGCGGCGGGCGGGTGCGCGGGCGCTGCGTCGAGGTACCGGTACGCCATCTGGGCCGACAGGTCGTCGCCGAGCCCGCTCGGTTGGGCGACCCCCGGCCAATGCGTGATCGCGAGCACCGTCGCCTCGTTCGGTCCACCGTCGACCACGACGTTCGGCACCTGGCGAGACGCCTCGTAGGCGAGGAATCGGCGGGGAGGGACCGACGTCATGGGGCGACCCTACGAGTTCGAGTGCACTGGAGGTCAAGGGTCGACCGCGCTCCACACCGATCGGTGCCGCGCTCGGACGCGGACCGCTCGGCCCCGGGACGGCGGGGCCGAGCGGCACGCGCGCAGTTGGATGCGCAGATCGGAGGACGAGCGCCGGGGCGGTCAGAAGATCGCGGCGGCGATGACGACGCCGTCGACGAGCTCGACGTTCACCCGGTCGTCGCGGAGGTCCATCGTGATGGCGAAGCACTCACCGTCCGCACCGACCACCCGCAGCGAGTAGCCGTCGGCCCCGGCCTGAGCGGTCGCCTCGGCCTCGGTCAGGCCCAGGTACGCCGGTACCGGGTTCTCCTCGTCGGCGCCGATGCACACGGGCTCGACGTCGGGTAGCTCGCCGCCCATCTCGGCCTCCTCGTTGGTCGGGGTGGCGTCGCCGCCGGCGCCCGGCGTGGCCACGTCGGTGTCGTCGTCACCGCACCCGGCGAGGGTGAGGGCGAACACCGCGAACAGGGTGAACAGGAGTCGTCTCATGCCGCTATGACGCTCCCGCGCCCTGACCGGTTCCCGCAGAAACCCCTCTCCCCACCTCCGTATGGGGAGAGTTTTCTCCCACCGGTGGGACAGAACTCTCCCCACCTCCCCCGACCGGGCCCATACCTGGTGAGGTGGAGGGCTCAGCGGGTGAGGTGGAGGGCTCAGGGGGTGAGGTCGAGGGCTCGGCGCACGTCAGCGAGGTCGGCCTGGTGGGCCCAGTAGGCGCGGGACGGCCGGAACCCCATCGCAACGTTGATGTCGAGCATCGGGCCGTTGCTCTCGGCGTTGTAGGTCTGCACGATCTCGGCCTCGGGAACGGCATCGAGCAGCTGGAGCAGGTTCGCCGCCTTCAGCCAGCGGCCGAGCGCGAACCCGCGGTGTGCCGGCACGACGGCGGTGTCCTCCTGGTGGGCGAACCGCGGTCGGTCGGGGTGCACGACGATCAGGCTCATGCCCGCCGCGCCCCCGTCCCGGTCGACCGCGACCGCGCCGAACACGACCTCGCCCCGGGCGGCGTGCACCGTCTCGAGCTTCCTGACCCACTCGGGGGTGACCGGCGCGTGGACGTACTCGACCTCGTCGAGCGGGGCGTCGGCCATCGCCTCCAGGGACTGCGCCCAGGCGTCGACCAGGTGGTCGGGAACCGGGCCGGTGAAGGTGACGACCTCGTAGCCGTGGGCACGGGCCTTCGGCGCCTCGACCCAGTCGGCGAGCTGGGCCCGGTCGACCTCGGCGACGAGCAGGCGGCTCTCCCGCTCGTGCTGGCGGAACGTGAGGCCGATGCGCTCTGCGAGCGCCCGCCCCCCGTCGTCGAACGGCCATGCCATCACCGTGCGCGACCCGACCCGCGCCAGCTCGTCGGCGGCTGCTCGCAGCATCGCGGTGGCGATGCCGTGCCGGCGCCGCGACGGGTGCACATCCACTTCGTCGAGCTCGGTATAGCCCTCGTTCGCTGCTCGGTGGTCGACGAAGGCGGTGATGCGGCCGACCACCTCGTCGCCACGGCGGGCGACGACCGTCACCGTGGTGCTCGACGGGTACGGATGGCGGAGGACTCCGGCCAGCTCGGCGACGCTCACCGGTGGATCGCCCGGCCGAGCATCGTCCTGCACGGCCTGCACGAGCGCGGCGATGGCCGCCACCTCGTCGTCGCTCGGCGTCGCGCCGAGCACGTCGATCTCCACGTCGGCGAGCCGCTCCATGCCGAGAAGTGTCGACCCGTCCCGCCAGCGCGGCAAGCGACTTCGGAACTCCCTCGCCATCGGTTCGGACCGCTCGTAGGCTCGACAGGCTGTGTCGCGCTCAGGGGGTCACGAGGCTCGACTGCTCCTGAACGCCGTTCGTCCCGAACGGCGCCGGGCGACGGTCATCGTCGGTGTCCTCCTCGTCGCGCTCGCGATGCGGCTCGCCATGCCCGCGATGCTCGGCTGGTTCGTCGACCGGGCGATCGACGGTGCGGACCTCTCGCTCCTCACCGGCATCGCCGCCGCCTACGTCGCCATCGCCCTGGTCGCCGAGGGGCTCCAGCTCGCGGTCACCTACGGCGCGGTCGACCTCTCGTGGCGCACCGGCAACCGGCTGCGTGAGCAGCTCGCCCACCACGCGCTCCGGCTCGACATGGGATGGCACGGCCAGCACAGCCCCGGCAAGCTCATCGAGCGCATCGACGGCGACGTCGAAGCCATGGTCACCTTCTTCGCCAACGCGCTCGTCCACGTGCTCGGCAACCTCGTGCTGATGGTGGGCATGCTGACGGTGGCCTTCGTCATCGATCCGTTGGCCGGCGTCCTCCTCACCCTCACCAGCATCGTCGGCGCCCTCGTGCTCGTCCGGCTGCGCAGCGCCGCCGTGCCAGCCCGCGAGGCCGAGCGGGAGGCCAACGCCATCCTCTACGGCGATCTCGAAGAGCGCCTCGGCGGCCTGGAGGACCTCCGGGCCAACGGCGCCGGCCGCTACGCGGTGCACCGTCTCCACGTGAACTCCGCCCGTTCGTGGCGGCGGGCACGGCGGGCGGCGTTCCTCGGCGACGGGTCGTACGCCATCGCGGCCGTCACCTTCGCCCTCGGGTCGGTCGCCACCCTCGCGCTCGGCTTCTGGCTCCACCGCAGCGGGGTCATCACCGTCGGTGCCGTCATCGCCCTCTTCCGCTACAGCGAGATGCTGCGCCAGCCGCTCGAGCGCATCGCCGAGCAGCTGAAGGAGTTCCAGAAGGCCATCGCCGGCGCCCGGCGGGCCTCGCTGATGCTCGCCACCGAGACCGCGCTGCCCGACGGGCCGCTCGACGACTCGGCCCTCCCCGCCGGCGCGCTCGCCGTCGACTTCGACGACGTCACCTTCACGTACCGGGGCGCCGCCGAGCCGGCGCTTCGCGAGGTCGACCTCCACGTCCCCGCCGGCACGCACGTCGGCATCATCGGTCGCACCGGCAGCGGCAAGACCACCCTCGGGCGCCTCGTGCTGCGACTGTGGGAGGCCGAAGTGGGCACGGTGCGCGTCGGCGGCGTCGACGTCCGCGAGCTGCGCACCCCCGCGCTCCGCTCGCGGGTCGCCGTCGTCACCCAGGACGTCGAGCTGTTCCGGGCCACGCTCCGCGACAACCTCACGCTCTTCGGCACCCGGCCGGCCAGCGACGCCGCGCTCGTCGACGCCCTCGAGCGGGTGGGCCTCGGCCGCTGGTACGCGAGCCAGGCCCACGGCCTCGACACGATGCTCGACGGCGGCACCAGCCTCTCGGCCGGCGAGGCCCAGCTGCTCGCGTTCGCCCGAGCGTTCCTCGCCGACCCCGGCATCGTCGTGCTCGACGAGGCCTCGAGTCGCCTCGACCCCGACACCGAAGCCCGCCTCGCCGCCGCCAGCCGTTCCCTGCTCGACGGCCGCACCGCGCTCGTCGTCGCCCACCGCCTCGCCACCCTCGACGACGTCGACCACATCGTCGTCGTCGACGACAGCCGCATCGTCGAACAGGGGCCGCGCGCCGAGCTCGCCGCCGACCCCACCAGCCGCTACGCCCAGCTGCTGCGCGTCTCCTCACGCATCGGCCTCACCGTCGACGAGGAGGGTCTCGGCGCATGACCACCACCACGCCACGCCCCCGCCCGGCCTCCCCTCGCTCGACGAGCACGCCCCGGGTCGCCTACCAGCTCGTCCGCAACGACCCCACGGCCTACCTCCTTGCCTGGACCCAGTGGGTGGCGTTCCACATGTCGCCGCTCGCCGTCGGCTGGCTCATCAAGCTCGTATTCGACCGCCTCACCGTCACCGACCCCGGCATCCCCTGGTTCCTCCTCGCCGGCATCGTCGGGGTCGAGGTCGGCCGGTGGGCGCTCCTGCTCTCCGCGGCCGTGCAGTGGCACGGGGCATGGGTCGGGTGGCAGACGGTGCCGCGGGTCAACATGCTGAGCTCCCTCGCCACCGACCCCGGTCCCACCGTCGGTCGGCTCCCCGGCTCCCCGGGCGAGGCGGTCAGCCGCTTCCGCGACGACACCCAGGACGTCGCCCTCGTCCTCGACGTGTGGCTCGACGTGTCCGGCGCGGTCCTCGCCGCGAGCATCGCCATCGTCGTCATGGCGAGCATCGACCCGCTCGCCGCGGCGGCCGCGCTCGTACCCATCGGCATCGCCGTCGCCGCCTCCGCCCTGCTCGGCCCGGTCCTCCGCCAGTGGCGGCGGGCCGCACGAGAGGCCACCGCCACCGTCACCAGCTTCATCGGCGACACCTTCGGCGCGATCCTCGCCGTGAAGACCAACGCCGCCGAAGCCGCCGTCGACGAGCGCTTCCACCAGCTCAACGCCCGCCGGGCCGTGCTCGCCCGACGCGACCAGCTCGGCACCGAGCTCATCCGGTCGCTCGGCTACGGCACCGGCGAGGTCACCATCGGCGTCGTGCTGCTCATCGTCGCCGCGTCGTTCCGGAGGGGCGAGCTCACCGTCGGCGACATCGGCCTCTTCGCCGCCTACGTGCCGGTCGCCGCCGGCCTGCCCCGCTGGATCGGTCGCCTCGGCGCCTACCACCGTCAGGCCGACGTCTCGGTCGACCGCATGGCCGAACTGATGTCCGACGGCGAGCGGCCGTCGGCCCTGCGCCCGGTGGCCACCCACCTGCGTCACGGCCCCCCGGCCTTCGACCACCCCAGACCCGACAGCGGTCGCCTCGACGCGCTCGTCGTCGAGGGGCTCACCGTCGTGCACGACCATGCGGGGCACGGGGTCCACGACATCGACCTCGAGGTGCGCGGCGGCGAGCTCGTCGTCGTCACCGGCCAGGTCGGGGCCGGCAAGTCCACGCTGCTGCGGGGCCTGCTCGGGCTGGTGGCCGCCGAGTCGGGGCGCATCACCTGGAACGGCGTCGAGGTCACCGACCCCTCCACGTTCATGGTGCCGCCTCGGGTCGCCTACCTCCCCCAGGTCCCCCGCCTGTTCTCCGAGTCGCTCGCCGACACGGTCCTGCTCGGCCTCCCCGACGACGACCTCGACCACGCCCTCTGGCTCGCGTGCCTCGACCAGGACCTCGACCACATGGACGACGGCATCGACACCGTCATCGGCCCCCGAGGCCTCCGACTCTCGGGCGGGCAGGTGCAGCGCACGGGGGCCGCCCGCGCCTTCGTGCGCCGGCCCCACCTCCTCGTGGTCGACGATCTCTCGAGCGCGCTCGACGTGCAGACCGAAACCCTCCTCTGGGAGCGCCTCCACGCCCACACCGACGCGGCCGTGCTGATGGTGAGCCACCGTCCCCTCGTCCTCGAGATGGCCGACCGCGTCCTCACCCTCGACCGCGGCCACCGCCTCACCTGACCGGCGCCCT
>CAZAVX010000098.1:0-9922 GCA_964488835.1 uncultured Iamiaceae bacterium | reverse complement strand
GAGTGTGGTCTCAACGTCAAGGGTGGTGACGGCGGCGCGGGTGCCGTCTCCATGCGGCGCGAGGCGCACGTTCCCCTCGGCGGCCCCGACGGCGGCGACGGCGGCGACGGTGGCGACGTCTGGCTCGTCGCCGACCACAACGTCGCCTCGCTGATCGCCTTTCGCGACCACCCCCACCGGCGGGCCACCAGCGGCACCCACGGGCAGGGCAAGCGCAAGCACGGCGCCCGGGGCGACGACCTCGATGTGCACGTGCCGGTCGGCACGCAGGTGTTCGAGCAGACCGGCGACGTCGTGCTCGCCGACCTCGTCCACCACGGCGACCGGTGGCTCGCGGCGAAGGGCGGCCAGGGCGGCCGCGGCAACGCGAGCTTCGCGTCGGCCCGCCGCAAGGCGCCCACCTTCGCCGAACAGGGCGAGGTGGGGGAGGAGCGCTGGCTCCGCCTCGAGCTGAAGCTGATGGCCGATGTCGCCCTCGTCGGTTACCCGAACGTCGGCAAGAGCACCCTCATCTCCCGCATCTCGGCGGCCAAGCCGAAGATCGCCGACTACCCGTTCACCACCCTCGAGCCGAACCTCGGCGTCGTCCGGCTCGACGACGGCTTCGAGATGGTGGTTGCCGACATCCCCGGCCTCATCGAGGGGGCGAGCGAGGGCAAGGGCCTCGGCCATCAGTTCCTCCGCCACATCGAGCGCGCCCGGGCGCTCGTCATCCTCGTCGACCTCGCCAACCTCGAGGGCGCGACGCCCGCCGAGCAGCAAGAGGTCCTCCTCCGCGAGCTCGGTCGCTACCAGCCCGACCTGCTCGACCGGCCCCGAGTCGTCGTCGGCTCCCGCGCCGACCTCGAGGGAATGATCGAGGGAGCGGCCGACACCAGCGCCTTCGACGGACCTCGCATCTCCGCCGTCACCGGCCAGGGCATCCCCGAGCTCGTCACCCGCATGCGCGAGATGGTGGAGTCGGCCCGAGAAGTCGAGCCCGAGGCCGAGGGGTTCGTCATCCACCGGCCGGTGGGCGAGGGGATCCGCATCGAGCGCGACGACGACGGCACCTTCGTGGTGGTCGGACGCCAGGCCGAGCGCGCCGTCGCCCTCTCCGACCTCACGAACCTCGATGCCCTCGACTACGCCCAGACGCGCCTCAAGCGGCTCGGTGTCGACAAGGCACTCGCCCGAGCGGGCGCCCAGCCCGGCGACCTCGTGCGCATCGGCACCCACACCTTCGAGTACGAGGACGACTGACCCGCGCCCGCGGGTGGTGCAGCCGGCGCTGGATGGGAGAGGCTAGGGACCGTGATCGTCGTCGCCAAGATCGGAACGTCCTCGCTCACCGACGAGATGGGCGAGATCTCGCGCCCGGCCATCGAGAAGCTGTGCGCCGAGGTCGCCGAGGCGCGGCGCGACGGCCACCAGGTGGTCATCGTCAGCTCGGGCGCCATCGCCGCCGGCCTGCCCTCGCTCGGCATGGGTGGGCCCAAGCGACCTCGCGACGCCCGCACCCTCCAGGCCGTCTCCGCGGTCGGACAGAGCCGGCTCATGCGGGTGTACGACGACGTGCTCGCCTCCCACGGCCTCGTCGGCGGCCAGGTGCTGCTCGCACCGCTCGACTTCATGAACCGCCAGCAGTACCTCCACGCCCGTGGCACCCTCACCCGCCTCCTCGAGCTCGGCACCGTCCCGGTCGTCAACGAGAACGACGCCATCGCCGACGACGAGATCCGCTTCGGCGACAACGACCGGCTCGCCGCCCTCGTCGCCCACCTCGTCGAGGCCCAGCTGCTCGTGCTGCTCACCGACACGCCGGGGCTCCTCACCGCCGATCCCCGGTTGGACGAGTCCGCCTCGCTCATCGAGGAGATCGTCGAGGTCGATCAGGAGCTCGAGCGCCTCGCCGGTGGTGCGGGCACGGTGCGGGGGAGCGGTGGCATGGCCTCGAAGATCGCGGCGGCCAAGATCGCGGCGTGGACCGGCGTGCGGGCCGTGATCGCCAGCGCGAGCAGGGAGCGCGTGCTGCTCGACGCGATCGCCGGCGCCCCGGGTGTCGGCACCGTCGTGCAGCCCCGGCCCGCCCGCCTCGGTGCCCGCAAGCTGTGGATCGCCTTCGCGGTCGGCTCGTCGGGCACCGTCGTGGTCGACGACGGCGCGAGGACCGCCCTCGTCGACGGCAACCGCTCACTGCTCCCCGCAGGCGTCGTCGAGGTGGTCGGTCACTTCGTCGAGGACGACGCCGTCGAGCTCGCCACCCCCGACGGCAAGGTGTTCGCCAAGGGGCTCGCCCGCATGAGCAGCGACCAGCTCGACCAGGTCAAGGGTCGCCGCACGAGCGACCTACCGGTCGACCTCGTGCACGAGGTCGTCCACCGCGACGACCTCGTGATGCTGCCCTGACGACCGAGGCTCAGCCGAGATCGTCGGCCGGGGGGCTCTGGTCGGTGGCCGCGGGCTGCGCCGCCGCCTCGGTGGTGTCGGCCGTGTCGGCGGCGACACCCGCACCCTCGGTGGAGGCCTTCAGCTCCTCGATCTTGTTCTGGAGCTCGGCCGCCGCGCCGCCCCCGCCGTCGGGCGCAGGCAGACCCAGCTGGGCACGGATCTCGTCGAGTCGCCCCCGGGCCTCGTTGTGCATCGCGGCCTGCTCGATCTCGAACATCTTCGTGTCGAGCGACCCGCCGGCGAGCTCGGTGGCGCCCTGGGCCTTCGCGTAGCGCAGCTCGATCTTCTCGCGGATCTGCTCGAACGACGGCGTCTCGTCGTTGACCGTCTCGGAGAGCGCGGCCATCGCCGTGTTCATCTGCTCCTGCATCTTCGCCTGGTCGAGCTGGCCGAGGAGGCGCTGGCGCTCGGCGAGCTTCTGCTGCATCGCCTGCGCGTTCTGGGCCACGGCGTGCTTGGCCTGCTCGGACGCCTGGCCCGCCTGGGCGTGGAGCTCCTTGAGGTCTTCGATCTCGCGCTCGAGGGCGATCATGCGGTTGGCGAAGGCCTCCGCCGCCTGGGTGTACTCGAGGGCCTTGGTGCTGTCGCCCTTGCGGTTCGCCTCGTCGGCCATGACGACCGCCTGCCGGGCGTTCGCGCTGACCTTCTCGTAGTCCTCGAGGGCGCGCGAGAGCCGCATCTCGGTCTGCTTCTGGTTGGCGATGATGTTCGCGGCCTGCTCCTTCAGCCGCCGGTGTTGGTCCTGCGCTTCCTTGATGGCCTGCTCGAGCTGGACCTTCGGGTCGGCGCTCTCCTCGAACTTCCCCGTGAGTCGGGCCGTCGTGTACCGCCACCACCGCTTGAAGAGCTTGATCATGCGGCTGAGCCTATCGGCCCACGGGATTCTGGGCTGGGCGACTCATTGCAGAACGCCGCCTGCGACGTGCCGCCCGCAGAGACGGCTCTCAGGCCTCGCCCGGCGGGAGCTCGTCGCGGGGAAGACGGGGCCCGGGCCGCCCATTGCTCTCGGCGAGCGCCAGCCGCAGCGACTCGAGCTCGTCGACGATCTGATCGACGCTCGAGCCCACACCGCTCAACTCGTCGTCGTGCCCCGCCAGCGCGGCCACCTCGATGGCGCGGGTGACCGCCTCGGTGAGCTGGGCCTCGAGCACTTGGAGCTTGGTGGTCACCTCGGCCAGCACCGCGTCGAGACGCTCGGCCGACTCGAGCTGGGCGCGGATCGACCCCTCGGCCACCTCGGTGTCGGCGTCCGAGCCCTCGAGCGACGCGAGTCGCCGGCGCAACGTCGGCACGTCGAGCGACTTGCGCGCCCCGGCGACGTTCTGCGCCTGCTTGGCCACCTCCCAGCACTCTCGCACCCCGGCGTGCACCGAGGTGCCGATGTCGGCGAGGCGGTCCTTCAGCGGCCCGGGCCTCGCGTCGCGCAGCGCGTGGTCGAAGCGGTTGCGGGCGGTGACCGCACCGCGGACGAAGTGCCGCCACGGCTCGCCCACCGCGAACGGGTCGATCCGCTCCTCGGGCAGGATCCGTCCGTCGCGGCGGCCGATGACCACCGTGCCCGCCACGCCGACGAGCCACCCGAGCACGGCGACGACGAGGATCGGGGCGAGCCCGCTGCCCGCCACCAGGCCGACGAGCGCCCCGACGACGGCACCGCCCACCGCGACCGGCGAGACGGCGGCGCGGACGGCGACGGGGCCCGTGCTGGCGGGGACCGGGAGGTTCACCTCCCCAGTATCGCGGGTGACGCGCAGGTGAGGACCGGCGGCCGGTCGCGGCCTACCCTGGTGGGCGATGACTGCCACCGTTCCCACGCCCGTCGCCGAGCTCGGGGCACGCGCCAAGGCAGCTGCCCGGGTGCTCGCCACCGAGTCCACCGCCGCCAAGGACGCCGCCCTGCTCGCCGCGGCCGACCTCCTCGTCGCCCGCACCTCCGACATCCTCGAGGCCAACGCCGTCGACGTGGCCCGCGCCACCGACGAGGGCGCCACCGCCACCGTCATCGACCGGCTCCGCCTCACCGAGGCGAAGATCGAGGGCATGGCGGGCGGCCTGCGCCAGGTGGCCTCGCTGCCCGACCCGGTCGGTGAGGTCATCGGCGGGTGGGTCCGACCGAACGGCCTGCGCATCTCCCAGGTCCGCGTGCCGCTCGGGGTCGTCGCCATCATCTACGAGAACCGACCCAACGTCACGAGCGACGCCTTCGGCCTCTGCCTGAAGTCGGGCAACGCCGCGTTCCTGCGGGGCTCGTCGGGTGCGCTCTCGTCGAACCTCGCCATCGCCGCGGTGCTGCGCGAGGCGGTCGAGAAGGTCGGCCTCCCCGCCGACAGCATGGTGATGGTCGACGACGCCAGCCGCGAGTCGGCCATCGAGTTCATGCAGCTGCGCGGCGTCGTCGACTGCCTGATCCCCCGCGGCGGCCCGTCGCTCATCCAGGCCATCCTCGACAACGCCACGGTCCCCTACGTCATCGACGGCGACGGCAACTGCCACGTCTACGTCGACGCCTCCGCCGACCTCGACATGGCCGTCGACATCGTCACCAACGCCAAGGTCCAGCGGCCGTCGGTGTGCAACGCGGCCGAGTCGCTCGTCGTGCACGCCGACATCGCCGACCGTCTCCTGCCCCGTCTGGCCGAGACGCTCCAGCGCGTCGAGCTGGTCGGCGACGACCGGGCCCGCGCGGTCCTGCCCGCCATGGGCGAGGCCACCGACGACGACTGGGCCACCGAGTTCCTCGACCTGCGCCTCGCGGTGCGCATCGTCGACAGCATCGACGAGGCCATCGCGCACGTCTCCCGCTACTCGAGCGGCCACAGCGAGGCCATCGTCACGAGCGACATCCGGGCTGCCGACCGCTTCGTCGCCGAGGTCGACGCCGCCGCGGTGCTCGTCAACGCGTCGACCCGCTTCGTCGACGGCGAGGAGTTCGGCTTCGGCGCCGAGATCGGCATCAGCACCCAGAAGCTCCACGCCCGCGGCCCGATGGGACTCCGCCAGCTCACCACGGCGAAGTACGTGGTGCGCGGCGACGGCCAGATCCGCGGCTGACCGCACCCGGCACGGCCCCGGCGAAGGTCGATCCGAGCCCGCCGCGCCCGGTCGCGGCGATCGTGCAAGTGCACGATTCGGATTGACGCTGCGGTCTGGCAGACCGCTAGGGTCCCATCATGGATTATCGCTTCGAGTCGGTGCCTGCGGTCCGTGAGGCGCTGGGCAACGTCAACTACCTGGCCGACGAAGGCATCGCGGGGGTCGTCTACCTCGCCGACCGGCTCCAGAAGCCGGTCCTGGTCGAGGGCCCGGCGGGAACGGGCAAGACCCAGCTCGCCAAGTCCGTCGCCGAGATCCTCGGCGCGCGCCTCATCCGCCTGCAGTGCTACGAGGGGCTCGACGAGTCCAAGGCGCTCTACGAGTGGAACTACAAGAAGCAGCTCCTCCGCATCCAGGCCGAGCGCAACGCCGACGGCACCTGGAGCGACATCGAGGAGGACATCTTCTCCGACGACTTCCTCCTCAGCCGTCCGCTGCTCGAGGCCATCCGGGCCGAGGACCCCGTCGTGCTGCTCATCGACGAGGTCGACCGCGTCGAGATCGAGACCGAGGCCCTGCTCCTCGAGATCCTCTCCGACTACCAGGTCTCGATCCCCGAGCTCGGCACGGTCACCGCGAGCCAGATCCCGATGGTGTTCCTCACCTCGAACAACACCCGTGAGCTCTCCGAGGCGCTCAAGCGGCGCTGCCTCTTCCTCCACATCGACTACCCCGACATGGAGCGCGAGAAGGAGATCGTCCTCACCAAGGTGCCCGGCATCACCGAGAGCCTCGCCGACCAGGTGGCCCGCATCGTGCGCTCGATCCGTCAGCTCGAGCTGAAGAAGGCGCCGTCGGTGTCGGAGACCCTCGACTGGGCGAACACCCTGATGCTGCTCAACATCAACCAGATCACCGCCGAGGACGCGAGCGAGACCATCAACATCCTGCTCAAGTACCGCAGCGACATCGACAAGGCCATCAAGGAGTTCTCCTCCAACGGGGCCGAGTTCGCACCCACCCAGGCATGACCGACACCGCCCACGAACCGTCGCCGATGCTCGAGCTCCTCGGGGGCTTCATCCACGAGCTGCGCGAGGCCGGCATCCCCGTCAGCCTCAGCGAGAACATCGACGCGATGGAAGCGGTGCGGCACATCCCCCTCGAGGACCGCGAGGCGCTGAAGTACGCGCTCGCGGCCACGATGGTGAAGAACGACAGCCATTGGCGGGCCTTCGAGACCGTCTTCGAGGTGTACTTCTCCCTCCGGGGCAAGGAGTACGGCATCGTCGACCCCGACGCCGATGGCGAGGGCGAGAGCGACAGCCTCGACATGGAGGGGGTCGCCCAGCAGGGCCGGGGCGACGGCTCGGGCGGCTCGCAGATGACCGCCGAAGAGCTCGCCGAGATGCTCTACCAGGCGCTGATGCGCGGCGACGACGCGATGATGCGCGCCATCGCCCGCACCTCGGTGCAGCGCTTCGCCGGCATGGAGCCCGGGCGGCCGGTCGGCGGCACCTACTACCTCTACCGCACGCTGCGGAACCTCGACCTCGAGGGCGTGCTCGAGCGCCTCATGGAGCAGGCCCGCCAGAAGGCCCCGGCGCCCGGCCTCACCCCCCTCGAGGAGCGCCTCGAGCGCGACGAGTTCGAGGCCCGCATCGACCGCCTGAAGAAGGAGGTCGAGGCCGAGATCCGCCGACGGCTCGTCGCCGACCGGGGCGTCGAGGCGATGGCGAAGACCCTCCGCAAGCCGCTGCCCGAAGACGTCGACTTCATGCACGCCAGCCGCGAGGAGATGGTCAACCTCCGCAAGGCGATCTACCCGCTCACCCGCAAGCTCGCCGTGCGCCTCGCCCGCAAGCGCCGCCACGGCCGCAAGGGCCCCCTCGACTTCCGCAACACCGTGCGCCACTCGCTGAGCTACGGCGGCGTGCCGGCCGAGCCGAAGTTCAAGTACCCGCGCCCGGCCAAGCCCGAGATCTTCGTCATCGCCGACATCTCCGGATCGGTGGCGGCCTTCGCCCGCTTCACCCTCCACCTCGTCTACGCGATCAGCAGCCAGTTCTCGAAGGTGCGCTCGTTCGTGTTCATCGACGGCCTCGACGAGGTCACCTCCTACTTCGAGGGCGTCGAGGACATCACCGAGGCCGTGCACCGCGTGAACACCGAGGCCGACGTCGTGTGGGTCGACGGCCACAGCGACTACGGCCACGCGTTCGAGGTGTTCTGGGAACGCCACGGCAAGGAGGTCGGGCCGAAGACCACCGTGATGATCCTCGGCGATGCCCGCAACAACTACCACGCGTCGCAGGCCTGGATCATCCAGGAGATCGCCAAGCGGGCCCGCAACGTGTTCTGGCTCAACCCCGAACCGCAGTCCTACTGGGACACGGGCGACTCGATCGTCAGCGAGTACGGCGCGCACTGCGACGGCACCTTCGAAGTGCGCAACCTCCGCCAGCTCGAACGCTTCGTCGAGTACCTCGCCTGACCTCGACCTCGGCCCCCGCTCCGGGGGCCGCGCCTACCGCTGCTGCTTGCTGAGCAGCTCGGCGAGGCGGAAGGCGAGGTCGAGCGACTGGCGTCCGTTGAGGCGCGGGTCGCAGACCGTCTCGTAGCGGGTGTCGAGGTCGGCAGCGAGCACCTCGGTGGAGCCGCCGAGGCACTCGGTGACATCGCCACCGGTGAGCTCGATGTGCACCCCGCCCGGCCAGGTGCCCTCGGCACGGTGGGCGGCGAAGAAGCCCGAGATCTCCGAGAGCACGTCCTCGAGGTGGCGGGTCTTGTGGCCCGACTCGCTCGTGAACGTGTTGCCGTGCATCGGGTCGCACGCCCAGAGGACCGGGTGGCCGGCGTCGGTGACCGCACGGAGGATCGGCCGCAGCCGGTCCTCGACCTGGTCGGCGCCCATGCGACTGATGAACGTGAGCCGGCCGTCGACGCGATCGGGGTTGAGGCGCTCGCACAGGGCGAGGGCCTCCTCGGGGGTGGCGGTGGGGCCGAGCTTGCAGCCGATCGGGTTGCCGACCCCGGAGAGGAACTCGACGTGCGCGCCGTCGAGCTGACGGGTGCGCTCGCCGATCCAGAGCATGTGCGCCGAGCAGTCGTACCAGTCGCCGGTGAGCGAGTCTCGGCGGGTGAGGGCCTCCTCGTAGCCGAGCACGAGCGCCTCGTGACTCGTCCACATGTCGGCCTGGTGGAGTTGGGGCTCGGTCTCGGTGTCGACCCCGCACGCCGCCATGAAGCGCAGCGCCCGATCGATGCCGGCGGCGACCTCCTCGTAGCGCTGGCCGGCGGGGGAGCTGGCGACGAACTCGCGGTTCCACTGGTGGACCCGGGTGAGGTCGGCGAAGCCGCCCTGGGTGAACGCCCGCAGCAGGTTCAGCGTGGCCGCCGACTGGTGGTACGCGGCGAGCAAGCGCTCGGGGTCGGGGGTGCGGGCCGCGGCGCTGAACACCGGCGAGTTGACGAGGTGCCCGCGGAACGACGGCAGCTCGACGCCGTCGACGGTCTCGGTGGGTGAGGAGCGGGGCTTGGCGAACTGGCCGGCGATGCGCCCCACCTTGATGGCGGGCACACCTGACGAGTAGGTGAGCACCACCGCCATCTGGAGGATGATCTTCAGCTTGTCGCGGATGGCGTCGGCCGAGAACTCGTCGAACGACTCGGCGCAGTCGCCCGCCTGGAGCAGGAACGCCTCACCGCGAGCGGCCCGCCCGAGCTGGGTGGTGAGGTTGCGCGCCTCGCCGGCGAACACCAGCGGGGGCAGCGACGCGACCTGCTTGAGCACCCGCTCGAGCTCGGCCGGATCGGGCCACTCGGGCTGTTGCATGGCGGGGAGCGCCTGCCAGGACGACGGAGTCCAGTTCGACGTCATGGCACCAGGGTCACCGCTGGGAGGTGTCGGACGCAAGCCACTAACCCCTGACGGAGCGGGCTCAGGCGGCGTCGATGCCGGCATCGGCGTGCTCGCGCACGACCGAGACGGCCCGCTTCACGAGACGCCGGGCGGCCTCGGCGGTGACGCCGAGGTCCTCGCCGACCTCGCGGTAGCTCTTCTTGCGCCCGTCGTCGAGCCCGAAGCGCTGCTCGACCGCACGGCGTGCTCGCTCGTCGAGGACGTCGAGCAGGCCCGTGACCTCGGCCTCGTGCGCCCGGGCCAGCACCTCGTCTTCAGGGGTGGGCCCGCCATCGGAGAGCAGGTCGACGAGCTCGTTGCTGTCGTCGTCGCCGATGGTGCGGTCGAGGGAGGTGGGCGTGGTGAGCCGGTGCAGGCGGGCGTGCTCGTCATCGAGCTCGTCGCCGTCGCCGGAGACCTGGCGCAGTGCGGCACGCAGCGAGGCGCTGCGGTCGCCGGGGAGGCGGACCAGGCTCGCCTTCTGGTCGAGCGCCCGGCCGATTGCCTGGCGGATCCAGAAGGTGGCGTAGGTGGAGAACTTGAAGCCCTTGCGCCAGT
>CAZAVX010000097.1:0-9958 GCA_964488835.1 uncultured Iamiaceae bacterium | reverse complement strand
TCGTGGCCATCCAGTTGAGGATCTTCACGCCGGTGGGCACGGCGATGAACATCGTGGCGAGCGAGAAGGCCGCGACCGACAGCGGGCCGATGCCCGAGGCGAACATGTGGTGGGCCCACACGCCGAAGCCCATGAAGCCGATGGCGATGCCCGAGAAGACCATGAACGGGTAGCCGAAGATCGGCTTGCGGGAGAACGTGGGGATGATCTCCGACACGATGCCGAACGCCGGCATGATCATCAGGTACACCTCGGGGTGCCCGAAGATCCAGAACAGGTGCTGCCAGAGCAGCGGGTCGGCGCCGGCGTCGACGTTGAAGAAGTTCGCGTCGAAGAGCCGGTCCATGGCGAGCAGCACCTGGGCGACGGTGAGCACCGGGATGGCGAAGAGCAGGAGGAACTGGGTGACCAGCGCCATCCAGGTGAAGATCGGCACCTTCATGAGGGTCATGCCCGGCGCCCGCATGTTGAACACCGTGGTGATGAGGTTCACCGCACCGGCGAGCGAGGCGAAGCCGGTGATGATGAGGCCGAGGTTCCAGAAGTCGATGCCGTGGGTGGGCGAGAAGACGACACCCGAGTTCGGGGCGTAGTTGAACCAGCCGCCGTCGGGTGCCCCACCGAGGAACCACGAGGTGTTGAGGAAGATGCCGCCCATGAGGAACGACCAGAAGCTGAAGGCGTTCAGGCGCGGGAACGAGACGTCGCGGGCGCCGATCTGGAGCGGGATCAGGTAGTTCGCGAACGCCGCGCCGATGGGCATGACGACGAGGAAGATGCCCACCGTGCCGTGCATGGTGAACACCTGGTTGTAGGTGTCGGCGTCGAGCACCGTGCCGTTCGGCGTGGCGAGCTGCAGCCGGATGAGGAGGGCCGCACCGCCGGCGAGGATGAGGAAGAGCAGCGAGGCGCCGCCGTAGAGGATGCCGATCTTCTTGTGGTCGACGGTGGTGAGCCAGCTCCGCCAGCCGGTCTTGGCGGTGGGGCGTCGGAACACGCCGAGGACCGGCTCGGGCCGGACCTGACCGCCAGAGGGCAGTGCCAGGGGTCGTTCCTCGGTGATGGCCATGGAAGCTCCGTGCGTGTGCGAGAGGGTGGTACGTGCGGTGGGCGTTCGGGTCAGTCGTTGCGGGGGCCGGTCCAGACCGGGCCGTCGGGGGATGTCGAGAGCAGGTAGTCGACGAGGTCGTCGATCTGGGGTTCGCTGAGGCCCAGGTTGGGCATCCCGCGACCGCCCTCGGGATACATCGGTTTCTGCGACGGGGCGTCGCGCAACCAGGCTTCGAGCTGGCCCCGGTTCACCTCGAGGTCAGGTCCATCGTAGAGCTCGAAGATGCCACCGGCGTAGCTGCGCCGCGACGCGAAGTGGGTGAGGTCGGGGGCGACACCCGACACGAGCGGGTGCGACTCCGCGCTCGGCTGGGCGTCGAGGCCCGCCATGCGGTGGCAGGAGGCGCAGAGCTGGGAGAAGAGCTCCTGGCCACGGGCCTCGCCCGCGGTGGACGGGGTGGGTCCGGGCTGCTGCTGGGTCTCGACCCACTCGGCGAACTCGTCCTCGGGGAGCGCGACGACGCGCATGCGCATCACGGCGTGGCTCAGGCCGCAGAACTCGGTGCACTGGCCCCAGTAGTAGCCGGGTTCCTCGGGGGTGATGCTCCAGGTGTGCCAGCGGCCGGGCACGGCGTCGCGCTTGCCGTTGAGGCGGGGGATCCAGAAGCTGTGGACGACGTCGTTGGAGGTGATGGCGAGGTCGACCTGACGGCCGGCCGGGACGACCATCTCGGTGGCGGTGATGATGTCGGGCTCGCCGTCGTCGTCGACGTCGTAGCGGAACTCCCACCACCACTGGTTGCCGATGACCTCGACGCGCAGGGCGTCGTCGTCGCGGCGCTCGAGGTCGAAGATCGTGATGAGGGTGAGCACGGCGATGGGGGCGAGCATCAGGGCCGGGATGACGGTCCAGGTGATCTCGAGCTTGGTGTTGCCGTGGATCTGGGCGGGGAGCTCGTCGGGGTCCTCGTCCTTGCGCTGACGGAACTTCATGGCGATGAAGAGGACGCCGAACTCGACGAGGACGAACACCACCGCGGCCACGCCGAAGACCGGCAGGACGAGGTCCATGATGGTCTGGGCCTCGGGTCCTTCCGGCTGGAAGGTGTCGAGCGGGGCGTTCGAGGCGCAACCCGCGAGGGTGAGGAGGAGCGCGACGAGCCCGAGGACCTTCCAGGGCCGGCGGGCCGGTGCGGCAGCGTGGGTGGGGGTCATTCCGAGGTGTCTCCGGCAGTGGTGTCGGCAGTGTCGTCCGACGTGGCGTCGTCGGCGTCTGAGTCGTCGGTCGCCTGGCCGTCGATCCCGAGTCCGGGTTCGTCGGTCTCGTCGACCGTCTCGTCGGCGTCGTGCTCGGCCGTGCCGCCGTGCTCGCCGAGGTGGTGGAACTCGCGCTCGCCCGCCGACAGACCCGCGATGCCCCCGCCGAGGAGGACGAGGCCGCCGACGAGCAACAGTGCCGTGACGACGGACCGGTTGATGGTGGGACGGGAGGCGATGTAGGTGGCCACGGCGAGGATGACCACACCGGCGGCGGCGAAGACGGCGATCGCGCCGATCTTCGACACCGCGAGCAGCACCCGCGAGGCGAAGAACACGAAGACGAAGATGCCGAAGAGGGCGGCGGCCGGGGTCTCGATGGGGGCCATGAGCCGGTTGCGGATGGCCCGGTTCGCCGCGGGGTCGCCGGTGGCGCGGTCGGAGTAGGCGTCGACGGTCCACTCGACGGCCGCGGCCGCGAGCAGGACGAGGCCGACGATGATGAGGCCGGTGTCGACGACGAGGCCGATGAGCGTCGAGGCGACGCCGAAGGCGGTGACGATCGGCCACGGCGACAGGTGGGCCGGAGGTGCGGCGGCGGGGAGGGTCTCGGTGCCGGCGACCTCGAGCTGGGCCTCGGGGTCGGAGTCGCGGAAGGCGGTGATGACCACGCCGAGGAAGAACGAGGCGGCGGCGACCCCGACGAGGACCGTGTAGCCGAGCTGGTCGCCGATGGGTCCGGCCCAGGCGAAGGTGGCGACCCCGAGCGGCGTGCCGCCGGTGGAGAGCCCGAGCACGAACGCCGCGGCGAGGGCGGCGGCGGTGAGTCCGAAGTAGAGCTTGGCTCCGAGGGTGATCATCGTCTGCCTTACTTGATCTGGTAGATGGCGGTCCACACGACGGCGTAGGCGATCACCGCGGCGTGCCAGAAGATGGACGCCGCGACGAGGCCCTCGCTGTCGGCACGTGAGTAGCCGCCGCCCATCGTGCGGACGGCCATCAGTCCGAGGAACACCATCGCGACGACGAGCATGAGGATCTGGCCGCCCGTGATGGCGTAGATGAGGATCGACTGGCGGGCGAGGTCGCCCCCGACCTCCCAGCCCATCTGGCCGTAGAGGAACGCGGCCTGGTTGAGGAAGGCGGCGGCCAGCACGAGCGTGAGCCCGAGGGCGAGGTAGGTGTTGAGGCGGTCGTCGCGGCCGATGGCCCACACCGCCCAGTGCACGGTGATCGAGCTCATCACGAGGGTGACGAACATGACCGACGCCGGGGTGAGGGGGATGGTGCCCGCGCCGCCGGGGATCCACTCGGCGCCCGAGGCGAGGGTCTCGGTGCGCATCGAGATGTAGATGCCGAACAGGCCGGCGAACGCCACGGCGATGCCCGCGATGGCGAGGCAGGTGGCGATGAGCACCAGCCGGGGGCGGGCCCGGGGGGCCGGCGCCGGATCGGCGGGGATGATGTCGGTGACGAAGGCGGTCATGCCGACTGGTCCTCCTCGGCGTCATCGGTGAGCAGCGGCCGCTCGTCGGTGACGACGGGCGCCTCGGCGAAGTTGCCCGGGAGGGGCGGCGAGGCCGTCGCCCACTCGAGGGTGTGGCCACCCCACGGGTCGTCGGGGGTGCCGGTGGTGCCCCGACCACGCACCAGGCTGAGCACGAGGGCGATGGCGACGAGGAGCACGACGGCGGACCCGGCCGCGGCGGCGGAGTTCATCGCGATGACCGAGTCGGGGACCGCGCCGGGCGGGATCGACTGCGGCTGGTCCTCGACGAGGCCGGCGACCATCAGCGGGACGGTGGCGAGCAGCGCGGCGAGCACGAACAGCGGGGCGAGCGCCCGGCCCACGCCCTCGGCGAGGGTGCGGCCGTAGAGCTTGGGCGCCCAGTACCAGGCTCCGGCGAACACGCCGAGCACCACGGCGAAGGCGGTGAGCGAGGTGTGACCCCAGGTGAAGGAGGTGCCGAGCAGCTCGAGGGGCTCGATCACGTGCACGGCGCCGGCGACGGTGGCGAGCAGGACGAGCACGAGCGAGCCGAGCGCCAGCAGCACCGGGGCGGCGGGACGAACCCGGCCGGCGCGGAGGGTGTCGGCGCCGAGGGCGAGGACCATGAGTACCGGCAGGACGGCGAGCACGCCGAACCCGATGTAGAGCGGGTCGTCGAGCAGGTTCTCGGGGTTCTGCGCGATCTGGTTCCACGAGCCGATCGAGAGGAAGCCGAAGATGCCGATCGCGGCGAACACCCCGAGGTACATGCGCTGGCGCGCCCCGGCGAACACCGGGATCTGGTCGGCGACGATGCCGAGCACGGGGATGGCGATGACGTAGACCTGCGGCTGCATCACGAGCCAGAAGAGCTGGTCGATGATGCCCTCGTTGATGCCCCACAGCACCTGGGCGTGGCGGTGGTCGAGGTAGATGAGCGCCAGGTTGGCGACCGCGACCGGCAGCGTGAGCAGCCAGATCGAGCCGGCGACCAGCATCGAGAACGAGAACGCGGGCACCCGCCGGAGGCTCATGCCCTCGGTGCGGAGGCCGAGCACGGTGGTGACCACGGCGATGGCGCCGAGCAGCAGCGAGACGATGACCATCCCCGTGGCGAGGATCCACAGGTCGGTGCCACGGAGGTCGGTGCCACCGGGGCCGCCGCCCACGAGGTAGCCGGCGATCCACAGGCCGGCGCCGAGCAGCCAGCCCCAGAACGACAGGGCCGCGGCACGAGGCGTGGCGAGGGTGGCGGCGCCCACCTGGAGGGGGACGACGGCGATCGCGAGGCCGAGCAGGGCGGGCAGGGCGAAGAGGAAGAGGAGCCCGAAGCGCTGGAAGCTGAGGGCCTGGAGCACCGAGTTACTGCTGCCGAAGACCTCGATGCTGGTGTCGGAGACCCGCTCGAGGTCGAGCAGCAGGCCCACGACCAGCACGGCGATGAGGCCGAGGCAGGCGGCACCGAGGTACAGGCGCCCGACGCGGAGGTGGTCGCCGGTGCCGACGACGGCGGCGAGATCGCCGGCGCTCTCGGTGCGATTGGTGGCCGACTGCGTCGCCTCAGCCTCCGGTGCGGTCTCGGTGATCGTCATTGGTGTGCGTGCCTCGACGGGTTCGACGGCGCTCCTGGCCAGGACACGGCTCGCGGGGGCGAAACGCGCCGGGCGGAGCACCTCGTCAGAGTGGGATCAAGTACGTGGCCGGACAATACACAGCCCGGATGGCTCCCTTCGAACTGGCGCCATCGGGTGCTCGGCGCGCTCACAGCGGAACCTCGACGAAGACGTCGAGCGCCATGGCGCCGAAGAGGAGGGTGACATAGGTGATCGACCATCCGAACACCCGCATGGCGTTGCGGGTGTCGGGCTGGCGGTAGAGGGCGATGGTGAACCACACGAAGAGAGCGCCGAGCGCCGTGGCCGCGCCGCCGTACACCCAGCCCATCTCGGCGATGGGCCAGAACAGGAGGGTGAGGCCCCACAGCACGAGCGTGTAGCCGATGATGCGGATCGAGGTGGTGCGGATGCTGGCGACCGACGGGAGCATCGGGACGTTGGCGGCGGTGTAGTCGTCGCGGTACTTGATGGCGAGGGCCCAGAAATGCGGGGGCGTCCAGTAGAAGATGACGGCGAAGAGCACGACGGGGGCCCAGTCGAGGCTGTTGGTGACCGCGGACCAGCCGACGAGCACGGGCACCGCGCCCGCCGCGCCGCCGATGACGATGTTGCGCTCGGACGTGCGCTTCAGCCACAGGGTGTAGACGAACACGTAGAAGAGGCAGGCGCTGACGGCCAGCACGGCGCTCAGCAGGTTGACGGTGAGCGTGAGCCAGACGAACGCCGCGACCTCGATCGCGACGGCGAACACCAGGGCGCTGCGCGGGGTGATGATGCCGGTGACGAGCGGGCGGTTCTTCGTGCGCTCCATCACCGCGTCGATGTCGCGGTCGACGTACATGTTGATGGCGTTCGCGCCGCCGGCGGCGAGGGTGCCGCCGATGACCGTCGCGGCCATCAGCCAGATCGACGGCAGCCCACGCTCGGCGACCACCATCGTCGGCACGGTGGTGACGAGCAGCAGCTCGATGATCCTCGGCTTGGTGAGCGCCACGTAGGCACCCAGCCGCGCGCTGAGCGACGGAGTCGCGGTCCGGAGCACCTTTGAAGGGTAGGACTGCGCTGCGAGAAGGGCCAACCGAGGGTGTTCCGGGCGCGAGGGGCCGGTCGGGACGGGCCTGCGGGGGGTCGGCGGCTTCGCCCTCGGCGCACCCCTCTCGTAGCATCGGCTCGTGGCTCGAGACCCCCGATCCGAGCGCGAGGTCACGCCCTCTCGCTTCGCGACCTTCACCGCGGCCGCGTTGGTGGCGCAGGTGCTCATCATCATGTCGGGCGCCGCGGTGCGACTCACCGGATCCGGGCTCGGGTGCTCCGACTGGCCCCGGTGCGAGAGCGACCGCCTCGTCGCCCCGCTCGAGTTCCATCCGATGGTCGAGTTCGCGAACCGCCTCGTCTCGTTCGTCGTCGTCGCCACCGTGGCCCTCGTCATCTGGGGGGCGATGAAGCGGCGCCCCTACCGGCGCGACCTCCTGACCCTCGGCTGGTGGATCGCTGCGTTCACCGCGGCCCAGATCGTCGTCGGCGGCGTCACGGTCCGCTACGACCTCTGGCCACCGATCGTGATGGCCCACTTCCTCTTCTCGATGGTCCTCATCGCCATCGCGGTCGTGCTCCACCACCGAGCGCACACCGACAGGGCCGGCTCGGACCGAGACCGCGGCTCGTCGGGGGCGAGCGATCTGCTACTCACCATCGGCATCCGGCTGTGGTTGCTCGTCGCCGGCGCCGCCGTGCTCCTGTCCGGCGCCATCGTCACGGGTTCGGGCCCCCACGGTGGCGACGAGGAGGCCGAACGCCTCGGGTTCTACGTCCCCACGGTCACGCGCCTGCACACCGCGACGGTCTTCGTGTTCCTCGCCGTGCTGCTCGTCCTGCTCCTCGGTCCCCGCGTGCGGTCCCGCCCCCACCTCGTGCGGGCCGGCACCGTCGTCCTCGCCGCGGTGGTCGTCCAGGGCGCCATCGGCTACTACCAGTACTTCAACGGCGTCCCGGCGCTGGCCGTCTTCCTCCACGTCGTCGGCGCCACGTTCGTGTGGGCCAGTGCCTGGTGGTTCACCCTCGAGATGGGCCGGACCGGCGCCGAACGACCGGCCGCGGAGGTGAGCACGGCATGACGGGCGGCCTCGCCACGCTGAGCACCGTGCCGGTCGAGACCGTCGACCCGACCGTAGGCGGGGAGGTCGACGAGGACCGGCCGTGGGTGGTCATCGTCTGGAACGACCCCATCAACCTCATGCAGTACGTGACCCACGTCTTCCAGAAGCTGTTCGGCTACAGCCACGAGAAGGCGACCCGGCTCATGCTCCAGGTCCACCACGAGGGCAAGGCCGTGGTGTCCTCGGGCACCCGCGAGGAGGCGGAGATCGACGTGTTCCGCCTCCACGAGCACGGCCTGTGGGCCACGATGCAGCAGGACTGACGTGGGACTCTTCCGACGCAAGTGGGTACGCGCCGCCGGCGACGGCCAGGTCGAGCTCGACCTGCCCCCCGGGCTCCAGGAGGTGCTGCCCCACCTCGGCGAGGAGATCGACGGGCTCCTCGGGTCCGACGAGCCGGTGGTCGCCCGCCTCTTCCCCACTGCCTACCCCGACGATCCCGAGCGGGAGGCCGGCTACCAGGCCCTGATCCGGGGCGAGCTCATCGAGCGTCACCGGGCCGGTCTCCGACTCATCGCCGACACGGTCGGCACGGGGCGGCTCACCCACGACGAGCTGGTGACGTGGATGACCACCGTCAACGCCATGCGCCTGGTGCTCGGCACCGCCCTCGGCGTGGAGGAGGACGTCGATCTCGAGTTCGACGACGACGACCCGCGGGCGGTCACCAACCAGCTCTATGTCGTGCTCACGGTGTTGCTCGACGACATCCTCGAGGTCCTCGAGCCCTGACCCACCGCGGCGCGGACGGCGGGGACGGCGCCCCTCAGACCCGACGGCACGCCCGATCGGAGTCGCGGCGCAGCATGTCGTAGAGGGCCTCGGCCTCCGGAGGACGGTCGGCATCGGTGAGGGCCCGCACCGGGATCGCCTCGATCACCAGGTCGGCGACGCACACCGCGTTCTCCCGCCGGCGCCCCTCGTCGCGCAGCTCGGCGATGAGGTCGGTGCGACTCACCGGGACCGCGACGACCGTGCCGGGGTCGAGCTCGATGCCAGGGTCGTCTCCCCGGCGTGCCTCGCACGACCGGAGGGTGACCCGGCGCCCGTCGCGCTCCACCGCGGCACCGGAGCTGGGCGGCGCGCCCGCGGCCCAGTCGTCGAGCACGGACTCGATGCGGTCGGACGCGTCGCCGTCGATCCCCTCGAACGCCACCGCGAGGCACAGCCGCCCGTCGGGATCGCGGCTCAGCACGGCGGAGTCGCCCGCCCAGCCGAGCGACGCGGCGAGCGCCTCGCGAGGGTCGGCGCGCAGCGCGGCGGTGAGGTAGAGGGTGGCGGCACCGAAGTCGCCGGTGTCGATGACCTCGTGGCCCTCGACCTCGGGCTCGGCGACCGCCACCCGCTCGAACCCGTCGAGCGCGGCCCAGGGCTGGAGCAGCTCGAGCTCGGTGCGAGGCGGGGCGGCGAGGAGGGCGACCACCGGGGTCCAGTTCCGACCCTCCCCGGGGGTCTCGTCGACGAGCGCGACGCTGACGAGCGGCTCGCCCAACTCGTCGAACACCCCCGAGTACGCGGCGACCAGACCGACCGCGGATTCGTCCCAGGGGCGGACCTCGGCGAGGCGCCACTCGCGAAGCTCACGCTCCTGCACCTCGACGACGTAGCGGTCGGCGAGGGCCGCGCCCACACCGGAGCTCAAGGCCCGGCGGCCGACGCTCGCGGTGCCGCGGTCGAGGGGCGACCGGTCGGCGATGCCGGTGTGCTGGTGATGGAGGGCGGTGCCGAGCGCGGCCACCAGCGCCGCCTCGGTGTCGTCGTCGAGGTCGTCGAGCGCGTCGGCGCGCACCACGATGCGGCCGCTGTGCGGCAGGTAGCGGGCGCGCACCCCGCCGTCGAGCACGTGCCGCACGGCCTCGGCCGCCAGGTCGGCGTCGTCGGTGCGCTCGGTGGCGAGGCCGAGGGCGCGGACGACCTGCACCGTGCGGCCGGCTGCCGCGAGGTCGGCCTCGGAGGGCTCGTCGGCCCCGACGGCCGCGGCGAACCCCGCGTCGTCGACCGCCTCGACGCGCAGCGGCGCGGTGAAGCCCAGCCCCCGCGCCTGCTGCACCCACTCGACGAGCCCGATCACCGCAGGGTCCCAGGCAGCGGGCGCGTCGGAGTCGCCGTCGTCGGGGAGCACGACGAGGACCACGAACGCGGCGACGGCGGCCACGACCACCAGGGCGCCCAGAAGGAGCACCCGTCGGTTCACACGGTCTACGAGTTCCATGTCCAGCACCTCTCCACGACGACGAGAACTCTACGGCGAGCGCCTCGTCGGACCGGGCCGACGCTCCGCATTGGCGAAGGGGCCCATGCCCACTGATAGAGTGTCCGAGCCCTCATCAGGTGCGAGCCCCCATCGTCCAGCGGCCTAGGACGCCTCCCTTTCAAGGAGGTAACACGGG
>CAZAVX010000096.1:0-10146 GCA_964488835.1 uncultured Iamiaceae bacterium | reverse complement strand
GGCTCATCGGGCCGCTCGCAGGACAGCCGTACGGAACACACCGAGCGAGTCGAGCACCGGGCCGAGCGCGGCGCCCGGTGTCCAGACCGCCACGGCGATGCCGTCGCGGCGGAGGCTCTGGCGCACCGCGGCGCGATCGAGGTGCCAGAGCCGCTGGGCGAGACGGGTCCGGTCGCCACCCGCGCCGGCCGCGGGTGCGACGAACGAGTCGGGTGACACCTCGATGACCGCGACGTCGAACCCGCGGGCGCGCAGGGCGCGCAACGCCTCGACCCCTCGAGGGTCGACGAGCGGCGACAGCGCGACGACCAGGCAGCGCCGGGGAAGGGCCCGGGCGGGCAGCACGTCGACGGTCTTGTCGGCGCCCGACGCCCACGCCTCGGTCTCCACCAGGGTCTCGGCGATGCGGTACATCTGCACGGTGCCGCCGCTCGGCCGCACCCAGCGGAGCACGCCACCGAGGTCGACGAGGCCGACCCGATCGTTGACCTGGAGGTGCCGGTCGGCCACGGCGCGAGCCACCTCGACGGTGCGCCGCAGCGTGTTGTCGGCGGAGTCGCCCACCGAGACGAACGTGTCGAGGAACACGACGACCTCGCCGCTGCGCTCTGGCCGGCGCTGGTCGACCCAGAGCTCGTCGCGGCGGGCCGAGACCCGCCAGTTCACGTCGCGAGCCCGGTCGCCCGCGGCGAACTCCCGGGAATCGACGTACTCGATGCCGTCGCCCCGCTGGCGCGAGAGGTGCATGCCGCTGATCGAGCGGAGCGAGCGGGGCGCGACGATGGCTCGGAGCCGCTGCTCGGCCGGCAGCACCCGCAGGCTCGGGCTCCGCAGCTCGCCACGTGTCTCGGCCCCGCCGAGCAGGTCGGAGGTGACGATCTCCACCCCGATGCTCGCGCCGGTGCCCCAGTCGGTGGTCCGCACCCGCCAGTCGAGTCGGTGCTCACCCGGACCGACGAGCAGCTCGACCGCGGGAACGCCGTCGACCTCGAGCCCGTCCGGCAGGCGCAGGGTGACCCGGACACGACCCAGCCCACCGCTCTCCAGGCGCACGGTGAGGTCGACCTCGTCGCCTTCGACGACCCGTTCGGGCGTGCAGGAGACCGACGCCGCCACCCGCGGCGGCCGGCTGGCGACGAGCCCCACCACGGCCACGGTGAGGAACGGTGCCGCCATCACGGCCGGCTCGGGTCGGCGCACGACGATCGCGAGGAAGAGACCGGCGATGCCGATCACCGCCGAGCCCGCGAGCCGGGCCGTGACGATCATCGAGCGCCGAGCAGCGTGTCGTCGGCTCTCGGGGTGGGGACCGACTCGACGATGCGGGCGATGACCTCGTCGCCGCTCACGCCGCGCACCCACAGCTCGGGCCGGATGATGACCCGGTGCCCGAGCGCCGGGACGGCGACCGCCTGCACGTCGTCGGGTCCGACGAAGTCGCGGCCACGCAGCGCCGCATGGGCCCTGGCCAGCTTCACGAGTGCGAGCGACCCGCGGGGGCTGGCACCGGTCTGGAGCTGGGAGTCGGCGCGGGTGGCAGCGACGAGATCGACGATGTAGCCGGTCATCTCGTCGGCGACGTGGACCGCCTCGACCGCCTGCTGCATGGCGAGGAGGGTGGCCCGGTCGACCACCGGTCGCAGCTCGACGTCGTCGGTGCGACGCTCGACCCGCCGCCGGAGGATCTCGCGCTCGGTGGCCGCATCGGGGTAGCCGACGCTGACGCGCAACAGGAACCGGTCGAGCTGGGCCTCGGGCAACGGGTAGGTGCCCTCGAACTCGACGGGGTTCTGCGTGGCCATGACGAGGAACGGGCGCGTGAGACCGTGGGTGGTGCCGTCGATCGACACCTGGCGCTCGGCCATGGCCTCGAGCATCGCCGCCTGGGTCTTCGGTGGGGCCCGGTTGATCTCGTCGCCGAGGACGAGGTTGGCGAAGATCGGTCCGGGACGGAACTCGAACTCGCGGCGCGATGGGTCCCAGATCGACGAGCCGGTGACGTCGGCCGGCATCAGGTCGGGCGTGAACTGGATGCGGTGCATCGACATCGACGTGACCTGGGCGAGCGAGCGGGCGAGCAGCGTCTTCGCCAGGCCTGGCACGTCCTCGATCAGCACGTGGCCGTCGGCCAGCCACCCGGCGAGCACGAGCTCGATCACCGAGCGCTTGCCGACCACCACGCGTTCGACCTCGGCCACGATGGCGTCGACGAGCGGACCCACCTCACGGGGGTGGGTGACGGGTAGGGAACGTGGCGACTCAGTCGTCATGGGTTCGTTCGACCTCGGTGGCGAGGTGCTCCACGGTGGCGAGCACGTGTGCGGACGGGACGGATCGGAGCTCGTCGAGCTGCGGCGCCGCAGCGGGGACGGCGAGGGGCTGGAGACGGCGGACGAGGCGCTCGCGCCCACGCGGTCCACCGGTGGCACCGGCGACGAGGAGGGCCTCCCACTCGCGGACGGCGTCGATCGGGGGGCCGTCGTCAGCGGCCCGGCGGCGTGACGCCGGGCCGAGATCGAGGACGGGTTCGCGTCGGTCCCAGACGCCGGGCCAACGACGGCCGAGCGCGAGGAGGAGCTGGAGCACCGCCACCGCGCCGAGGATGGTGACGACGGTGTCGGTGTGGACGGTGTCGGTCGCGTCGGTGATGGCATCGGCGGACACCACCACGACCACCGCGACCAGCAACCACAAGAGCGACCCCTTCACGAACGAGTTCACGCGCCGGCCCCCACGCCTGCCACCTCGTCGGTGGCGGACCGCCGTGCCGCGGCGAGGCGTCGACGCGACGACGCTCGCAGTTCGTCGCGCACCGCGACGAGCGCGTCGACCGCGGCGAGCTGGGTCTCCCGGTCGATGGTGTGCTGGGAGTAGTGCGCCCGCTCGTAGGCATCGGTGAGGCGTTCGGCGGCCGGCGCGCTGACCTCGACGTGTTCGAGTACCCGGCGGAGGTAGCGGCCCGGCGTGTCGGCGAGCTCGCGCCGGATGCCGAGGCCGGCGAGACCGGCCTGGAGCCGGGCGAAGGTGGCGATGACGGCGGCCCGGGGATCGGGGTGGGTCCGGAGGTCGTCGATGGCGGTGTCGAAGAGGTCGATCACCGACTCGAGCTGGGCGTCGTCCCCTCCGCCCGGCACCGGGGGCGGCTCGTGACGCAACCGGCGGGTCGTCCACCACCCGACGAGCCCGGCGGCCACGACGAGCGCCAGGGCGAGCATCCACACCCACGAGGGAGACGAACCCGGCTCGACGCCGCTCGGGACCGACGGCGTCGACGGTTCGAAGACGATCTCGATCGGCTCGAGCTCGACGGGCTCCCGGTCGGGGCGGCGGCTCAGCCACAGCCACATCACGAAGCCCATGAGGAACATGCCCTGGATCATCGCCAGCCAGCGCGGGCCGGGACCGGACGGCCCGTCCCCGCTCCGCGATCGCACGAGCGCGACGACGAGCACGACGGTGACGACCACCGAGTAGGCGAGCATCACCGCGAAGAGGATGTCGAGCAGGGTGGTCGGGTCGATCGGCCGGGCCGACAGGCGAGCGCCGTCGTCGCTCGATCCGGCGGCGAGGACACCGACGAGCACGACCGCGGCCAGGGCCGCCGCGCCCGCGACCGCGCCGGTCAGCAGCCGGCGCGAAGCCTGGCGGGAGACGGCGGAGGTGTCGGGCCCGGGCATGGCCCGCCCGACACTACCGGGGTCAGGCCCGCTCGATCCGTCGCTCGCCCGCCTCGGGGTTCCAGGTGCGGATCACGAGGTGGTCGGTCGCGACCGTGAGGAGCGTCACCTCGGTGAGGTCGATGTGGAAGAGATGCATCGGCCCGTCGGGTGGCTCCTGCCCGGTGGCCTCGGCGAACTGGCGGCGCGCATGGGCGAGATCGTCGTCGGAGAGGTGCTCGACCGCGCGGCCAGAGATGCGAGCGTCGCCCTCCCGCACCTCCTTGTCGATCGACGCCGCCTGCAGGGCACAGCGGGGGTCACGGCGCAGGTCGAGCGCCTTCAGGGAGCCGGGCATCATGCCCATCCAGACCTCGTCGGGCCCGATCAACGGCTCGATACCGCTGATGCGCGGCGAGCCGTCGCGCCGCAACGTCGCGAGGTAGCCGAGACCGGTGGCCTCGAAGCGCCGCCGTACGAGGCTGGCCAGGTCGGGGGCCTGTTCGTCGAACTCGTTCCAGGAAGCCATGCACCGAGCATCACCTTCCATCACTGACATCTTCTGTCAGGGATGGTCGGTAGAGTCGTGCCGTGCGCGCCAGCCGCCTCCTCGCCCTCCTCCTGAGCCTCGAACGGCGGCGGGGCGCCACCGCCGAGCAGCTCGCCGAGGAGCTCGAGGTGTCGGTGCGGACCATCTATCGCGACGTCGCCGCGCTCCAAGCGGCCGGCGTCCCGCTGTGGACCGAGGCCGGCCCCGGTGGCGGCATCCGGCTCGTCGACGGCTGGTCGGGCCACCTCGCCGGCCTCACCGCGGAGGAGGCCTCGGCGCTCACCCTCGCCGGCGCGCCCGACATCGCGGCCGAGCTGGGGCTCGGAGCGGTCGCCGCCGCGGCCCAGTCGAAGGTGCTCGAGGCGCTCCCGCCCGAGCTGCGCGGCCGGGCGACCCGCCTCCACGAGCGGTTCCTCCTCGATGCACCCGGATGGTTCCATCGCCCGGATCCCCTCGACGCATTGCCAGTGGTTGCCGACGCGGTGTGGAACGCCACCCGCCTCGACCTCACGTACCGGCGTGCCGACCGGGCCGTGCAGCGACGCGTCGATCCGCTCGGGCTCGTCCTCAAGGCGGGTACCTGGTACCTCGTCGCCGCGCACCGCCGTCAGCCCCGCACCTACCGGGTGGGTCGCATCGCGGCGGCGGAGCCGACCGGCGAGCGCGCCGAGCGACCGGACGGCTTCGACCTCGCCACCTGGTGGGCCGAGTCGGGCGCCGAGTTCGACCGTGCGCTCCTCAGGGACGAGGTCAGGGTGCGGCTCAGCCCCCGTGCGATCCGCTGGCTCCCCATCGCGGTCGGGACGACCTCCGCGGAGCTCGCGCTCGCCGGCGCCCCGGATCCCGACGGCGACGGCTGGCAGACGCTCGATCTCCCCGTCGAGTCGATCGAGGTGGCCGCCACCCAGCTCGTCGCGCTCGGCGACGGGGTCGAGGTGATCGAGCCTCCCGAGCTACGGGCCGAGCTCGCCCGGATCGGCACGGCCCTCGCGGCCCGCAACGCGCCGCGTTCCGCCGGCTGACCGCGACGGGACGACTGCCCCTCGGAGGATGGCCCTCTACGGGAGGATGGCCTCGGTGGGCAGCGCGACGATGCCGGTGGCACCGAGCGCCCGCAGCGCACCGAGCTTCGCCCACAGGTCGTCGCGCTCGACGACGAGGTGCGCGGCGACGAGGTCGTCGCGTTCGGCGAGGGGCAGCACGGTGGGCGACGCCAAGCCGTGGAACAGCTCGGCGAGCTCGTCGAGGCGGTCGGGCGGGATGTGGAGCAGGAGGTACTGCCGCGTGCGCGCGTCGAGCGCCGCGCCGATGCGCAGCTCGAGGTCGGCGAGCCGATCGGCCCCGTCGGCTCCGTCGGGCGCCCGCACGAAACGGGCCTGACAGGCCTCGATCTCGGCGACCACCCGGAGCCGGTTGCGGGCCAGGCTCGCGCCGGTCTCGCGCAGGTCGACGATGGCGTCGGCGAGCCCGGCGGCGCACACGCCCTCGAGCGCGCCACCCATCGGCACGACGGTGACCTCGACGCCCTGACCCGCGAACCACCGCCGGGTGACCTCGGGCATGTGGGTGGCGACGATGGCGCCCCCGAAGTCGGCGGTGACCCGCCGCTCGTCGTCGTCGCGTGCGGCGAGCACGAGGTCGGAGCGGGCGAACCCGAGGTCGGCCGAGGGCCACTCGTCGAGCTCGAACTCCATGGCGATGTCGGTGGAGATGAACGCCGCGGTGAGCCGGCCGGCGCGGAGCCACGCGGCGGCGTCGCGTGGACGCATCTCGATGAACTCGATGCCCTCGATGGTGGCGCGGGCGTCGGCGCCGCGGAACATGCTGACCGAGAACCCCGCGTGGTCGAGGAGCGTGATGACCTCGTCGCGGAGCCGGCCCCGCGAGGGCAACCCGACGCGGGTGACCGGGCTCATCGACGCCGCTCCTCGAGCACGGCCAGCACGTCGGCCAGGGGCACGTCGACCGAGACGAGCCCGACGAGCAGGTGGTAGACGAGGTCGGCGGCCTCCTCGGCGGTGCGCTCGGCGGATCGCTCGGCACGGCCCAGCTCGAGGCAGAGCTCGAAGGCCTCCTCCATGATCTTGCGCTGGATGCGTTCGGGGTCGGCGAGCAGCTCGGCGGTGTAGGAGCCGGGCGGCGGCGCGTCGCGACGGGAGCGCAGGACGTCTTCGAGATCGTCGAGGAGCACGTGACGACGCTAGTTGGTCCGCCCGGAGAGCTCGAAGCCGATCAGATCCGGACGACCTGGAGCGCGACGGCCAGCTCGACGCCGAGCTGCTCGCCGGCGGCGCGGGTGAAGCCGCTCAGCATCTCGCGCACGTCGATCTCCTGGCCGAGGCCGTCGAGGTAGGCGCGGTGGGCTTCGAGCGACGCCACGCCCGCGTCGAGCCACCCGGAGACGTCGACGCCGTGGGTGGGGGCGGTGGTGGCCGAGATCCCGACGAGGCGTACCCCGTTCCACGGCTCGAGGCCCTCGTCGAGCAGGTCGGTGAAGATCCACCGGTTGCCGGCGTCGCGGGCGGCGTCGAGCACCGCGAGCCCGACGTTGCGGTGGTCGGCCATGTTGAGCATCGCCTCGGCGCCGCTGCCGAAAGTGAGCCCGTGGTTGATCGTGACGACCACCTCGGGCCGGTGCCGGCGGATCGCGGCAGCCACGTCCCGGCGCAGCGGGAGGCCGTACTCGACCATGCCGTCGCGGTGGTCGAGGAACTCGACGACCTCGACCCCCACCGCGGCCGCCGCGTTGCGCTGCTCGACCTCGCGCAGCTTGCCGGCCTCGTCGGGGTGCACGCCGTCGATACCCGCCTCGCCGCGGGTGGCGAGCAGGTACCGGACGTCGCGGCCCTCGGAGGTCCACCGGGCGACGGCCATCGCGAGGCCGTACTCGATGTCGTCGGGGTGGGCGACGACGGCGAGGCACCGCTCCCAGTCGTCGGGGAAGGGAAGGAGGCCGGCCATGGGCACGACGCTACCGAGCCGACGCTACCGACCCGACCGTCCGTCGAGATAGGCCCGGCCGCGCGGCGACAGCTCGTAGCCCACCTCGAGGCTGTGGGTGAGGCCGAGGTTCTTCAGCTTCCGCACGTCGGTCTTGAACGGCTGGGTCTCCCGCCCGACCATCGCCGCGAGGTCGGCGGCGCGGGTGGCCGGGTGCTCGGCGACGAGCTCGAGGGTCGACCGGGTCCACGGCCCGTGGCTCGACGCCCGATCCAGGCGGTCGAGTCGCCGGTCGATCTCGGCCCGCTCCTCGTCGTCGAGCCGGTCCGACGCGGCGAGCACGTCGCGGGGGTCGGGCTCGTCGACGACGTGGAACTCGACCCGGTAGAGCGGCAGGTCGGGATCGCCGACGAGCTGGTCGAGCAGCTCGGCGACCGACGCGCACCCCGCCCGACGGGCCTCGGCGACGGTGACCCGGCCTGGGTCGACGACATCGACCGCGGTCACCTCGACGATGCCGAGGGAGGTGCGGTAGCGACGGCCCGGAACCGCCTGGCGCCGCCGCCACCGCCGGAAGGTGAGCGTGACCTCCCCCGCCAGGATGGCGTCGCGGTTGCGGGCGTCGAACTGCACGCCGGCGCTCAGCCCGCCTCGGTCGCGCCGCCGAGCACTCCCGCGTCGGCCAGCTCGGCGATGCGGGCGGGGTCGACACCGAGCTCGCGGAGCACCTCGGCCGTGTGCTCGCCCACCTCGGGCCCCGGCCCCCGCACCTCCGGCGGCGTGGCCGACATCGAGAACGGCACGGTCATCGTGCGGAAGGGGCCGGCGACGGGGTGGTCGATCTCGGCCCACATGCCCATCTCCTCGGCCTGCGGATCGTTGACGACGTCGGGCATCGTGGCCACCTTCGCCCAGATGACCCCCGCAGCGTCGAGGCGCGGCGCCCAGTAGTCGGAGGGCTGGGTGGCGAACTCCTCGTCGAGCAGGCCGATCAGCAGCTCCGCGTTCTGGAAGCGGTCGTAGGGGGTGGCGAAGCGTTCGTCGGCCGCGAGATCGGGACGCCCGATGGCCTCGCAGAACCGGTCGAAGAGGTTCGGGTCGAACGCGGCGAGGTTCACCCACACGTCATCGGCGCACCGATAGCGGGTCATCAACGGGCTGATCGCCTGGTTGCGCGCCCGGCGGTTCGGGTGGAGCCCGTCGACGAGCGCGACCGAGAGGTCGCACGCGATGGTCCACGCGGCCGTGCGCATCAGCGCGGTCTCGACCACCTGGCCCTGGCCGGTGCGGTCACGCACCCGGAGGGCGGCGAGCACGGCGGTGGCGAGCGCGAGCCCGGTGACGTGGTCGCCCTGCCCGGGTCGGAACGCGTGGGGCGGGTCGTCGGGCTCGCCGATCAGGCTCATCACCCCACCCCGGGCGAAGAAGGCGGTCAGGTCGAAGCCGATCTTGTCGGCGTCGGGTCCGCTCGAGCCGAACCCGGTGACGAGGGCGTAGACGAGCGAGGGCTTGGCGGCGAGCAGCTGGTCGGGCGCCAACCCGTAGCGCTCGAGCCGTCCGGGCAACAGGTTCGTGACGACGACGTCGGCCCGCTCGACGAGGTCGCGCACGAGCTCACCGCCGCGGGGGTCGGTGAGGTCGACCGCGATCGACCGCTTGCCCCGGTTGTCGAGGTGGAACGGGAAGTCGGTACGGGGCGCGTCGTCGGGCAGCGTCGGTTGGCGCAGACGGTTGCGCATCGAGTCGCCGCCGAGCGGTTCGACCTTGATGACGTTCGCGCCCATGTCGGCGAAGATCGCGCCCGCGCTCGGGCCGGCCACCCAGTTGGCCAGCTCCAGCACGGTGACGTCGTCGAGTGCTCCGGTCACGTGGTTCCCTCCCTGGCCGCGCACCTGCGCAGCGATGACCAGGGAACCTAGCTAGCCGGAGGTCACCCCGTCGACGAGGGTGTTCTGCACCCGCTCGAGCGTGGCGCGCTCGGTCTCGGCGCCGAGCGTCTGGAGCTGCAGGAGCCCCTCGTCGAGCACCACCGCTCGGTGGAGGAGCAGTTGGTCGCCGTCGGCGTCCCCGGCCCCCGCCTCGATCCGGATCTCGGCGTCGCGCCCGGGGCGCCCGTCGACCTCGATGCGCGACACCGTGAGCAGGACGCCCTCGACGGCGGTCGCCGCGCCGGGCGCGACGGCGTCGAGATCGACGTCGTCGGGGTCGACCGGCAGCATGCTCGCGAACACCTCGAACCCGTCGTCGACCACGGTGTAGATGACGAGGTCGGTCGGCGTGCCGTCCGGCAGCTGGGCCGGCTGCACGATCCGCTCGGGCTCGGCCGGAAGGCGGAGGTCGAGGTCGAAGGTGTCGTCGTGGACCACGACGGACCAGTCGAGGACCGCGGGTGGCTCCTCGGGGGGTGCCGTGCCGTCGTCGTCGCCGCACCCGCCCGCCACCGCGAGCAGCGCAGCGACGGCGGCCAGGGCGGCAACCCGGATCCGTCGACGACTCATGCCTCGGAGTGGGTGACCGGCTCCTCGCCCATCCACTCGCGGAGGGTGTTCTTCAGCTTGATCTGCTGGATGAAGATGTCGTGCTCGGGGCCGACCTGCTCGTCGGTCACCTGCGGCGACTTGAAGTAGTACGAGAGCCACTCCTGCACACCCTTCTCCCCCGCACGGGCGGCGAGGTCGAAGAAGAGGGCGAGGTCGAGCACGAGCGGCGCGGCGAGGATGGAGTCGCGGCAGAGGAAGTTGACCTTGATCTGCATCGGGTAGCCCATCCACCCGTAGATGTCGATGTTGTCCCACCCCTCCTTGTTGTCGCCGCGGGGCGGGTAGTAGTTGATGCGCACGACGTGGTCGATGTTCCCGTAGAGCTCGGGGTACTCGCCGGGCTGGAGGATGGTGTCGAGCACGCCGAGCTTCGACACCTCCTTCGACTTGAAGTTCTCCGGGTCGTCGAGCACCTCGCCGTCGCGGTTGCCGAGGATGTTCGTCGAGTACCAGCCGCGCA
>CAZAVX010000095.1:0-10210 GCA_964488835.1 uncultured Iamiaceae bacterium | reverse complement strand
GCCATGGCGATCATCGCCCGCTGGCGCATGCCGCCCGAGAACTCGTGGGGGTACTGGTGCACCCGGCGTCGGGCCTCGGGCACGCCGACCTGGTCGAGCAGCGCCTCGGCCTCGGCCATCGCGGCCTTCGACGACACCTTCGGCCGGTGGATCTGGATGGCCTCCACGATCTGGTCGCCGATGGTGTAGACGGGATTGAACGCCGTCATCGGGTCCTGGAAGATCATCGCGATGTCGTTGCCGCGGATTGCGCGCAACTTGCCGCCCGACATCGTGAGGAGGTCCTCGCCCCTGAACTCGGCCCGGCCCGCCACCTTCGCGTTGTGGGGCAACAGACCGAGCAGGGCGAGTGCGCTCACCGACTTGCCCGACCCGGACTCGCCGACGATGGCGAGGGTCTCGCCGGGGTTCAACGAGAAGCTCAGGCCGCGCACGGCCGCGGCGTCGCCGCGCCGGGTGGGGAAGGTGACGGTGAGATCGTCGACGGAGAGGAGAGGTTCGACCATGTCAGGTGCGGGTGATGGCCTGCGGGTCGAACGCGTCGCGCAACCCGTCGCCGATGAAGTTGAGGCTGAGGATGATGGTGGTGATCATGGCGCCCGGGATGAGCACCGAGCTGGGCACCGCGGTGAACTGACCCTTGTTCTGGGCGACCAGGGCGCCGAGGGAGGTCTCGGGCGGCTGGATGCCGAGGGAGAGGAACGACAGGGTGCTCTCGAGGATGATGGCGGTGCCCGCGATGAGGGTGAACTCGACGACGATGGGCCCGACCGAGTGCGGGAGCATGTGGCGGAAGATGATGCGGTGCCACCTCGCGCCTGCCGCACGGGCGGCCTGGACGAACTCCTGTTGGCCGAGGGAGAGGAACTGCGACCGGACGATTCGGGCGGCGCGGGTCCACACGAACAGTGAGATGACGATCGCCATCGCGATGGGCTCGCCGCCGTACTTCACACCGAACACGAGCAGCACCGCGTAGAACGGCAGGGCGATGAACAGGTTCGTGAGGAACGAGATGATGGAGTCGACCCAGCGGCGGAAGTAGCCGGCGATGGCGCCGAGCAGCACGCCGCCGGTGACCGAGATCGTGGCGGTGATGGCGGAGATGAGCAGCGAGGTGCGGGCACCGCGCGTGGCCCGGACGAACTGGTCGCGCCCGATGTTGTCGGTGCCGAACCAGTGTTCGGCGTTGGGGCTCTGGAGGCGGGCGGTGATGTTGCGCTCCTCGAAGCCGAAGGGCCGGAGGTAGGGCCCGATGATGGCGAGGAGGATCATGAAGACGAGCATCACGATGCCGAGGACCGCGAGCTTGTTGCGGAAGAAGGCCCGGCGGGCCTGCTTGCCGAGCGACTCGGGCTCGTCGGCGAGGCGCTGGGACAGCTCTTCGAGCTCGAGCTCCTCGAGCCGGGCCGCTTCGACGTGGCCGACCTCGACGGCCATGTCGCCTGCGCTGCCCACCGCCGGGGTGAGCCGGTCGGCGCGCACGTCGCCGAGGCTCTCGGCGGTGGCGTCGGTGCGGTGATCAGTCATAGCGGATCCTGGGGTCGAGCCACGCGTACGTGAGGTCGGCGAGGAGGTTGAAGAGCACCGTGAGGATCGAGAGGGTGACGACGACGGCCATCACCATGTCGAGGTCCTGGGCGAAGATCCCGTCGATCAGCATGCGCCCGAGACCGGGCCAGGAGAAGATGCTCTCGGTGACCACGGCGCCGCCCATGAGGGCGGCGGCGTCGAGGGCCCACACGGTGGCGACGGGGATCATCGCGTTGCGGACGAGGTGCCGGCGCACGACGAGGCGCTCCGGGGCGCCCTTCGCGCGGGCCGTGCGGATGAAGTCGGCGTTCTTCAAGTCGAGGATCGCGGCGCGGCCGAGACGGCTCTCGCCGGCGACGAAGATGATGGCGAGGGTGGCGATCGGGAGGGTCGCGTAGCTGAGGTAGGTGCCGAGCGACTCGATACGGAAGCCCTGTACCCGGAAGGGGCGGATGCCGAACCAGTCGGGCACCCAGATGCCCCAGAACTGCTGGAGCACGATGCCGAAGAAGAACGTGGGCATCGCGAGCCCCAGGTAGCTGAACGCGGTGATGAGGTAGTCGTCGATCTTGTACTGGCGTAACGCCGACCAGACCGAGAGGCCGAGGGCGACGACGGCGGTGAGGAGGAACGCGGGCACCGCCAGGTAGAGGGTGTTGACGACACGTCCCGGCAGGATCTCCGAGACGGGCCGCTCCCCCTGACTGGTGGCGTTGCCGAGGTCGCCCTGGACGGCATCGCCGAGCCACATCAGGTACCGCTCGGGGATGCTCTTGTCGAGGTTGTGGCGCTCGATGATGATGTCGTACGCCGACTGGCTGCAGTTCGTGCAGGTGGCGAGACGGGCGAGGGGATCACCGCTGAGCGCGACCGCGGTGAAGGCGATGATCGTGGCTCCCAGGATCACGGGGATCGCGAGGAGCAGGCGTCGGATCGAAAAGGTCAGCACGGCCGGGCGGAGACGCGGGGTCCCCGCCACCGAAGCGGCGGCGGGGACCCCGAATCAGATCAGCGGAACTGGTAGTCCATGACGTAGACGATCGGACCAGCGTCGTTCGCATCGGGAGCGATGCCCGCCGAGGCCAGCTGGCTCGACAGGTACCCGAAGAACGACGGCTTCTGGGTGATCGGAATGACGACCAGACCGTCGTCGGCCATCTCCAACGTGGTGACGTACTTGTCGGCCTCGTTGTAGCAGTCGGCCCGGGCGTCGTCGTCGATGATGGTCTCGCACTCGCGAGCCTTGGCGTCGAAGTCCGGGTTCGAGAAGGCGTACGGGTTGTTGCCCGAGCCGCTGATGTAGGCGGTGGTGTTGCCGCCCGGCCACGGGCCGCCGACCCAGGCGAACTGGGTGATGTCCCAGATGGTGGGATCGCCCTCGGCGCCCTGGGAGGTGGAGGCAGCCACCGAGTCGGGGTGGAACACCCGCTCGCTGAAGTAGCCGCCACCCGGCACGTTGTCGATGATGATCTCGATGCCGGCATCGGCCATCTGCTGCTGGATGATCTCGATCTGATCCTCACGCAGCTTGTTGCCGCCGGTGGTGCCGACCCGCAGGCTCAGGCGACCGTCCTCGGGATGCTCGTAGACCCCGTCGGAGCCCTGGGTGTAACCAGCCTCCTCGAGCTTGGCCTGGGCCTGCTCGATCTGGGCGCCGTGGTACTCGGTCTGATGATCCTCGTAGGCGGGCTGGTTCGACATCCAGTAGGTGTTGCCGAGACCCTCGAGGGGCAGCAGATCGCCGAACAGCGGGGCGTAGAGACCCTCGATGACCTCGCTCTTGTCGAGCGCGTAGGCGATGGCCTCACGAACCTCGGACTTGGCCAGGTGCGGGTTGAGGGTGTTGAAGCCCCAGTGCTCGTACACCGGACCGGCGCTCGAGGCGACGGTGAAGATGTCGGACGACGCCAGCTGCTCGAACTGGGTCTGGGGCTGGGTCATGATGATGTGCGCTTCCTCGGCGAGGAGGGCATTCACCTGGGTGTCGGTGTCGGCGACGAACTGGATCTCGACGCCGTCGATGTAGGCGACGCCGGGGTTCTTCACCTCGGGGCTGACCGAGCCGTGGTAGTTCTCGTTGCGGACGAGGGTCATCCGCGAGCCACGCTCCCAGTTGTCGAACACCATCGGGCCCGAGGACGGCAGCGGATCGCCGTCGGGGCCGCGGAACTCGCGGAGCATGTCGTTCACGTCGGCGGCCGTCGCGCCCTCGCCGAAGCCGTGCTTGGCGTAGACACGGTTGAACAGCGCCTTCCAGCCGGCGAAGAACGACACGAAGGTGATGTTGAACTCGGTGTCGCTGACGACCTCGAAGTCGCTGATCATGTCGTAGCCCTGACGGGAGCCGTACAGGTAGACACAGCCTTCGCCGTCGTCGTTGATCGAGCCGTCGTCGTCGAGCTCGCAGCCCTCGGTGACGATCTGGTACCAGAACTCGACGTCGGCGGAGGTGAGGGGCTCACCGTCGGACCACGAGAGGCCGTCACGGAGCGTGTAGTTGATGGTGACGGTGCCGTCGTCGTTCTCGACGACCTCGCCCTCACCATCGAGGAGCTCGGGGATGAACTCGGTCTCCGACGAGACGCCGTAGAGGCCCTCGACCATCGACTGGAGGATCCAGGAGGTGATCGAGAGGTTGTTCTCCGGGTCGTCGAGGTGCATGTCGGAGGGCTCCTGCTCGTGCACCCAGATGAGGGTGCCACCGGTGTTGCCCTCTGGATCGGGGCCCCCAGAGGTGGTGCCGGGGCTGTCGTCGCCAGTCTCGCCGCCTGCTCCGTCGTCGTCGCCACCACAGGCAGCTGCGACGAGGGAGAAGGCGAGCAACATGGCCAGTAGCTTCAGAAGCCGGTTGGTGCGCACGTAAGGAGCTCGCTTTCGTTGGGGTCAACGGACGACCCACCGACCAGCCCGGGCCGGAGGGTGTGGGGGGCCGTACGGCGTACGGCCCATGCATTAACCGGAGCGACGGTAGCACCACGTCGCGTGGCGATGTCGCCAGTCCGCGCCGCGCGCACGCACCGGCCGAATCCCACAGTGTGAGACGTTGACAGGACTCAGCCGATGCGTTATTGGGCTGATTCTCAGTGATTCTCAGTCGCCGAGGCGGTACTGGACGATGCGAGCGAAGTCGTCCGCGTCGAGGCTCGCGCCCCCGACGAGCGCCCCGTCGATGTCGGGCTGAGCCATCAGCTCCCCCGCGTTCGAGGGCTTCACCGAGCCCCCGTACTGGATGCGCACCGCGGCCGCGGCATCGGCACCGAAGCGGTCGGCGACCGTCGCACGCACCACCGCACAGGTGGCCTGGGCGTCCTCGGGTGTCGCGGTGCGACCGGTGCCGATCGCCCAGATCGGCTCGTAGGCGATGACGAGGCCGGCCACCTGTTCGGCCTTCACCCCGGCGAGGCCTGCGGTGACCTGACCGGACACCTTGGCGTCGGTGTCGCCGGCCTCGCGCTCGTCGAGGGTCTCGCCCACACAGAGGATCGGCGTCATGCCCTGGGCGAGGATCGCCTTCACCTTCTTGTTCACCATCTCGTCGGTCTCGCCGAACAGCTCACGACGCTCGGAGTGCCCGGCGATGACGTACGCGACGTCGAGCTTCGCGAGCATGCCGGGCGCCACCTCGCCGGTGAACGCGCCCTTCTCCTCCCAGTGGCAGTGCTGCGCGCCGAGGAGGATCGGGATCTTCTCGGACTGGAGCAGGGTCTGGATCGACCGCAGGTCGGTGAAGGGTGGGTGCACCGAGACATCGACGGCTTCGTAGTCGTCCTTGGTGAGCCGGTAGCTCAGCTTCTGGACGGTCTGGATCGCCTCGAAGTGGTTGTGGTGCATCTTCCAGTTGCCGCTGATGAGCGGACGGCGCGCCTCAGGCATTCGGTGCTCCTCGCAACGCGTCGAGACCGGGGAGGTCGCCCTGCTCGAGCAGCTCGAGGGACGCTCCCCCACCGGTGGAGATGTGGTCGATCTCGCCCGCGAGGCCGAACTCGGCGACCGCAGCGGCGGAGTCGCCCCCGCCGACGACGGTGAAACCCCGGCACTCGGCGACCGCCTGGGCGACGGTGCGGGTGCCGGCCGCGAAGCGCGGGTCCTCGAAGACACCCATCGGTCCGTTCCAGAAGACGGTGCGGGCCTCGCTGATGACGTCGGTGAACTCGGCGGCGGTGCCCGGCCCGATGTCGAGGCCCATCCATCCGTCGGGCAGGCTCGTGCCCGCCTGGCGCACCTCTCCCCCGGCCTCGGGATCGCCGATCTTGCCGCCGGGGCCGAGCGCGGTGATGTCGGAGGGCAGGTGGATCTTGCCCGACTCGAGGAGGCGACGACACGTGTCGATCTGGTCCTCTTCGAGGAGCGACGCGCCGACCTGGTTCCCCTGGGCCGCGAGGAACGTGAAGCACATCCCTCCCCCGATGACCAGGGTGTCGACGACGCCCATCAGGGCCTCGATGACGCCGAGCTTGTCGCTGACCTTCGACCCGCCGAGCACCGCGACGAACGGGCGCGCCGGGTTGTCGCGCAAGCCGAGGAGCACCTCGACCTCCTTGGCGAGGAGACGCCCGGCGGCGCTCGGGAGGAACTTCGGGGGGCCGACGATCGACGCGTGGGCGCGGTGCGACGCCCCGAACGCGTCGTTCACGTACGCGTCGTGGCCCGCGATGAGCTTCTGGACGAACGCCGGATCGTTGGCCGTCTCGCCCGGGTCGAAGCGCAGGTTCTCGAGCAGTTCGACACCAGGCGCGAGCTCGGCGAGACGCTCGCGCACCGGAGCCATCGAATAGGCGGGATCGGGCGCGCCCTTCGGGCGCCCGAGGTGGCTGCACGCGGTGACCGTGGCGCCCTGGGCCTGCAACCACTGGATGGTGGGCAGGGCCGCGCGGATGCGCAGGTCGTCGGTGATCTCCCCGTCGCGGAGGGGCACGTTGAAGTCGGCGCGCAAGAGGACGCGCCTGCCCGACAGGTCGCCGAGGTCTTCGAGTTGTGGGACCGACACGGCCAGATCAGCTCTGGTTGGCGGCGCCGACGCGCATGACGAGGTCGACGAGCCGGTTCGAGTAGCCCCACTCGTTGTCGTACCAGCCGAGCACCTTCACGAGGTTGCCCATCGCCATGGTGAGCGGCGCGTCGAAGGTGCACGAGGCAGGTGAGCCGACGATGTCGCTGCTCACGATGGGGGCCTCGCTGTAGGCGAGCACGTTGGCGAGCGGCCCACTCGAGGCGGCAGCCCGGTAGGCCTCGTTCACCTCGTCGACGGTGACGTCCTTGCTGAGGATGCCGACGAAGTCGGTGATCGAGCCGGTGGGGACGGGGACGCGCAGCGAGGTGCCGTCGAGGCGGCCCTGCATCGACTCGAGCACCAGGCCGGTTGCCCGGGCGGCGCCGGTACCGGTGGGCACGATGTTGATGGCGGCGGCGCGGGCCCGGCGGAGGTCCTTGTGGGGGCCGTCGACGAGCATCTGGTCGCCGGTGTAGGCGTGCACCGTCGTCATGAGGCCCTTCTCCACGCCGAACGCGTCGTCGAGCACCTTGATCATCGGCACGAAGCAGTTGGTGGTGCACGACGCGTTGGAGATGACCTTGTGGGCCTCCGGATCGAAGGTGTCGTCGTTGACCCCGACGACGAACGTGGCGTCGGCGCCCGAGGACGGAGCGGAGACGATCACGTAGGGGGCGCCACCGTCGAGGTGGAGCGCGGCCTTGTCGCGGTCGGTGAAGATGCCGGTGGACTCGATGACGACGTCGACACCGAGATCGCCCCACGGAAGGTTGGCCGGGTCGCGCTCGCTCAGCACCTTCAGCTGGTCGCCGTCGACCACGAGACCGTCGTCGTTCGACTCGACCTTCGCGTCGAGCTCGCCCATCACCGAGTCGTACTGGAGGAGGTGGGCCATCACGGTCTTGTCGCCGAGGTCGTTGACGGCGACGAAGTCGATGTCGACGCCTTGTTCCCTCGCCGCACGGAAGAAGTTGCGCCCGATGCGCCCGAAGCCGTTGATCCCGACGCGAACTGTCATGGCAGAGTCCTCCTAGGGGGTCAGATGGTCCTATCCGACCACGTCGCGACCCAACGTGCCAATGGGCACGTTCCGTGGGCGCTCAGCGGTCGATGTCTCGATGGGTGACGGTGGGCGTGAGCCCGTGGCTGGCCATGCGCTCGGCCAACGCCTCGGCGAGCGCGACCGACCGATGCCGCCCGCCGGTACAGCCGAGCGCGACGGTGAGGTAGCTCTTCCCCTCGTGCACGAACGGGGGGATGACCACCTCGAAGACCGCGTCGAGGCGCTCGAGGAACTCTTCGGCGGCGGGTTGGCCGAGCACGTAGTCGCGCACCTCGGCGTCGAGCCCCGACTTGGGCCGCAGCTCGTCGACCCAGTGGGGGTTCGGGAGGAAGCGGCAGTCGAAGACGATGTCGACGTCGAGGGGGACGCCGTACTTGTAGCCGAACGACATGACGCTCGTGCGCAGGCGTGCGTGGGGATCCGAGTCGTCGTCGAAGAGGCGGACCATGCGGTCGCGCAGCTGGTGGACGTTGAGATCGCTCGTGTCGACGACGACGTCGGCCTCGGCCTTCACGGGATCGAGCAGCACCCGCTCGCGCTCGATGGCGTCGACGATGGTGCGCTCGTCGCTCAGCGGGTGGCGCCGGCGGCTGCTCTCGTAGCGCTGCACGAGCACGTTGGTGGCGGCCTCGAGGAAGAGGATGCGCACCGGCGTGTCGCCCGATCGTACCTGTCGGATGGCGGGGAGGACCTCGTCGAAGCCCGGCCCGGTTCCCACGACGAGCACGACCCGGCTGAACGCCGAGCCCGGCGCTGACGCGAGCTCGGCGACCTTGGGGATGAGCTGGGGCGGCAGGTTGTCGATGACGAACCACCCGAGGTCCTCGAGGTGGTCGGCCGCGAGGCTACGGCCGGCCCCGGAGAGCCCGGCGATGACGATGAACTCGCTCGAGGGATGCTCCCCCGCCCTGCCCGTAGCCACGAGGTCGACTCTAGGGTGAGCCGCCGCCGTCGACGCGGACCGGGTGCCTCGGTCTCAGTGCTTCGTCGTGACGAGGACGAGCAGGCGTGGGATCGTGGCCGCGTCGCGGTACTCGGTGGCCCGGTCGAGGAACCCCGGCGGCGGGGCCGGCTCGAGCATCCGGGTGAGGAGCAGCCCGTTGTCGGCCAGGGCGTTCACGTAGCGGCTGAGCGGCCGGTGGATGAAGGGGATGAACACGCCCTTTTCGACCTCCTCGATCGTCGCCGCCTCCTCGAGGTAGGCCCCGATCCGCCAGTACTGCTCGGGCGGGTCGAGGATCTGGTCGTCGATCCAGCCGCTGTTCGGGGTCTGCAACAGCGGATGGTTGAGGAAGAAGAGGAAGCGTCCGCCGTCGACGAGGACCCTGGCCACCTCCGCGATCGCCTCGTCGACCTCCTCGATGTGCTCGAAGACGAGACACGCCACCGCGGCGTCGAACGACGAGCCGGCGAACGGGAGGTGCGCGGCACCCGCGCGGGCGTAGGCCGCTCCCCCGCCCCGCTCGGCCGCCACCGTCACCTGGGCCCACGTGGGGTCGACGCCGACGACCGTCGACGCGCCGCCCGCCACCGCGAGTCGGGAGATCTGTCCCTCGCCGCACCCGATGTCGAGCACCCGGTCAGCGCCGGCGAGCAGCTCGGCGGCGAGCGGCAGAATCTGCTCCTCGTACTCCGGGTCGGCGCCCTCCGAGAAGCCGTCCTGCCACCATCCGGCGTTGGCTTCCCAGAGGTCGTCGGTAGGTTCGGTGTGGTCAGTCACGGACCCTCACGATCGTCGACTGGCTGGCGGTGGCGAGCAGCGTGCCGTCCTCGGCCCACTGGTGGACGAGACCGTGGGCGAACCCGTTGGCGATGGCGTGCACCCGGATGTCGAGCAGTACCCACTCGGTGGGAACCGGGCGGACGATGCGGATGGTGTTGTCGAGGCTGTTGCCGCCGGCGTCGCGACCCAACGCCGCGCCGATGCCGCCGGGGACGAAATCGCCGAGGATCGCGAGCGCGACCGGTCCCATGTCGATGCCCTCGGGCACCCGCACCCACAGCGTGCTGCGGCCGTCGACCCTGGGATCGTGCTCGCCGCCCGCGGCAGGAAGGGCCACCCGCTCCTCGAGCCGGGTGTGGATCCAGTCGCCGTCGACGTGTCGCCATTTCGGTCGAGGCGGACACTCCTCGGGCGGCAGCACCGCGGGGCGCTGGGCCCACTCGCCGGTCGCGTCGAGGGGCCGTTCGCCGAGGGCGGCGTTCACCGTGAGGATCTCGGTGTCGGCCACATAGGCGGTGGCCCGGGCCTGGGTCACCTGCTTCCCCTCGACCGCGACACGCACGTCGATGTCGACGATCGACGGCGGACGAGCGTAGGAGAGATACTGCGCGGTGGCCCAGATCAGCGGTCGGCCCGTCGTCCCCTCCAGCGCGGCGATCGCCGCTCCCAGGCCGCAGCCTCCGAACAGGAAGCCACCGCCCGTGCTGATGCCGGGCGTGACCGGCAGCATCCAACGGTTGGGGTTGTGGGTCGGCTCGAGACCGAGCCAGCTACGGGGGTCCATCGCCCAGCGATGGTAGGGCGCTCGATGAGCAACCCCGCCAGACGGGTTCAGCGACTCGGGGCACGTGCCGATGGATGCGCATGGATCGCGTCGTCGACGCAGGCCACGAGCCTGTCG
>CAZAVX010000094.1:0-10686 GCA_964488835.1 uncultured Iamiaceae bacterium | reverse complement strand
GCGTGTTGAAGCAGTGGGGGCACTGCGTGATGATCTTCTTCACGCCCATGCCGTTCAGCGTCTCGACGTTCTGCATGGCGAGCATCTGGAAGATGTACTCGTTGCCCGAACGGCGGGCGGGGTCGCCGGTGCACATCTCGGAGGGGCCGAGGATGGCGAAGTCGATGCCCGCCCGCTGGAGCAGCTTGGCCATCGCCTGGGAGACCTTCTTGTTCTTGTCGTCGAAGGACCCGGCGCAGCCGACCCAGTAGAGGTACTCGTGGTCGAAGGCGTCGGAGGGATCGAGCACCTCGACACCCTCGAGGTCCTTCGCCCAGTCGGCACGCTCGCCCTGGCCCATGCCCCACGGGTTGCCCGAGTTCTCCATGCCCCGGTACGCACCGCCGAGCTCGGTGGGGAAGTTCGACTCCATGAGCGACAGGTAGCGCCGCATGTCGAGGATCTTGTCGAGGATCTCGATGTTGACCGGGCAGATCTCGTCGCAGGCCTTGCAGCTCGTGCAGGCCCACACCTCTTCGGGGGTGATGCGCTCGAAGAGCGAGTTGGCGCCGATGGTGATCTCGCTGTCGACGCCGATGGGGGGCGACACCGGCGGGGTGCCGGTGGCGGCCATGACCTCGCCGGTCTTCAGCACGATCTCGCGGGGGTCGAGCGGCTTGCCGGTGGCGTGGGCGGGACAGACGGAGGTGCAGCGGCCGCACATCGTGCAGGCGTCGGTGTCGAGCAGCTGCTTCCAGGTGAAGTCCTCGATGGTGGAGGCGCCGAAGCTCTCGAGCTCGGTCTCCATGAGGTTCGGCATGGCCTTCATCGCGCCCTTGGGCCGTTCGCGGTCGCGCAGGTACATGTTGAGCGGCGAGGTGAAGATGTGGCGCAGCATCGTCACCGGGAGGATGACGAGGAAGGCGAAGAACGACGCGACGTGGAGGATCCACTGCGACTGGTGCCAGCCGGCGAGGTTCGCGTTGTTCTCGACGAGGGTGGCGAGCGGGTAACCGATGAAGCTCCACCGCTCGAACTCGGGCATGCCGTCGAGGGCGATGCGGAACATCTCGGTGGTGAACCCGGTGACGGCGATGGCGAGGAACACGCCGAGGATCACCATGTGCTCGGGCTTGGTCTTGATGCGGATGCGGTAGGGCCGCTGCACGTAGCGGCGGAGGATGGCCCACATCACGCCGACGAAGAGGGCGAGGCCCGCGGCGTCGCCGATGAACGCGTAGGCGCGGTAGACGTCGCCGTGGAGGAACTTGAGGCCCTCGGGGAGCTGGTAGTTGATCTCGAGGGTGGCCGTGACGGCGAGGAGCACGAGGAAGCTGAAGTAGATGAGCGAGTGCATGACGCCGGCCGCGGGATCGCGCAGCAGGGTCTGCATGTAGACGCCGGCGCGGAAGTCCTTGAGCCGGCGACCGATGTTCTTCTTGGTGGTGGCCCGCTTGTCGGGGCCGCCGCGCTCCCAGTTCTTCACCCGCTGGGAGAACAGCACCGCGCCGTAGACGAACAGCACCGGGGTGAGCGTGTAGAACGCCAGCTTCACGCCGCTCGGGATGTTGCCGAAGACCTTGCGCTGCACCTCGTGGTCGTCGGTGAAGGCGAAGGTGAGCGAGGCGATGCCCGAGAGGACGACGGTGGCAGCGATCGCCACGCCGACGAAGATGGCGATGTGGTGGGGACGCACACGGCGCGAGGTGGAAGCCTCGGTGGCGTCGGGCGTGTCAGTGGCGGTGCTCATCAGCGCCGACGGTAGTCGTTCGGCTGCGCGCGTTCGAAGTGCGCGACCGTGCGCTCGCGGGCGGCCGGGGGTGGTCGAGCGGTAGTCGAGCGGTAGCTGTCGCCTTGCTGTCGCGTGTTCACGACCTCGAAACAGTCGGGAAACAGTGGCTCCGTACCGTCGCCGCCATGGACGTGGTGCTCGTGCGGTGGCCCCAGGAACGAGACCGTCGGGAGGAGTTGCGGAGGTCGGGTCGGCCCCGGTTGCTGGTGCTCGACGAGGCCGCGCCGGCGCCGACGAGCGTCGACCTCCTCGAGGATTGGATCCGCCTGCCGGCCGACGAGTCGGATCTCGCGGCCCGGGTCGCCGCCCTCGAACAGCGGGCGTCGGCCCAACAGCCGGCCCCACCGACCCTCGACGAGGACGGGGTCCTCAAGGCGAACGGCCGGTGGGTCGCGCTACCCCCGGTCGAGGCTCGTCTCACCGCCGCGCTCCTCGAGCGGTTCGGTGCGGTGGTGAGCCGCGAGGTGCTCGGCCGGGCCGGCTGGCCCGAGGGGGCCCCGGGTCGCAACGCCCTCGACGTCCATGTCCTGCGGTTGCGTCGGCGGGTCGACCCGCTCGATCTGGTGATCCGCACCGTCCGGTCGCGGGGCTATGTCCTCGAGTCGGCGTCGGGCGACGGAGGGATGCCGTCAGATTCCCGTCAGGAAGGGGTGAGCGAGGCGTAACACGCAGCACACGGGCGCGAAACGGCGGCTCTTTAGGTTCAGCAACCAGTCAGATCAGACGCCCGCAGAGGTGGCGTCGAGGAGGAGCAATGAGACGGAAGGTACTTGCGACACTGGGGGTGGTCTCCGCAGCACTGCTGCTCGGGGCCTCCCCGGTGGGCGCCCAGGAAGCGGTCGACATCCCGCTCGACGACACGCAGATGATCCTCGACAACATCTTCGTGTTCATCTGTGCGTGTCTCGTCCTCTTCATGCAGGCGGGCTTCGCGCTCGTCGAGGCCGGGCTCACGTCGGCGAAGAACGTGGCGTCGATCCTCATGAAGAACGTGATGGACATGTGCCTCGGCATCCTGCTGTTCGCACTCGTCGGCTATCACATCGCCTACAGCGGCGAGAGCATCATCGGCTTCTCGTGGCTGTGGGGCGGCTACGGCGCCGCACCGACGAGCGACTACTCGCTGATGCTGCCGGTCGACTTCTTCTTCCAGGCTGCGTTCGCCGCCGTCGCTGCGACGATCGTGTCCGGAGCGCTCGCCGGCCGGGCGAAGTTCAGCGGCTACCTCGTGTACACCGCGGTGATCACGGCGGTCATCTACCCGATCGTCGTGAACTGGCAGTGGGGCGGCGGCTGGCTCTCCGAGCTCGGCTTCGTCGATTTCGCCGGTTCCACCATCGTGCACTCGGTCGGCGCCTGGGCGGCCCTCGCCGCGGTGATCGTCATGGGTCCCCGCATCGGGAAGTACGCCCCCGACGGCACCCCGCGGGCCATCCCCGGCCACAACCTCGTGCTCGCCATCACCGGTGTGTTCATCCTCCTGGTCGGGTGGTTCGGGTTCAACCCGGGCTCTGAGCTCGCGGCCGACATCGAGGTGCCTCGCGTCGCCGTCAACACCCTGATGGCGGCCTGTGGTGGTGGCTTCACGGCGCTCCTCACCAGCTGGGCGATCATGAAGAAGCCCGACGTGTCGATGGTCGGCAACGGCATCCTCGGTGGCCTCGTCGCCATCACCGCCGGTGCCGGTGCCCTCGACGGTTGGATGTCGACCCTCGCCGGCCTCGTCGGCGGCGTGATCGTCGTCCTCGCGGTGCTCGGCTTCGACCGGATCCGCATCGACGACCCGGTCGGTGCCATCTCGGTCCACGGCGTGTGCGGCGCCTGGGGCACGATCGCCGTCGGCCTCTTCGCCAACCCCGACGCCTCGTTCCTCGGCGAAGGTCCTGCCGGTCTGTTCTTCGGCGGTGGGGCGGAGCTCCTCGTCGACCAGCTCGTCGGCGTGGTCGCGGTCTTCGCCTTCGTGATGACCGTCAGCCTGGCGCTCTTCGGGGCGCTCAAGGCCGCCGGCATCCTCCGTGTCTCCCCGGAGCACGAGATCGAGGGCCTCGACGTCACCGAGTTCGGTGCCCCGGGCTACGGACCCGACGTCCTCGCCACCCTCTCCAGCCCGTCGGCTCCGTAGGAGGTCGCCATGCAGCTCATCACCGCCATCATCAAGCCCCACATGCTCGACGAGGTGAAGGACGCCCTTCGCAGTGCCGGCGTCCAGGGCATCACCATCAGCGAGGTCAAGGGCTTCGGCCGCCAGGGCGGCCACACCGAGACCTACCGCGGCGCGGAGTACAAGGTGGACTTCCTGCCGAAGGTGAAGCTCGAGATCGTCGTCGACGACCCCGACGTCGACCGGGTGGTCTCGGTCATCGCCGAGTCGGCCCGCACCGAGAAGATCGGCGACGGGAAGATCTGGGTGACCGCCGTCGACCAGCTGGTGCGGATCCGCACCGGCGAGGTGGGGGTGGACGCCGTCTGACCGACCTTCAACGACCCTGACGTGTGCTGTCGGACCGGGCACCTCGTCGTCCACCACTGCGTGGCCGGCGGGGTGCCTGGTTCGCGCGTGGGCCCTTGCTCGAGCGACGACGGTCGTTCGAACGAGGGCCGTTGTTCGCACGCGGGCCCTGCTTCCGGCCGGGCGAGGAGGCGCGCTGCCGGGCCTCGGGAGCGGGGGTGGGCTCGGGCGGCGCGGGTCGGGCGGGGCCGAGATCGTCGAGGGCGGGGGCGGTGACGCCGCGGGGCATCCCGAGGGTGCGCTGGAGGCGTGTCACCTCCTTCTTCTGCTCGGCGGGGACGAGCGAGACGACGAGGCCGGTGGTGCCGGCGCGACCGGTGCGACCGGAGCGGTGGACGTAGTCCTTCTCGTCGGCGGGGATGTCGAAGTGCACGACGGCGCGCACGTCGTCGACGTGGATGCCGCGGGCGGCGACGTCGGTGGCGACGAGCGCCTGGGCGCGGCCCGACGCGAACTGGGCGAGCGCCCGCTCGCGCTGGGCCTGGGTGCGATCGCCGTGGATGGCCACCGCGGCGACGCCCTCGCGGGCGAGCTGCTTGGCCACCCGGTCGGCGCCCCGGCGGGTGCGGCAGAACACGACGGCCGGCCACTCGCTCGCGACGAGGCGGGCGGTGACCGAGACCCGGTCGGGCCGCTCGACGGCCCAGAACTCGTGGCGGCTGGTGGGGGTCTCCTCGTCGACGACGTGCTCGTGTCGGACGGGGTCGCGCTGGTAGCGGCGGACGAGGACGTCGACCGCCCCGTCGAGGGTGGCGGAGAACAGGAGCGTCTGGCGGTCCTCGGGGGTGCGGTCGAGGAGGCGCCGCACCTCGGGGAGGAAGCCCATGTCGGCCATGCGGTCGGCCTCGTCGAGCACCACCATCTCGACGTCGTCGAGTCGGATCTCGTTCTGGTTCACGAGGTCGGCGAGGCGGCCGGGGCACGCAACGGCGATGTCGACACCGCGGGCGAGGGCCTTCAGCTGGGGCCCGAAGCCCACGCCGCCGAAGAACGTGGCGACCCGGGGCCCGTTCCGGCCGCCGAGGGCGATCAGCTCCTCGGCCACCTGGGTGGCGAGCTCGCGGGTGGGCACGAGCACCAGGCCGCGGGGACGGCGGGGCGCCGCGTCGCGCACGCCGGCGACCAGGGGGATGCCGAACGCGATCGTCTTGCCCGAGCCGGTGGGTGCCTTGCCCGAGACGTCACGGCCGCCGAGCGCGTCGGCGAGGGTGGCGGCCTGGATCGGGAACGCCTCGACGATCCCGCGGTGGCGGAGCCGGTCGGCGATGCCCTGCGGCACGCCGAGCTCGGCGAAGGTGACGGCGCCGGGTTCGGCGTCGGTGGCGCGCGACGGCGCGGCGAGGTGGGTGGTGGACATTCGGTGACTCCCAGGGGGTCGCTCTGTGGCGGCCTCGACCGGGGTACTCCCGAACGTGACCCACCGGCACGGTGCCGGCGCAGGTCCCACCGCCGGTGGGACCGCCAGACCCTACCGGCCCGCAGGGCGGACTCCACCATCCGGGGCGAGCCGGACTCGGACATCGGCCCGGGGCGGACTCCACCGTCCGCCCCGGCCCGGGCTCACGACTCGATCGAGCGGGCGTAGGCGCGGGCGGCCAGTGGCGCGCAGACGGCGACGACGGCGACGACCCACAGGAGGGTGTAGAGCTGCGGGTTGGCCATCGACCACGGTGCGTCAGGGCCCGCCGGCGTGTAGGGGTTGCCGAAGAGTTGGCGGGTGGAGTCCGAGAGCGTGGAGGCCGGGTTCCACTGGGCGACGGCGCGGAGCGGCCCGGGCATCGTCGTGACCGGCACGAACGTGCTCGCGATGAAGCTGAAGGGGAAGAGGACGACGAACGCGACGCCGGTCGCGCCCTCCGGGGTGGGGACGAGGCTGCCGATCAGCACGCCGATCCACACCATCGCGAACGCGAAGCTGACCATGATCACATAGGCGAGCGCGGCGTCGGCGAGGCTCCCGTGGATGCGCCAGCCGACGAGGTAGCCGACCACCGACATGATCGTGATGGGCAGCAGCGCCTTCAGCACGCTCGCCACCGCGTGCCCGCCGAGGATGGCGCCCCGGGCGATGGGCAGGGAGCGGAACCGGTCGATCGCCTGGTTCTTGCGGTCGTTCGCGAGGCTGAGCGCGACGCCGAAGGCGCTGAACACGAGGGTCTGGGCGAAGATGCCGCCCATCAGGAACTCCCGGTAGCTGCCCTCGCCCGGCACGGTGATCGCCCCGCCGAACACGTAGGCGAAGAGGACGACGAACATCACCGGCTGGATCGTCGCGTCGGTGAGCTGTTCGGGCTGGCGGCGCATGTGGAGCACGCCGCGCTTGGCGATGACCCAGATGTCGTGGGCGAGGCCCCGTGGCGGGGGCAGCACCCGCTCCATCGGAGCGGTGGCGATCGCGGGGACGGTGACGCTGCTCATGGGTGCACCTCCATCGGTGCATCGGCTGCCGGGTCGGGTCCGGCATCGATCGGTAGGCCGGTGAGGACGAGGAAGACCTCGTCGAGGGTGGGCTGGTGGACCCCGAGGTCGTCGACCGCGATGCCGGCGGCCGCCAGCTCGGTGGCGGCGACGCCGAGGGCCTGCACCCCGTCGGTGGTCTGGGCCGTGGCCGAGCGGGCGGGGGTGTCGACGACCGGCGTCGATCCGGTGGCCCGGGCGAGGATCGCCACGGCGGCGTCGAGGTGGGACGCGTCGGACACCACGAGTCCGAGCTGGTCGCCGCCGACCTGTCGCTTCAGGCTGCGGGAGTCGCCCCGGGCGATGACCGAGCCGTGGTCGACGACGAAGATCTCGTCGGCGAGGTGGTCGGCTTCCTCGAGGTACTGGGTGGTGAGGAGGATCGTGGTGCCCCCGTCGACGAGCCCCTCGAGCACCTGCCACAGGTCGCTGCGCGCCCGCGGGTCGAGGCCCGTGGTGGGCTCGTCGAGGAACAGCACCTCGGGGTGGGAGACGAGGGTCGCGGCGAGGTCGAGCCGCCGACGCATGCCACCCGAGTAGCCACCGACGGGACGGTCGCCGGCATCGGCGAGCGCGAACTGGTGGAGCAGCTCGTCGGCGCGCCGCCGCGCCTCGCGGCGGGACAGCTGGTGGAGCTGGCCGACCATCACGAGGTTCTCCCGGCCGGTGAGCAGCGGGTCGACCGTCGCGTCCTGGGCGGTCAGCCCGATGCGCCGCCGCACCTCGGTCGCCTCGCTCACCACGTCGTGGCCGGCCACCCGCGCCCAGCCCTCGTCGGGCCGGCTCAGCGTCGTGAGGATGCGGACGGTGGTGGTCTTCCCCGCGCCGTTCGGCCCGAGGATCGCGGTGATCGTGCCCACCGGTACCTCGACGTCGACCCCGCCGAGCGCGGTGGTCGACCCATAGCGCTTCACCAGGCCGCGTGCTTCGACTGCGAACTGCATGTGACAGCCCCCTCGGTTCGGTCCCCTCCGATGGGGTGACGCTACGACCGCCGACCACCCGAATGTCGTGGGTGTGACCACTGACTCAGCGCCGGGGACCTAGCCTCGCGGGGACCCCCGTACCCTCCCCGTGGACCCATGGACGATCCCGTCGTTGCCCTCGCCACCGTCGTCGTGCTCGGCGTGTTCGCGCAGCTCGTCGCGACACGGCTGCGCATCCCCGCCATCCTCCTCCTGCTCGGCGTCGGGCTCGCGGCCGGCCCCGGCCTCGACCTGCTCGACCCCGACGAGCTGCTCGGCGACCTCCTCTTCCCCTCCGTGTCGATGGGCGTGGGGCTCGTCCTCTTCGAGGGCGGGCTCGGCCTCCACCTCTCCGAGCTCGGGTCGTGGCGCTCGGTCCTCGCCCGGCTCCTCAGCGTGGGCGTCCTCGTCACCTTCGCCGTCGCCACCGTCGCCGCGCTCACCGTCGGCGGTCTCCCGGTCGAGGTGGCGCTGGTGTTCGGGGGGATCATGACCGTCACCGGCCCGACGGTGATCCTCCCGCTGCTGCGTCAGACGAGGCTCCGGCCGCGCATCGCCCGGGTGTTGCGATGGGAGGGCATCTGGATCGACGCCGTCGGTGCGACGCTCGCCATCGTCATGCTCGAGGTGGCCGTGCTCGCGGGGGAGGGGCCGGCACACATCGCGGTCCAGGTGCTCATCACCGCTTCGGTGGGCATCGGCATCGGTCTGGCCACCGCCGCCGTCCTCTCGTGGGCGCTCGGCCATCGCCTCGTGCCCGACCACATCCAGAACCCGGTCATCATCGCGGCGGTGCTCGCCGCCTTCGCCGCGTCGAACCACTTCCGTGGCGAGGCGGGGCTGTTCGCCGCGACGGTGCTCGGCATCGCGCTCGCCAACCAGCGGCGCGCGCCCGTCCGTCACGTCGTCGAGTTCCAGGAAGCCATCGGGGTGCTGCTGATCGGCAGCATCTTCGTGCTGCTCGGCGCCCGGGTGGAGGCCTCCGAGCTGTCCGACAACCTCCTGCCGGGTCTCGGGGTCCTCGCCGTCCTCGTCGTGGTGGGCAGGCCGCTGGCGGTGGCCGCCTCCACGTTCGGCTCGAAGCTCACCCGCAACGAGCGGTTCTTCCTCGCGGGCCTCGCGCCCCGCGGCATCGTCGCCGCGTCGGTGTCGGCCCTCTTCTCCCTCAAGCTCCAGGAGGCGGGCGTCGAGGGGGCCGGCGACCTCGCGGCCCTCACCTTCGTCGTGGTCGCGGGCACCGTCGTCATCTACGCGCCCACCGCCGGATGGCTCGCCCGGCGTCTCCACGTGAACGTGCCCGACCCCACCGGCGTCGCCATCGTCGGCGCGCCGCCCTGGGCGGTGGCGCTCGGGCAACGTCTCCAGCAGGTCGACGTGCAGGTGTTGATGGTCACCACCGACGACCAGCAGATCCACGAGGCCCGCCAGGCCGGACTGCTCGTCTACAACGGCCGCCTCGCCCACAAGGACCTGGCGGAGACCGTCGACATCCTCGGCATCCGCCTCGCGCTGATGGTCTCGGAGAAGGAGGAGCTCAACGCGTTCGGTGCCGAGCGGTTCGTCCACCTGCTCGGCCGGGCGAACGTCTACGGCCTGCCCCGGAGTACCGAGGAGAAGGAGGAGAGCCACGGCGGCGCGGGCGGCGAGGTGACGCGGGAGATGGGGTTCGGCCTGGTCGCCACCGACATGGCGCGCCTCATCGAGGCCGGCGCCACCGTCGAGGTGATCGCCACCGGCGAGTTCGACGAGGACGACAGCGAGTTCTTCCCGCTCCTCGCCGCGTCGGGCGGACGCGCCGAGGTGGTGGCCGGCTCGGTGCCGAAGTCGGCCGAGTGGGTGATCGGGCTCAAGGTGCCGGCGGGCACGGCCGTGGAGGCCGAGCCCGCGGAGTGAGGTCGGAGGGGCGAGGCGAGGCACCCGGGTCGGGGGCATCCCGACCCTCGTCGGTGGGGTCGTGCAGACTCGTGTCAACGCGAGCAGGGGGCTCGCCGTCTACAGGATGTGACATCCACCATGCGGGCGCCGGAATCATTCGAGGAGGCCTTCGACGGCCTGTTCGGCCGCGCGTTCCGTGTCGCCCGACGGGTCCTCGGTGATCCGACCACGGCTGAGGATGTCGCCGCCGAGACCATGGCCAGAGCGTTCGCCCATTGGCGAAAGATCGGTGATCAACCCTGGCGTGAGGGGTGGATCGTCCGGGTTGCCACCAACCTGTCGCTCGACGTCGCCCGGTCGCGGAGTCGGATGACCGACGCCGCGATGCGAGAGGAAGCCCGCGAGGACGACGACGTGGCGGTGCGCCTGGCCCTGGTCGAGGCGATGGCCCGACTTCCCAAGCGTCAGCGGGAAGTCGTGGCGTTGCGACACCTCGCCGGGCTCTCCGAAGCCGAGACCGCGGCGGCGCTCAGGGTGTCGACCGGGTCGGTGAAGACACACCTGCACCGGGGGCTCGCCGCGTTGCGCAGCCGTCTCGGTGCCGAGGTGCCCATCGACGTCGAGGGGGTGGTGGCCGATGTCTGAGCAGTGGCCCGCCCCCACGCCGCGGGACGAGATGCTCGCCCGCGTCATCGTCCGTGGACGGAGGATTCGCATGATCAACCGACTCTGGATCGCCCTGGGGATCGGCGGCGCCGTCGCCGCCGGGGCCCTCGGCGTGGGGCTCGGCTATTCGGGTGCGGTCTTCGGGGGATCCCGAGGTGCCGCCAGCCTGGCGAGCGGTGCGCTCACCTACTACTCGTGCCCGGCCACCGACGCGGGGGGACAGTTCCACCACGGCGACCGGGTGCTCGTCACCGGGCTCGACGAGTCGGGTGAGTGGCTCCAGGTCCGCAACCCCGACAACCTCGACGACCGCGTGTGGGTGCTCCGCGAGTACGTCGACCCCGACGACGAGCTCGACCTGCCGGTGGCGGGCTGCACGGCCGAGCCCGGCAGCTTCGACCAGGCGGCCGCGCCGACCACCACGAGCACCCCCGACACGACGC